>NZ_JABBAM010000024.1:0-21995 GCF_018607965.1 Planktotalea sp.
ATCCAAAAGCGCGTCGTAAAAATATGATTCTGGATATGCTTGGCGTGCAAGCGATCAACATTTTGGTCGTTATCGCGCTTGTCGTTGGGTTGATGTTTTGGCGCGGACTTTTGTGAGGGGCGTCTGGATCAGCGCGTCGCGCATGACCAGTGTGACCGTAACGAAGCTGACGTAAAGCAGCAGGTACCATGATCCGAGTTTCGCAAAGCTGACCAAGCTGAGGCCATCCGTGCCTGCGTAAATCCAGGTTCCTGTTCCTGTGCCCACATTTTCTGCGAGCCATAGAAAGAAACTGGTCAGAAGTGCGGCCAACTGGAGCGGCATCCAATAGTCTGTGTCTGCGATGCGAAACCAGACACGCGTGCGAAAGAACAGGATCAGGGTGGCTGCGAATAAAACGTAGCGTGCATCAAAGATGTAGTGATGTGTGAAAAAGTTCAGATAGATCAGCGTGCCAAGTGTGAAGGTCATCCAAAGCGGTGGGTAGGGTGCAAAGCGCATGTCAAAGATGCGGATCACCCGCGCGATGAAGGATCCAACCGAGGCATACATGAAGCCTGAGAACAGCGGCACCCCCCAAATTTTTAGGAGCGCAGGTTCGGGATAGGCCCAACTGCCCACGTTGACCTTGAATATTTCCATAGCCGTGCCCGTGATGTGAAAGAGCAGGATCACGCGGGCTTCTGCGAGGGTTTCGAGTTTCAAGATGAGGAACAGCGCTTGCAGTGTGATCGCGTAGATCACGAGGGCGTCGTAGCGTTTGAGTGCCCAAGTGTCGTCCCAGATGATGTCCGACAGAATGAGACCGCCAAGCATGAGTGCACCGAAGAGGCAGGCCCATGCTTGTTTCAGCGTGAACATGATCAGTTCCGCGATGGGGCGCGGCAGCACCTTGCGCATGGTATCGCCAAGGCGGCGTTCTATGTGGCGTGTCGTGTGACGGGTTGATTGATGTTCGCTCATCTTGCCGTTGTGACACAGGCGCGTGGATGTTTACAATCTGGGTTCCACAGAGGTCGCGTGGAACAACAGAGTACTGCCTTGGCGACTGCGACAGTAAAGCGGGCGTAAGGTGCGTGAAGTTACGCACCTTACGGTGTTTAGCCTATGTAGGGTGCATGCTTTGCACGCACCGCCCGTCCTAAGACGTTTTAGAGGTTTGTGTACATTGGGAAGCGTTCGCAC
This sequence comes from Planktotalea sp., assembly GCF_018607965.1. GTDB lineage: Bacteria > Pseudomonadota > Alphaproteobacteria > Rhodobacterales > Rhodobacteraceae > Planktotalea. The sequence goes on from NZ_JABBAM010000024.1 coordinate 1,186, forward strand.
ATGGCTTCGACTTCGCCGCGCACTTTGGCTTCGACCGCTTCATTGCCGTCTTCACCGTTAGCTGCGATGCCGTCTACGACTTCGATGATCCAATCGGCAATCTGGCGGAACTCGGGCTCGCCAAATCCACGCGTCGTTCCAGCGGGCGATCCAAGACGGATACCAGATGTCACAGTCGGCTTTTCTGGATCGAAGGGAACGCCGTTTTTGTTGCACGTGATATGCGCGCGGCCCAATGCCTTGTCGACGATATTGCCTGTCACGCCTTTAGGGCGCAGATCGACGAGCACGACGTGTGTGTCTGTGCCGTGCGTAACCGTATCAAGACCGCCCTTGATCAACTGATCGCTCAGCGCTTGGGCGTTGATGATGACTTGTTTGATGTAGGTTTTGAACTCTGGCTCAAGTGCTTCGCCGAATGCGACGGCCTTGGCTGCGATCACATGCATCAAGGGGCCGCCTTGGATGCCCGGGAAGATCGCAGAGTTGAACTTTTTCGCAAGTGCTTCGTCATTGGTGACGATCATGCCGCCACGTGGGCCGCGCAATGTTTTATGCGTTGTTGTTGTCGCGACGTGTGCATGCGGGAAGGGAGATGGATGCTCGCCCGCTGCCACAAGACCTGCAAAGTGGGCCATGTCCACGTGCAGATACGCGCCGACCATGTCAGCGATTTCGCGCATACGTTTGAAATCGATTTGGCGTGGGATCGCGGACCCGCCCGCGATGATCATCTTTGGCTGGTGCTCTTTGGCAAGCGCTTCAACCTGATCGTAATCAAGCAGATTGTCTTCTTTGCGCACGCCGTATTGCACCGCATTGAACCATTTACCTGATTGGTTCGGCTTGGCACCGTGTGTCAGGTGACCACCAGCGTCCAAGGACATGCCCAAAATCGTATCGCCGGGCTGAAGCAGCGCTTGGAACACGCCTTGGTTGGCTTGGGAGCCAGAGTTGGGTTGCACGTTTGCAAAGCTACAGTTGAACAGCTTTTTCGCGCGCTCAATCGCGAGGTTTTCTGCAACGTCTACGTGTTGGCAACCACCGTAATAGCGTCGGCCCGGATAGCCTTCTGCATATTTGTTGGTCATCACAGAGCCCTGCGCTTCCATGACGGCGGCAGAGACTATGTTTTCAGACGCGATCAATTCGATCTCGTTGCGCTGACGGCCAAGTTCGGCTGTGATTGAGCCAAAAATTTCTGGATCACGTTCAGACAGGGATTGGGTGAAAAATTCGGTCATTTCAGTCTCCAAAGTCGCGTTGGTTATGATTTGCGCCATGACTTATAGGAATTTTCGCGAGTCTCAAGCGCGATATACGACGATTATACCTTTTGCCGCGCCACGTGGCTGGCAGTTGCACGAAACTTGTGCTTGAGTTGTCTGACTTTGGTTTTGCAGAGGACCTGCGTGATGCCCCTAAAGATCGCCTTTTTGGCCAGTGACACCCCGACTGCGGCAGCGGCGCGGGGCGCTTTGGTGACGCGTTATGGCAACACGGACAAAGCGGAGGCAGATGTCATTGTGGCACTGGGTGGGGACGGCTTTATGTTGTCGGTCTTGCACAGCACCCAAGATTTGCCCGCGCCTGTTTACGGAATGAACCGTGGGACCATCGGATTTTTGATGAACGAATATAGCGAGGCGGATTTGCAGGAACGTCTTTCGGATGCGGTCGAAGAGGTGATCAACCCGCTGTCGATGGAAGCGCTGGACAGTGATGGCAAGATCCACCGCGAACTGGCGATCAACGAAGTGTCGTTGCTACGTGCAGGTCCACAAGCGGCCAAGTTGCGTATCTACATTGATGATCGTTTGCGGATGCAGGAATTGGTGTGTGACGGCGCGCTTTTGGCGACGCCTGCGGGATCAACGGCCTACAATTATTCAGCGCACGGGCCGATTTTGCCGATTGGTGCGGATGTCTTGGCGTTGACTGCGATGGCCGCGTTTCGCCCGCGTCGCTGGCGCGGGGCCCTTTTGCCCAAATCAGCCAAGGTGCGGTTTGAGGTGTTAGAGCCTGAAAAGCGCCCTGTTATGGCGGATGCAGATGGGCGATCCGTGAAGAACGTTATTCAGGTTGATATTCGTTCCCGCCCAAGTGTTGCGCATCGTATCTTGTTTGATCCCGGACACGGCCTGGAAGAACGCCTGATCCGGGAACAATTTGTTTAGCGCCTATTTGGCATAGCCGATGCTTTGCAATGCGATCTTGATTTCATCCAAAATTGCAGGATCATCAATCGTTGCAGGTAGTTTAAACGTTTCGCTGTCGGCGATTTTCACCATCGTGGCCCGTAGAATTTTACCAGAACGGGTCTTGGGCAGACAGTCCACGACAACAGCCAGTTTGAACGCGGCCACAGGGCCGATCTTTTCGCGCACCAGCTTGACGCATTCCGCCGCAACGTCTGCATTATCGCGACCTGCGCCCGAATTCAGACAAACAAAACCGACGGGCATCTGGCCCTTTAGCTGATCAGTTACGCCGATCACTGCGCATTCTGCGACGTCGGGGTGTCCTGCAAGAACTTCCTCCATGCCGCCAGTCGATAGGCGATGGCCCGCGACATTGATCACGTCATCCGTGCGCGCCATGATGTAGAGGTAGCCGTCCTCGTCAATCATGCCCGCGTCACCCGTTTCGTAATAGCCGGGGAATTGCGTGAGATAGCTTTTACGAAAGCGATCTTCTGCATTCCATAGTGTCGGCAGCGTGCCAGGGGGCAGGGGAAGTTTGACAGCAATCGCGCCGAGCTCGCCTGTTTTCATGGGGTGACCGCCCTCATCAAGGACTTGTACATCGTACCCGGGCATCGCGACAGAGGGGCTGCCAAGTTTGACGGGAAGCGCTTCGATCCCCATTGGGTTTGCGGCAATCGCAAAGCCCGTTTCGGTTTGCCACCAGTGGTCGATCACGGGAACGTTTAGCTGATTTTGTGCCCATTGGATCGTATCGGGATCCGCGCGTTCACCTGCGAGATAGACGACGTTGAGGCAGCTTAGATCGTATTTTTTGATGAACTCGCCCTTGGGGTCTTCGCGTTTTACGGCGCGGAATGCGGTTGGGGCGGTGAAGAAGCTTTTGACGTTATGGTCAGAAATAACGCGCCAGAAGGTGCCTGCATCGGGGGTGCCGACGGGCTTGCCTTCAAACACGATCGTTGTGTTGCCGTGCACCAGCGGAGCGTAGCAAATGTAGGAATGGCCCACGACCCAACCGACGTCAGAAGCGGCCCAGAATACATCGCCAGGATCAACGTTATAGACGTTTTTCATTGTCCAGTTCAGCGCCACGAGGTGGCCACCTGTGTGACGGATCACGCCCTTTGGCGCGCCTGTGGTTCCAGAGGTGTAGAGGATGTAGGCGGGGTGATTGCCCTCAACAGGGAGGCAATCCGCAGGCGTCGTGCCTTTTTGGAAATCGTGCCAATTTACATCGCGAGGGCCAAGGTCGACCACCTCTTGTTCGCGCTGCAAGATCACGGTGAAGTCAGGCTTGTGTGTTGCCAGTTCAACAGCCCCATCAAGGAGCGGTTTGTATTTGACGATACGGCCCGGCTCTAGCCCGCAGGAGGCGGCGATGATGGCTTTGGGTGTTGCGTCGTCAATGCGCACGGCCAATTCGTTGGCGGCAAACCCGCCGAACACGACCGAGTGGATCGCGCCGATGCGCGCACATGCGAGCATGGCGTCCAGCGCTTCGGGGACCATTGGCATATAGATGATGACGCGGTCGCCCTTTTCGACGCCCTTGGCGCGCAAGGCCCCCGCAAGGGATGCAACGCGCGTTTGCAATTCGGCATATGTGATCTTGCTGATGGAGTTGGTGATCGGGCTGTCGTGGATGATTGCGACCTGATCGCCACGCCCGTTTTCGACGTGGCGGTCCACGGCGTTGTAGCATGTGTTCACCTTGGCATCGGCGAACCATTCATACAGATCGTTGCCCTTGTCGGTCAGCGCCTTTGTCGGTGCCTCGTCCCAATCAATGGCGTTTGCTGCGTCCAGCCAGAACGCTTCTGGATCGTTCTGCCAGCTGGCATAGACATCTTTATAGGTCATCATGGCATCCTTCGCATATGTTGCGAACGAGTTAGGCCGCGTGGGACGATTTGAGCAAGCTTCAACGCGAATAAAGAGACGGATTGCCGCAATTAGTTCGCAAAACCATGGGTTTTCGCACTGCAGATTTTTGCAAAGTGGCTGTGTTTAGCGATAACGGGCGGCCAGAGCGGCAGGTTTGCAAATCTGCAAACCCACCGTGATCTGTCTTAACCGTAGTTTGAAACAGGCGTGCCTGCGACGGCGGCCATGTTCAAAAGGCCGCGCGCTGTGACGCCGGGGGTGACGATGTGCGCGCGGTTGCCCATGCCCATCAGGATCGGGCCAACTTCTAACCCGCCGGCTTTGGATTTGAGGATATTGCGCGTTGCGGAGGCTGCATCGGCGTGACCGAAGATCAACACGTTTGCAGCACCATCAAGGCGGCTGTTGGGCATCAGGCGTTGGCGCAATTCAGGATCAAGGGCCGCATCAACGTTCATTTCGCCCTCATATTGGAAGTCGAGCTTCATATCATCAAGCAGCGCAATCGCGGCGCGCAGGCGTTTGCCAGAGCCTTCGGCCTGATTGCCAAACTGGGATTGCGAACAAAAGGCGACACGTGGTTCGACGCCAAAGCGACGTGCGTGACGCGCAGCACCGATGGCCGTGTTGGCCAGATGTTCTGGATCGGGCAGGGACCAAACATGGGTGTCAGCCACGAACAAGGGGCCGTCCTCAAGGATCATCATGGACAGCGCGCCATCTGGTGTATGAGTGTCGTCGCCCAAGATTTGCGTGAGGTAGTTCAGATGCCAACGGTATTCGCCGAATGTTCCGCAAATCATGCTGTCAGCTTCCTTGCGATGAACCATGACGGCGGCAATGGCTGTTGAATTGGTGCGCATAACGGCGCGCGCGATGTCGGGTGTGACACCTTTGCGCGCCATGATGCCATGATACGTTTCCCAGTAATCGCGGTAGCGCGGGTCGTTTTGTGGGTTCACCACGTTGAAATCACGGTGAGGGCGAATGTTGAGACCTGCGCGTTCGCAACGGGTTTCGATCACATCAGGTCGCCCAATAAGGATGGGGGTCTCTTTGGTTTCTTCCAAGATCGCTTGAGCGGCGCGTAGCACGCGTTCATCTTCGCCCTCTGCAAACACAATGCGTCGCGTCGCGGTGGCGGCGGCCGCAAACACGGGGCGCATCAGCATTGCAGATTTGAAGACGGAAGCGTTCAGCGTTTCTCTGTACGCGTCGAGATCTTCGAGCGGTTTGGTCGCGACGCCGGTTTCCATTGCGGCCTGCGCTACGGCGGAGGACACGATCGCGGACAGGCGTGGGTCGAAGGGTTTCGGGATCAGATAATCAGGGCCAAAGGTCATTTCTTCGCCCTTATAGGCGGCGGCGGCCTCGGCGCTGGTGGTTGTGCGTGCGAGTTCGGCAATGCCTGCGATACAGGCCAGTTTCATTTCATCGTTTATGTCTGTTGCGCCCACGTCCAGCGCGCCGCGAAAGATGAAAGGGAAGCACAGGACGTTGTTCACTTGGTTCGGGAAATCGCTGCGCCCTGTGGCGATGATCGCGTCGGGCGCAACTTTGCGTGCCTCGGCTGGATCAATTTCTGGGTTGGGGTTGGCAAGGGCAAAGATGATGGGTTTCGTGGTCATCTTTGCGACCATTTCGGGTTTCAGAACGTTCGGGCCAGACAGGCCAAGGAACATATCCGCACCGTCGATCACATCGTCCAAAGTGCGCAGATCGCTATTTTGGGCATAGGCTGCTTTTTGCGGGTTCATGTCCTCTGTGCGGCCTTCGTAGACCAGGCCATGGATGTCGCAAAGCCAGATATTTTCGCGCTTAACACCCAGTTTTTGCAGCATATTCAGGCATGCAATGCCAGCTGCACCGCCACCTGTGGAAACGATTTTGATATCTTCGAATTTCTTTTCAGAGACATAAAGCGCGTTGGTCGCAGCGGCCCCGACAACGATGGCCGTACCGTGTTGATCGTCGTGGAACACGGGAATGTTCATGCGCTCGCGACACAGTTTTTCAACGATGAAACATTCTGGGGCTTTGATGTCCTCCAGGTTGATTGCGCCGAAGGTGGGTTCAAGCGCACACACGATATCGGCGAGCTTTTCTGGATCGGTCTCGTTCAGTTCGATGTCAAAACAATCAATGCCCGCGAACTGTTTGAACAGGACTGCTTTGCCCTCCATTACAGGTTTGGAAGCGAGGGGTCCGATGTTGCCAAGACCCAGAACCGCTGTGCCATTGGTGACAACCGCAACCAGATTGCCGCGCGCGGTGTAGCGGCTGGCGTCAACGGGGTTCTTGCTGATCTCGATGCAGGCTTCGGCGACGCCGGGGGAATAGGCGCGGGCAAGGTCACGACCGTTGGCGAGGGGCTTGGTAGCTCGGATTTCTAGTTTTCCGGGCTTGGGGAATTCATGATAATTGAGTGCTGCCTTGCGGACTGCTTCTTTGGCTGCATCGGTTTTGGTATCGGTCATTTTGGTGCCCCTCATTCGTGTCGTTCGAGATTTAGTTTGATATTAAACTATATTTTTCGCGCGAACTACGTCTGAGTGGTTTGATACAGAAATCTTGATATCTTGCAAATGAGTGAATGCGTTGACACTCTGTCTTTGGCGACCGCCGTGAGAGTCGCGAATGAAAGAGTGGTCATGTCGAACATCAAAGCAGAGGTCTGTGGGCCAACCAGCGATATTCGCGCGGATATTGCGTTCTTTACCAAAACGCTGGGGTTCAAGTTGGACATGATCTATCCCGCTGACGATCCACGTGTCGCGGTTTTCTCTGGACATGGGGTGTCCTTGCGTCTGGATCAGGACAGCAAAGCGGCTGCGATTGAGCTGCGTTTGCGCTGCGCGGACCCCGAAGACAAAGGTGGATTAGGCGAGCAGGTCAGCCCCGGTGGGACGCGTGTGAGTGTCACCGAGATGGATCCGCCTATGGTTTTGCCGCAAACGCTGCATTCCTTCGTTGTGCGTCGCCTTGCCGATCAGGCCCCTTGGGTCGTTGGTCGCGCAGGGATGCAGTACCGCGATTTGATTCCTGACCGTTTGGGTGGGTCGATCATTGCGTCGCACATTCGCATTCCTGATGGTGGCCCTGTGCCGGACATGGTGCATTATCATACGGTCGGGTTTCAATTGATTTTCTGTTATCGCGGCTGGGTCGATCTGGTTTACGAGGATCAGGGCGAACCGTTTCGCTTGCACGCAGGGTCTTGCGTGATTCAACCGCCAGAAATTCGCCACCGTGTTTTGTTTGCCTCCGACAATATCGAGGTGATCGAGATTGGTGTGCCTGCCGAACACATCACGACGATTGATCATGATATGGAATTGCCCAACGGCACGGTACACCGCGAACGGGAATTCCAAGGGCAGAAGTTTGTGCACCATAAGGTGGAAGAGGCGGAGTGGTCTGATTTCCGCGTGTCTGGGTTCATCAGCCGCGATACGTTGATCGCAGAGAACACGCGTGATGTGGCGGGGGTGCATGTTGTGCGTCGCTCTGATGGAAAGCCTGATTGGAGCGCGCATGACAGCCACATTCACTTCACCTTTGTGATGGAAGGGACGATGACGCTAGAGGGTGAAGATCGTGATCCGTATCATTTGGAAGCGGGGGATGCGTTTGTAACGCCGCCCTCAATGATGACGCGCTATTCGGATGCGTCCGAGAATTTAGAATTGCTGGAAGTGTCCTTGCCGGGCGCATTTCGCACGTGGACGGGAGAGCCGGAATGAGCATGAGAGATTTGGCAAAAGCTGTGCGTGAAAATGCGCACGCGCCTTATTCAAATTTTAAGGTTGGGGCTGCTATCAAGACGGCGTCGGGGACGGTCTATCAGGGCTGCAACGTAGAGAATGTTGCCTATCCGGAAGGAATATGCGCAGAGGCGGGCGCGATTGCGGCGATGTGCGCGGCGGGTGAGCGCGCGATTGCAGAGGTCTATGTGATTGCGGGCAGTGATGAACCAGTGCCGCCGTGTGGGGGATGTCGTCAGAAGATTGCCGAATTTGCAGGCGGCGATGTGGTCGTGACGCTGGCGACGGTTGGCGGCAAGGAACTGGCGATGACGGTTGGTGAATTGTTGCCCGGTGCGTTTGATGCCAGCTTTATGAGCGGTGCATAGGTGGATGCGCGCGCGATTATAGCGGCGCTGCGGCGGGGCGAACCTGTTGCGCCTGATGCGCTGACGTGGTTCGCGCAGGGGCTTGCGGATCAATCGGTGACGGATGCGCAGGCGGGTGCGTTTGCGATGGCGGTGTGTTTGCGTGGGCTTGGTCAGGATGGGCGTGCGGCGCTGACTTTGGCGATGCGCGACAGTGGGAAGACGTTGAAATGGGATGTGGCCGGTCCCGTGCTGGACAAACATTCGACGGGCGGAGTTGGCGATTGTGTGAGCCTTGTTCTGGCCCCTGCTTTGGCGGCCTGCGGGGCGTATGTGCCGATGATTTCGGGGCGTGGTTTGGGCCATACGGGCGGCACGCTAGATAAGATGGAAAGCATTCCGGGCGTGTCGACGTCTGTGGATGAAGGGCAGTTTCATAGCATCGTGTCGCAAGCGGGGTGTGCGATTGTGAGTGCGAGCGCGGATATCGCACCTGCGGACAAACGTCTTTATGCGGTGCGCGATGTGACGGCGACGGTGGAAAGTCTTGATCTGATTACGGCTTCGATCCTGTCCAAGAAATTGGCAGCGGGTTTGCAAGGGTTGGTCTTGGATGTGAAGGTCGGATCTGGTGCATTTATGAAGGCCGCTGAGGATGCGCGGGCCTTAGCGACGGCCTTGGTAGCGACGGCGAATTTGGCGGGATGCCCGACCACGGCGCTGATCACGGATATGAACGCGCCGCTTGCGCCTGCACTTGGCAACGCGTTGGAAGTGGCGGAAGTGATGAAGGTTCTACGTGGTGGCCAGCGTAGGCCGTTGTATGAGCTTAGCCTTGCGCTGGGCGCGCAGCTTTTATTCAGTTCGGGGCACGTGGCGAGCGAAGATGCAGGGCGCGAAGCGTTGAGCAATGCGATTACGAGTGGGCGCGCGGCGGAGCGGTTTGGGAAGATGATTGTGGCGATGGGTGGACCTTTGGGATTTGTGGATAATCCTGAGAGATATTTGCCAGAAGCGCCTGTTATTCGTGAAGTGACCGCGCGCGCGAGCGGGTATGTCAGCGCGATTGAGGGTGAAACGCTGGGTCTGGCCGTGGTTGGATTGGGCGGTGGACGGCAGGTTGAAAGCGATCTGGTGAACCCTGCGGTCGGGTTTTCCGACGTGGTCACACTGGGCACGCGGGTTGTGAAAGGCCAAGTTCTGGCGCGTGTTCACGGTGCGCGCGAAGGGCAGGCGGATCAGGCGGCGGCAGCTTTGCGGCATGCGATAACGTTGTCAGATGCGCGCCCTGCCAAACGGGAACTTGTACATGAGGTGATCCGCTAATGGCGCGCGCATTTTTGATTGTTCTGGACAGTGTTGGCTGTGGTGGTGCGCCGGATGCATGTGATTTTTTCAATGGTGATTTGCCTGATACGGGTGCGAACACGCTGGGGCATATCCTTGCAAAGCGTGGTCTGAATGTTCCGAATTTGGACGCGCTGGGACTTGGGGCTGCGATGCGGCTATCGACGGAAATCGAGACCCCAGGTTTAGATGCGGTGCCGTATGGTCGCTGGGGCGTTGCGCGTGAAATTTCGCAGGGCAAGGACACGCCATTGGGGCATTGGGAATTGGCGGGGCTGCCTGTGCCCTGGGAATGGACGTATTTCCCTGACGCGACGCCCGCGTTTCCAGATGCGCTAACCCAAGCGCTGTGCCGCGCGGCTGGCACCGAGGGGATCCTGTGCAACGCGCATTCCAACGGGATAAAAGTGATTGATGATTTCGGCGAAGAGCACCTGAAATCGGGTTGGCCGATTTGTTATACGTCCGCTGATAGCGTGTTGCAGATTGCGGCGCATGAAGAGGTGTTTGGCTATGAGCGCCTTTTGCAGATGTGTCGCGAGATTGCGCCGATCTTGCATGACATGCGCGTTGGCCGCGTGATTGCGCGACCCTTTGTTGGCACGACGCGTGCGGACTTTAAGCGCACGCCAAAACGGCGCGACTTTGCGATTTCGCCGCCCGAACCTGTGCTGACCAATTGGGTGCAAGATGCGGGTGGCACAGTGCATGGCGTCGGGAAAATTGGTGATATCTTTTCGATGGCGGGGATTGATACGTCGACCAAGGGGCCTGACATTGATCTGATGCACGCGCTTGATGGGTTGGCGGAGACGGCGGGGCACGGCGATTTTGTCTTTGCGAACCTTGTAGAGTTTGACACGGACTATGGTCATCGCCGTGATGTTGAAGGCTACGGCGCGGCGCTAGAACGCTTTGACGTTTGGCTGGGGCAATTCCTGCCGCGCCTTGCACCCGATGATCTGCTGATCCTGACCGCCGATCACGGAAATGACCCGAGCTGGCCCGGAACAGATCACACGCGCGAACAGGTGCCTGTGCTTGTGCATGGCGCTGGAGTGGGCGAGATAGGCGTTTGTGGGTTTGTGGATGTTGGCGCGTCGATCGCGGCGCATCTTGGGGCCAAGTCACATGGCATTGGACGGAGTTTTCTATGAACGAAATGAGCGAAGAACTGGCGGCGATTCTGGACCTGCCCAAGGTGGAATTGCACACGCACTATGAAGGGGCCGCGCCGCCCGCGTTCATTCGGGGACTGGCGAAAGAAAAGAAGATCGACATCTCGAAAATCTTCACGGCGGACGGGTCCTATGCATTCGAGGGCTTTGTGCCGTTCTTACGGATTTACGAGGCGGCGACGACTGTTTTGCAAAGCCCCGAGGATTTCAAACGTCTTGGCTTGGCCGTTCTGGAAGAGGCAGCATCGAATGGCGTCGTCTATATTGAGAGCTTTGTCAGCCCTAATTTCTGTGGCGGCGGCGATGTGTCTGCGTGGCGCGATTACTTGGCGGCGATGGTTGAGGCGGCTAATGAGGCCGAGCGCGATTTCGGGATTATTTCGCGCGGGATCGTGACCTGTATTCGCCATGAAGGGCCTGAACAGGCGAAAACAGCTGCGCTGTGTGCGGCGGAAACGGTGGGTGATTTCATTGTTGGTTTTGGCATGGGCGGGGACGAAAACCAAGGCAAGCAACGCGACTTTACCTACAGTTTCGATATGGCGCGTGAGGCGGGCTTGCGCCTGACCACGCACGCGGGCGAATGGCGTGGACCTGAAGAAGTGCGCGAGGCTGTGCAGGATTTAGGGGTTGAGCGGATTGGCCATGGTGTGCGCGCGGCGGAGGATCATGCACTGATAGATGAGTTGGCTGAAAAGGGCATCGTCCTTGAGGTTTGTCCCGGTTCGAACGTTGTTCTGGGTGTGTATCCTGATTGGAAATCCCACCCCATCGATACGCTGCGACGCGCGGGCGTGCCTGTGAGTGTGTCCACGGATGATCCGCCGTTTTTCCACACGACGATGCGGGATGAGTATCTCAACCTTGCGAATACGTTTGGTTGGGACGAAGGTGTGTTTAGGGACATCGCTGCGGCCTCTGCCAAAGCTGCATTTTGTGACGATGCTACACGCGCACGAATTCTTAAGAAATTGGAGGCATAAGCCATGTCAGAACATTTGAAGATCGTTGATCACCCGTTGGTGCAGCACAAATTGACGCTTATGCGGGAAAAGGAGACATCGACGGCGGTTTTCCGCCAGCTTTTGCGCGAAATTTCTCAGCTGCTCGCATACGAAGTGACGCGCGGTTTGCCGATGACGACGAAACGGATTGAAACACCGATGACGGCGATGGATGCGCCGACGCTGGATGGAAAAAAGCTGGCGTTGATTTCAATTTTGCGCGCTGGCAATGGATTGCTGGATGGTGTTTTAGAACTGATCCCATCAGCACGGGTCGGTTTTGTTGGGCTTTACCGCGATGAAGAAACGCTGCAACCGGTGCAGTATTACTTTAAAGCGCCTGATGCGCTTGAGGATCGGCTTGTCATTGCCGTAGATCCTATGTTGGCGACAGGCAATTCATCTGTGGCTGCAATTGATCTGCTGAAGAAGGCGGGTGCTAAGAATATTCGGTTCCTTTGTTTGCTTGCTGCACCCGAGGGCGTTGCACGTATGAAAGAAGCGCATCCAGATATTCCTATCGTTACAGCTGCATTGGACGAGCGCCTGAACGAGCTGGGTTACATCATGCCGGGACTAGGGGATGCGGGTGATCGAATGTTTGGCACAAAATAGAGTTATAATAGGGATCATTTAGCGAAGGCACGTTAGACTCTGTGGCGAATCTAAGACAGTGTTAGGCTCCATCTGTGGGGGCAGAAAATGATCTTTAAACGATTCTTATCGTTGTCGATTCTTGCGACAACATGTGCTTTGAGCTTTACGAGTGTGGCTGCGCAAACTTTGCGCAAGGACAATGGTCCTGCTGATCTGCTACCAGCATCCTTTAAAGCAAGTCAATATGTAGACAGCAAAGGCTGTGTCTATATTCGTGCTGGCGTAGACGGAAATGTAAATTGGGTGCCGCGCGTGTCGCGCAAGCGTGAAGTTGTCTGTGGTTTGTCCCCCAGTATTCGGTCCGGTGGAACCACTGCAGCAGCACCAAAAGCGGCTGCACCTGTTCAAATCGGTGCTGCCACAGCGCCGAAGTCGCCGGCGGTCACAGCAATACGCCCTGCACGCACAACGGTCGCCGCAGTGCTTGCACCCAAGCCCGTGCGTACCGTTGCATCCACACCCGTTGTGAAAACACGCGCAGCGCCAACAATTCGGCGCGTGAACCAGCCCCAAGCAAGGGGTGTCGCCGCACCAACACGCTGCGTTCAAACTGCGCGGGTGCAAGCACCTCAGAAAGCGCCACGCATTGTTCGTGTCGCTCCGCAGGCACAGGCTGCACAGCAGCCTCGTGTCATCACGCAGCGCGCTGGTACGTCACAAACGTGTCGTGGCGCATCTGCTTTGAGCCAGCAATTTATTGGGCGGGGTGCCGGAGCCGTACGCTGTGGTGCACAAGCTGGATTGCTTGTTACGACCCGCGCGGGAGATATCAAGGGCGGTACTTTTCGTAATGCAAACGGTCAGGTCATGGCAAATGTCAGCCCGAATGCACGTGTGGTTCCACGCCATGTCTATGAACAGCAGCAAGCTGCGCGCCTGACGTCGCCAACCCCAAAAGGGTACCGTAAGGTTTGGAAAGATGACCGGTTGAATACACGCCGTGCGCATCAAACACTTGGTTGAAAAGCAAAGACTGATTTGATCTGGTCACAAACTGTGCCGCGCCGTTTGATTGTGCGCAGCACACGGCGCGACGTGACGCGATCCTTTCTGGGTCTGAGATATCCATACACGTCAGAAGCCCAGCAAAATGCAGCATGGAGCTAAGGCGTTCAGGTTATATCCACGCAAGGACAAGCGCCGCGTCGTGTGCAAAAGAGACAAGTCGTGCGTCAACAGGTCGTGCAGCAGCGACAGCAGGTACGGGTTTCAACGCGCTCGACTGCCCCTCGTAAGCCCGCTGCAGCCGCTGGAAAGCGCTTTGTTAAGGTCGGCACGTTCGGTGTTGAGAGCAACGCACAAAACACTGCCAGCCGCATTCAACGGATGGGGATCCCTGTGCGCATTGGTAAATTTGTGCGCGGTGGCAAGCAAATGCGAATTGTTCTTGCAGGTCCGTTCAAATCTGCTGCGCACACCAACGGTGCTTTGACGGCTGTTCGCAACGCAGGTTTCCGCGATGCCTTTGCGCGAAACTAACTAAATCTTCAGTGACTTACGAGGCCCCGCTATATTTGGTGGGGCCTTTTTTATTTCCGAGGTGAGAATGCTGATCCGTCCTCTTGAAGTGACGAAAGATTTAGAGGCTGTCGTTTCTTTTTATGCACGGGCACCAGACTATTGGACATTGGTTGACGGCATTGCGCCTGATCGTGCCAAGGCGCGTGACTTTTTTGAAACCGCTCCGCCAAATTGTGATGCGAGTGCGTCGCAGCATCTAGGGCTATATGTTGAGGATCGATTGGCCGGACTTGCTGATTTGTTCTTCGGGTTTCCGGGCGCGGAGGATGCCTGCATTGGGCTTTTGCTGCTGGGACCATGGGCACGTGAAAAGGGATATGGAGTCATATTTCTGCGTCATTTGGAAGGTCTCGCAGTTCAAGGAGATGCGTCGAATTTATACTTGGCCGTGTCGAATAAGAACCCACGCGGGCGGACGTTTTGGGAACGCGAGGGGTTTCTTGATACAGGGCTGAGCGGAGCCAGTGGCAAAGGCGCACATCGTCATATTCTGCATCGCTTGAAAAAACCGCTTTGATCTTAGGTAAGCAAAGTGAAAACTGGTGACAGCCTTAGCCTTCGCAAATTGTTTGTAGTCGGACCCATGACGCGTCAGGCAAAACTGGACGTTGCGATGTTCCCGTTATTGGATCGCCTTCGATAATTGGAAGGGTGATTTCACCCGTCACATCAAGCGCATATCCGTACGGGCTGCTGGGGATGGCCTGCCGTGCAAAGCGCGCAAGCAAGGGTTCCATCGGGAGTGGCATCGGGCTTTCAGTCAGCAATTTTTTCGCATGGGATTTGATTGCGCTGGCGGGCAAATTACTGGTGGTTAGCAAGCGCAGGGTCGCGAACATGCCCGAATTTTCAAGCATGTGGCGTAGAGGGTCGCGCGCGGCACGACGTGTTTGTTCGGCGACAATGTAGCCTGCGACGACATCAGGATCTTCGTGATCTTCAACCAAGGTTCGGCTTAATAAGATCACGCCGCCTGGCATATGCAGGGCGTCTTTCACACCAGCGCGCATAACGGCGAGGTAGGTCGGGCCCTCATCTGTGGAAAGGCGTTGAGTGAGTTCTACCAATGCGTTTCGCGCGCTTGATCCGCTGCAAGGTGCACCTGTAGCCCGCTGCATTTGAGTAAGGAGCGCGTTACCGATTTCGGCGCGTTTGACATCAGGCACGACCTTTATCGCCTGATCAACAATCGCATTTGGCAAGAAGGTGACCGCTGCAATAGCGGCTGCGGCCAAGATCCCGATGGTTAGCACCCCGCGAAGGCGCCCCTTTCGCGGACGTGCGCGTTCAACGGCTTTGCGCAGTTTTTCGATGGCGCGGATCATCTCGTCTTCGTCGGTCGCGATTTCGAGGGTTTCGCTGGTGTCGCCTTCTGGGTGGAACAAAGCGGGGCGTTTGCCCGGGTTAGAGCGCGCAATCGCAGCGAGTGACCAATGCGCGAGGGCCTGGTCGCGTGTGTCCTTGATTGTGAGGGTCGCATTGCCAAGGCTGACGATCACGTCAACGCACTGTTGATCGGGTGCCGCGCGCCACAGGCCCGCAGATTCTAGCCGATCATATTTGGTTAGCGCTGTCATTTCGGGCGTTTCTGCTCTGCCTCATTTGGGGGAAATATAACACAGCCTTGCTGTCGCGGGCAACGCCAAGCACGAAGAGTGGCCTAAATCGGTGAAAAGCGCACGAATAACCCGTTTTTGGCACGCAATGTGGCACCGGTTTCGAACTTTAGGTCGCCCTCGGTCGCGTCTTGGATATTCAGTTTGGGGATTATCTGGGCGAGCATGATGACGACTTCGGCCATGACGAAGGCTTGACCCAGACAAACGCGCACGCCGCCGCCGAAGGGTAGGTAGCGAAAGCGATTTTCTTTAGTAAAGACATTTTGGTCCAGGAAACGATCGGGCATGAAGGCATTGGGTTGGTCCCAGAAATCTGGGTTTCTGTGGATTGCATAGATTGGAATGGTGACAGTCATGCCCTTTTTCAGTGGGATTCCTGCGAATTTGGTGTCAGCGATGCAATCGCGCACCATTTGGGCGCTGGGGGGTAGAGGCGCATTGCTTCGTAGAACACAGCGCGTGTTAGGGGGAGGGTGTCGAGGTGCTCGGACGTAACGTCGCGCGTTGTAACCGCTGCGTTGATTTCTTCACGCACACGGTTCTGCATATCTGGGTCCAAAGCTAGGGGTCGTGAATCATATCAGCCCCACAGGCTCAATCAGTTAATGGGTCCTGACCCTAGGCGTGTCGATGCAAGAATTTAGCGACAAGAGCGTGCCGCTTGATCACGTGCCAGAAGGCCGAGCACGGGATGTTTTGGAGCGTGCGTTTCTAACGGGTGATGCGAGCAAGGCGTTCGAAATGGTTCAAGATGGTCTTGCGCCGCTTTGGCAAGATGTGCGCCCAGAGCAAAGTAGTTTCGGGCGTATGATTGGGGATTGAAGACGTATTCCAAAGCCGAAGAGGCATTCGCCTTGGCGTTAAAGGATGGCACAGATGATATGGCTGGGATCGCAGCGGATGTGGGCTACTCAGATCAATCACACATGGGACGGCAGGTGCGGGCGCAAACGGGGTTCACGCCCACAGAATTGATGCGGGGATTAGAGAGCGATGAGGCGTTTTGGAGCTATCGCTTGATGGGGGAGCGCTACTAGGCGGTGAATTGTTTGCGCAGTTCGAATTTCTGAATTTTGCCTGTCGAGGTTTTGGGGAGTTCTTGAAAGACCACGGCCTTGGGCGTTTTGAACCCTGCGAGAGAGCTGCGCGCGAAGGCGATTAGTTCAGCTTCTGTTACACTTGCGCCGGGCAAGAGTTCGACGAAGGCGCAAGGCACTTCGCCCCATTTGTCATCGGGCTTGGCCACAACCGCACAAAGTGAAACCGCGGGGTGCGCCATGAGTGTGCCTTCGACTTCGACGGAACTGATGTTTTCGCCGCCGGAAATGATGATGTCCTTGGCGCGGTCTGCGATTTGGATGTGCTGGTCGGGATGTTGCACGGCAAGATCACCTGAATGGAAATACCCGCCTGCAAAGGCTTCTTCTGTCGCGTCAGGGTTCTTTAGGTATCCCTTCATCACCGAATTTCCACGGATCATGATTTCACCCTGATGGGTGCCGTCCATTGCGACCTGCACCATGTCAGGGTCTAGCACCGTGATGTCGTCCATCATCGGCATTGCGACGCCTTGACGGGCCTTGATGGCCGAGCGTTCGCTTTGCTCTAAGCCGTCCCATTCATCCCCGTCCCATAGGCATTCTGTGACGTGACCGTAGGTTTCGGTGAGGCCGTACACTTGTGTGATGTGGAAACCCATCGTTTCAATCGCAGCCAGTGTTGCAGGGGCGGGTGGGGCGCCTGCGGTAAAGACCTCAACGGTGTGATCAAAGGTGCGACGATCCTTGGGCGCGGAATTGACGAGCGTGTTCAGAACAATAGGGGCGCCGCCGAAATGCGTCACGCGTTCGTCCGCAATAGCATTGTAAACCGCTTTTGCAGTGATATCGCGACAAAACACGATTGTGCCGCCAAGCATCGGCATCATCCACGTGTGGTTCCAACCGTTGCAGTGAAACAGGGGCACGATGGTGAGATAAACAGGCGCGAGAGTCAGCTGCCAGCTGACGACGGTGCCCATTGTCATGAGGTACGCGCCGCGATGGTGGCATACGACGCCTTTCGGGCGACCCGTGGTGCCAGAGGTGTAATTGAGCGAGAGACTTTCCCATTCGTCCTGCGGCATGATCCATTCGAATGTGGGATCGCCACTGGCAAGAAGGGTGTCGTAGGTCATGTGACGGCCTGTGGCGGGATAGCCTGAGGCGGCGTCTGGGACTTCGATGATCTGGGGGCCAGTGCCATCCATTTGCGCAATTGCGGCCTCGGCAGAGGGAAGGAACTGGGTATCGATCAGTGCGACCTTTGCTTCGCCGTGCTCAAAGATGTAGGCGATAGTGCCGACGTCGAGACGGGTGTTGATGGTGTTGACCACGGCGGCGCAGGCGGGGACGCCGAAGTGTGCTTCGGCTTGGGTGGGAACGTTGGGCAAAATGGTAGCGACCACATCGCCAGAGACAACACCAAGCTGGGCCAAGCCAGAGGCAAGACGCGTGCAGCGCGCGTGGTACTCGGCGTAGTTCACACGCTGCTCACCGTAGACAAGGGCGATCTTTTTCGGGAACACTTTGGCCGCACGCCGCAAATGCGACAGGGGCGTGAGCGCGCGATAATTTGCAGCACGCTTGTCTAATCCGGTTTCATCCTTCATCCATCCCATAAAGCGTGTGATCCTTCCAAGTGTCGTAGCGCAAATTTTCGCTAAACTGGCAGCACTTTTGAAAGATGGAAAGAGCAATGACGCATCAGCCAAAGCAAGCCGCGATTTTTATGGCGATCTCGATGTTGATCATCGGATTAATCGACAATTATATCGCTGTGATTGCCCGCGATATTAGCCTGTGGCAGTTCCAGTTTCTCCGCGCTTGCATGGGCTTGCCGATACTGGCTGTCGTTGCCTATTTCGGGTTTGGTACGTTGCGTGCGATCCGTCTTTGGGCGGTGTTGTTGCGCAATGGGCTGGTTGCGCTTGGGATGGTGTTCTACTTTGGCTCGCTTGCGTTCATGCCGATTGCGCAGGCTTTGGCGGGGCTGTTCACCGCGCCAATTTTCGTTTTGCTGATCAGTGTTTTCGCCTTTGGGGAGAAAGTTGGTGTGCTGCGGATTTTTGCGGTTCTCTTTGGGTTCGCGGGGATAATTGTCGTGCTTGGCCCCACTGATGGTGGCATGTCGTGGTTGAATTTTCTGCCCGTCTTTGGTGGGTTGTTCTATGCGATGGGATCTGTGGCGACACAAAAGATTTGCGCGAATGAGGACACACTGGTCATGCTTGCAGGGATTTTTGGACTGCAAGGGGTGATCGGTGCGATCATGCTGACAGCCTTGGCTATTATCGCGCCAGACGCGCCCGCAGGGAGCGATGGTTTTTTGTTGCGCGGATTGATTTGGCCAACATCGCTGACGTGGTGGCTGATCTTGTTGCAAGCGGTTGGATCGCTGATCGGCGTTGGGTTTCTTGTTAAAGCCTATCAAAGTGCAGAACCTAGCTTTGTGACAGTGTTTGAGTATTCGATCTTCATTTTTGGGCCGTTCTTTGCCTATGTCTTGATGGGTCAAGGGATCACGATTAATCAACTGATCGGGATCGTCATGATTGCAGCCGCAGGTAGTTTAATTGCGTTGCGTTCAGGAAAGTGAACGGGCAGTTTAGTGCTATGAAAGCGATGTCCTGATGATTGTTTCGAAAGCCCGTGGATACGTGTTCGTCCATATCCCCAAGACGGGTGGGACGTCCTTGACCCTTGCCCTTGAGGGACGTGCGGCGAAAGACGATATCATCATTGGGGACACGCCAAAGGCGCGCCAACGTAGAAAACGTTTGGACGATTTGACGCCTAAGGGTCGGTTGTGGAAACATTCGACTTTGGCCGATATTGATGGGATTGTGAACAGGGAAGAGTTGGACGAGATGTTCTGCTTTACGCTGGTGCGTAACCCTTGGGATCGCGCGGTGAGCTATTATCATTGGCTCCGAGAACAGAGCTTTGATCACCCCGCAGTCGTGCTGTCAAAATCATTCGAATTTGAGGTGTTTTTGCGCCATCCCGATACGGTACGGGCATTTCGCAATAGTCCGTCTGCTTTCTATATGGTGGATGCCAATGGGGTTGAACGCTGTGACGCGTATGTTCGAATTGAGCATCTGTCGCAGGATTTGAAACCGCTTGAAGCCCATCTCGGCTTTGATTTAGCTGTGGGTCATGTGAACGGTTCTGAGCGCGGAAACGACTACCGTAGGTATTATGATGATGCGCTTGCAGAGTTCGTGGGCGCGTTGTCTGCTGAGGATGTTGCGCGCTTTGGTTACGGCTTTTAGATGCATCTTTATCATAGCTACTTGATGCAATGCTGAGTGGAGTTTCGAATTTAACCCAGATTTGAAACAATGCCTTAAATTTCCGCCTTTCGACAGCCGCGCAAACCATAGCCTCTCTCAGTCACTGCTACGTCACTCTGCTGTCCCCGTAGTGACACCACTGATAGGGAAAAAACGATGTTTGACTGGATCACACAAAGCACGACCGACGAACCGAATGCTGCGTTTTCTAGCGAAGCTAACGGGATTTTGGTAGGCGGTTCAATTGCAACTGAATTTGGCTGGCGCCCGATTGAAGCGGTGTGCTGTGGTGATATGGTTTTGACGTTTGACAATGGGTTTCGCCCGATTGTTGGCATGCGTCGGGTTTGCCTTTGGAATGGGCGCGACACGTGCCCAGATGCATTGTTGCCAGTGTTGATCGAAGCGAACGTCCTCGACAATACACGCGATGTTCGCGTTCTGCCTGAGCAAGGGATTATGGTTGAAAGCAATGCTGCAGAAGATTATCGCGGCGACCTTTTTGCAGTCCTGATCCCACGCTCTATGCAAGCTTACGGTTTTGCGGACAGGGTTCAGCCGAGTGGGCTTATCGAAGTGATCATTTTGGAATTTGAAGAAACTGAAGTGATATATGGCCAGTGTGGACTACACTACTTTGTCCCAAAAACGGGTGACATGTTGGCGGAAAAGGAGTCCCACCTCGCGTATAAGATGCTGAACACTGAAGAGACATTTGTTGTTTTGGAAGACCTGAACACCGCGCACATGCAGCACTTAATTCCATTGACGGTGGGAGCCGTTCCTAAAAAGGGCCCGCAGTTTGCGAGCCCTTTGTCGTTTCTAGCGTGTCGCTTATGTAGCGTTTTCTGATGATGCAAAACGTCCGTAGAAACTTTGGTTCTTGGCGGTCATTTCGCGCAAAAGGTCAGGGCATTTGAAGCGCTGGCCGAACTGTGCTTCCAGC
>NZ_JABBAM010000024.1:22095-26358 GCF_018607965.1 Planktotalea sp.
CATTTCGCGCAAAAGGTCAGGGCATTTGAAGCGCTGGCCGAACTGTGCTTCCAGCTCGTCACACCGTTCAGCTGCGTAAGCTGATCCCAGCATATCGAGCCATGATAGTGGACCACCTGTTGCGGGGGCAAAGCCCCAGCCAAGGATCGCGCCGACGTCGCCTTCGCGGATGTCCATCAGAACGCCTTCTTCAAGCGCACGTACGGCCTCTAGGCATTGAGAGAACATCAGGCGGTGCTGCACGTCAATCAGGCTCGGCTGTTCGTCGGACACTGGGAACTTGTCACGCAGACCGCCCCAAATCCCGACGCGCTTACCCTTTTCGTCGTACTCATAGTAACCCGCATTTGCCTTGCGACCCATGCGGCCCTGATCAAAGAGGTAGAACAGAACGTCGTCTGCGGCACCCGCATCATAGGCATTACCCAGCGCCTCTTTCGTGGCTTTGGCGATCTTCACGCCAAGGTCGATCGAGGTTTCATCGTTCAACTGAAGTGGGCCAACAGGGAAGCCAAGCTGACGCGCGGCATTGTCCACGAGTGCGGGTTCAACACCTTCGCCAACCATGCGGACACCCTCGTTGATGTAGGGAATGATGCATCGGTTCGCGTAGAAGAAGCGCGCGTCATTCACAACGATGGGCGTCTTGCGGATTTGGCGCACATAGTCGAGCGCTTTGGCCACCGCGCGGTCGCCCGTTTCGGCACCTTTGATGATTTCCACCAGCCGCATTTTCTCAACGGGTGAGAAGAAGTGAATACCGATGAACTGCTCTGGACGCTTGGACGCTTTGGCAAGGTCAGAGATTGGCAAGGTCGAGGTGTTGGAGGCAAAGATGCAATCCTCAGGGATCACGGCTTCGACCTTTGCTGTGATCTCTGCCTTGACTTTTGGGTCTTCGAACACGGCTTCGATAATCAGATCGCAGCCTTTGAGAGCATCAAGATCTGTCGTCGCTGTGATCATGTTCAACAGCGCGTCTTTCTTCTCAGGTGTCGCCTTTTTACGTGCGATGCCCTTGTCCATGTAGGTCGCGGCGTAGGCCTTGCCCTTGTCAGCGCTTTCTTGGGATTGGTCAATCAACACGACGTCGATACCGGCTTGTGCGGAGACAAGTGCGATGCCTGCACCCATCATACCCGCACCCAAGACGCCCAGCTTTTTGACGCGCTGATCTGGAACATCCACAGGGCGAACCGCGCCTTTGTCGAGCGCTTCTTTGTTCAAGAACAAAGAGCGGATCATCGCAGAAGAAGAGGGGTTCATCAGAATGTTGGTGAACCAACGGGCCTCTACTTTGAGGGCTGTGTCGAAGGGAACAAGCGCGCCCTCATAGACGGCTGACAGCAGTGCTTTGGCCGCAGGGAATGCGCCTTGGGTCTTGGCATTTACCATTGCAGAAGCTCCAACGAAGGTCATGAAACCCGCTGGATGGTAGGGCGCGCCTCCGGGCATTTTGTAGCCTTTCGCATCCCAGGGTTTCAGCAGGTCTGCGTCTTTGGCAGACAAAACCCATGCGCGTGCGTCGGCCATTGGATCAGCAGACACTTCGTCGATCATACCAGCTGATTTCGCTTTGGCAGGGTTCAACAGCTTGCCTTCCAGCAGATAGGGTGACGCCGCCATCGCGCCCATCTTGCGCACGAAACGTGTTGTTCCACCTGCGCCAGGGAAGATCCCGACCATGATTTCTGGCAGGCCAATTTTGGCCTTTGGATTATCAGCCGCAAAGATGCGATGTGTAGCCAGTGGCAGTTCTAGGCCGATGCCAACTGCCGTGCCGGGCAGAACAGACGCAATCGGTTTGCCGCCCTTGTTGGTCTTAGCGTCCATGCCTGCGCGTTCGATTTTGCGCAATAGGGCGTGGATTTGCATGATGCCTGCGAAAAGACCTACCGCAGGTTCGGCACCCGCATCGGCCTTCATTTTGGCAAGAACATTTAAATCCATACCGCCCGCAAACGTGCCCTCTTTGCCAGAGGTGATGATGATGCCTTTCACGGCCTCGTCATCCAGCGCGTCGTCGATATGTGCTTCTAGGTCGATAAAGCCTTGTTCGCTCATCACGTTCATTGATTTGCCAATGGCATCCCATGTGATTGTTGCGATGGCGTCGCCGTCTTTGATCATTGTAAAATCGGTCATGTCAGTTCTCCTCACACGCGTTCGATAATTGTTGCGGCACCCATGCCAGACGCGATGCAAAGCGTGGCAAGGCCAACGCCTTTGCCTGTGCGTTCCAGCTCGTCCAGAAGTGTGCCGATAATCATCGCGCCTGTTGCACCCAAGGGGTGACCCATTGCGATGGATCCGCCGTTCACGTTAACCTTGTCGTGGTCCACATTGAACGCTTGCATGAAGCGCAAGACGACAGCTGCGAAGGCTTCGTTCACTTCGAACAGGTCGATGTCGGAAATGGTCATGCCGTTGTCCGCGAGGATCTTTTCGGTAACGGGAACAGGGCCTGTCAGCATTATGGTCGGATCTGTGCCGATCTTGGCAGTTGCACGAATTTTCGCGCGTGGCTTTAGGCCGTACTTTTCGCCAAATTCTTTGTTGCCGATCAAAACCGCTGCTGCGCCATCCACGATACCGGATGAATTGCCTGCGTGGTGGATGTGGTTGATCCGCTCAAGATGTGGGTATTTCATCAGTGCGACCTTGTCGAAACCGGGCATGACTTCGCCCATCGCTTGGAACGCAGGATTTAGCGAACCGAGGCTTTGCATGTCTGTTTGTGGGCGCATGTATTCGTCGTTATCAAGGATCGGGATACCGTTTTGGTCTTTGATGCCGATCACGGAATTGGCAAAACGACCATCATCCCAAGCAACCTTGGCGCGGCGCTGGGATTCAACTGCAAGTGCATCGGCTTCTTCACGTGTAAATCCATACTCTGTCGCGATGATATCGGCAGAAATGCCTTGAGGCACGAAGTATTGCTTCATCGCGATGGAGGGATCAACCGCGATGGCTGCTCCATCAGAGCCCATCGGAACACGGCCCATCATTTCGACGCCGCCTGCGATATAGCCCATGCCTGCGCCGCCCCGAATTTGGTTGGCGGCGAGGTTCACAGCTTCCATGCCAGACGCACAAAAACGGTTGATCGCGAGACCCGGAATGCGTTCGTCTAGATCGGACGCAAGAACGGCTGAGCGCGCAAGGCAGCCACCTTGCTCCATCACCTGCGTAACGTTGCCCCAGATCACGTCCTCAACGGCGTGGCCGTTTAGGTTGTTACGCTCTTTAACCGCGTTGAGTGTTTGCGCAGACAGGCGCAGCGACGTGACTTCGTGGAGTGAGCCATCTTTGCGTCCTTTGCCACGCGGTGTGCGTAGCGCGTCGTAAATATAAGCTTCGGTCATATTATAGGCTCCTGTTCTTGAGCAAGTATTGTGTCAGCCGCGTCGCGCAGCTGTTTGAGTTCTGTTCGGTTTAATTTGATGAAGGCATGATTGCATCCACTTTTTATGCGTAGAGCTACGTTGTGCGTATCATTGACGTTCCAAATGGTAAGGTGCTTTGTAATCTGGTGTTTTTGCCCAAAATGACCGCCAAAAAAGAGCGTTTTTAGCCAAGCCCACACGCGTTTAAGCGCGGTCAGTGGGGCTGCCGGGCATCAAATCATAGGGGTGTTTCCAGCCTGGTGTCTGTTCGATCCGAGTAAGCCAAGCATCAAGGTGGGGCCAGTCTGCGCGGTCGAAACCGTAGGGTTCTGGATAGAACAGGTAGCCACAGCAGGAAATATCAGCGGTGGTGATTGTGGTGCCGACGATCCAGTCACGATCTGCGAGATGATCGTTCAAAGTTTGATATGCGGCTTTGAGGCGGCCTTGGTTGAAGGTAATGACCTCTTTGGGGCGCTTATCCTCTGGCAGAAAATTCATCAGGAAGCGCGTCATGCCAGCAATGGAGGACAGTTTGTGATTGTCCCACAGCACCCAACGCAGGACTTCGCGGCGTTCTTCTGGCGTCGCGCCTGTCAGTTTACCGCTGAGGTGGACAACATAATCTTGGATCGCGCCGGATTGGGTGATTTTGTAGTCGTGATCGGTGTCGATCAAAACGGGTGCTTCGCCCATTTCGTTGATGTTCGCTTTGTACTCAGGCGTGCGGGTTTCGCCGCCAAAAAAGTCTACGTAAATTGCCTCCCAAGGGAGGCCAGACAGTTCTAGCGTTAGTGCGGCTTTGTAGGCGTTGCCGCTTTCGCCGAAGCAATGAAGTTTGAGGGTCATAGGTTTGGTTCTTTCGGTAGGGTCG
>NZ_JABBAM010000142.1 GCF_018607965.1 Planktotalea sp.
CGCCGCCAGCGCCACTTGCCCATCAACTACTCCAGACGCGATCAAGGCTTCCGTCTAATCCCGTTCAAAAATGAGCATCTGTTTTAGAAACGAAGCATCCGAAAACGCGTCTGCAACGAACGGGTCGCTCCCAACTTGGCGCAACAATCCCATCAGATTTTACCCCGCATCTGGCTGTGCGTCCGGCCTTGCTTGTTGAAACGCATCCAGTTTCATCGCTTCTTTTTCAATCTCTAAAAGACGCCCAAATTGGCTCATGTCAACACCCCAGCGATACGCATTGTATAACTGCGCGACAAGGCAAATGTCACACAAAAGCGGCGTTTCACCAAAGCTGAATTTAGACGTTTCCAGTGTCAAAAGCGCTTGATAGGCTCTGAATCCTTCGGTCATCCAATGCTTCATCCACGCGACACCGTCGTCTTGGCTTGCCCCGTGTTCACCCTTCAAACGCCCCACAATTTTAAGATTGATCACAGGATGAATATCCATCGCAATCGTATGCGCAGCCGCCAGCGCGTGCGCACGATCCAACGGATCAGCAGGCAACAAGGCCGGCGTAGGGACAAGTGCATCAAGATAATCAAGGATCGCCATCGATTGTGTCAAAACGCTGCCATCCTCCAGTACCAGAGTCGGAACCCCCTGTCCGGGATTGAGCGCCGCATAATTCTCAGAACGTTGCGCGCCGGCAACCAAATCAACCGCGCGTGTTTCGTACACAAGCCCTTTCAGATTCAACGCGACGCGCACACGGTAAGAGGTTGTTGAGCGCCAGTAGGAATAGAGAACCATCATATTTTTGCGGCCTCTAATGCGTCTTTTATCACTTCGCGATCCCCGATGTGGTTCGCCAAAACAAGGATCAAACGCGCATTGAAAGCATCGCTTTCTGCCTTGCTCAGCCCTTCATGCGCGGACAACAGATCCGCGTAAAAATCATCAGGCTTGTCGATGTTCTGGTTCAAGTTTAAATCGCTCATATTCTAGACCTCCTGCCCCGTTGCACGTCTCAAAGCGCTGCGCAGTTTCATACCATCATATGCACCCATACGCGTCGCCACATGTTGGTCAGGTCGGATCAAATAAACGGCAGACTTAGCATCCCCGAGATAGCGATCTGCAAGCGCACCATTTGAATCATCCTCGGTCGAGATTGAAACAACACGCGCTGTGATCCCCGCCTCTTCCAGCATCCCAGGCACGTCAGCATTAATCGCCAGGACCACAAAATCATCGCCCAGTTTCGCCATCAAGAACCCAGAACCAACAGGCGCATCCGGACAGGGCGCACCAGGGCGCGTGCGATCAGGACCACCGTGCAGATCATCGCTCGAATTCAGAACGCCACCATCATACACACACGGCACCGACAGACGCCCAGAATTGACCAGGGGTCGTGCAAAGGCGTGTTTCTCAGAGAGGTTCAAAACAGCATTGCGGAAGATCTTGCTGATCTCAGATTTTGGCGTGATGAAATCAGTTGAGCGGGTAGAGTTCATGATGTTCTCTTCAGCCCCAAACACACGCTCACTGTCGTAGCTATCCAGTAGACTTTCAGGTGATTTACCCTGCACTACTAAACCCAACTTCCAGCCCAGATTGTCCACGTCTTGCATGCCCGAATTTGCACCGCGCGCACCGAATGGCGATACCTGATGTGCTGCGTCGCCCGCAAAAATGACACGGCCTTCACGGAAGCGGTCCATGCGTTTGCACTGGAACGTGTAGATCGAAGACCAAACCATTTCATATTCAATCTCTGGCCCCAGCATCGCATCAAGGCGCACGCGAATGTTTTCTTCTTTCAGCTCTTCTTTGCGATCAATTTCCCAGCCCAATTGGAAATCAATGCGCCATACGTCATCAGGCTGTTTGTGCAGCAGCGTCGAGGACCCCGATTTGAAAGGCGGTTCGAACCAGAACCAACGTTCTGTTGGGAAACTTTTGTCGCCCTTCATTTTGATGTCGGCGATTAGGAAATTATCCTCAAACACACGGCCCTCAAATTCCAGACCCATCATTCCGCGCAGGGGCGAATTCGCACCGTCCGCCCCGATCAACCAATCGACTTCAATCGTGTAAGGACCTTCCGGTGTCATGACTGTGAGAACGACATGATCGTCTTTGACGACAACCCCATCGACACGGTTCTTACCGCGCAATTCAATTGGCATGCCCTCAGCCTGCAATTCACGCGCGCGCTCGATCATGAACTGTTCGAAATAGGGTTGCTGCATGTTTAGAAACGCGGGGAACTTGTGACCGTCTTCGGGCAGCAAGTTGAATTCGAACACTTTGCGGTCTTCATAAAAGACTTTGCCCACGTTCCACACAACACCCTTGTCGAGCATCGGATCACCACATCCATAGCGATCCGCAATCTCCAAAGAACGTTTCGCAAAACAAATCGCGCGGCTGCCCATGCCAACGCCTTCATGGTCATCCAGCACAATTGCGCGAATGCCTTGCCGACCCAGATCAAGTGCGGTTGCAACACCAACAGGGCCACCTCCCATGATGACAACGGGATGGCGCACAGGCGTGTCAGCGTCCTGATCTGAATTGCGTTCATATGGGTAGGCTTCGAAAGCCAGTTTGTAACGATCGTCCAACATGGGGCGTGCCCTCCCTAAACATTTGTTAGGTTTGTGGGGGGGGCACGCCTTAAAGTCAATATCGTTTCATTTGTAACTTGTTTTGTACTAAGCGTGTTACTCAGCAGCTGTCAGTGTCAACTCAACTGGCGCAAGTCCTGCGATTTCACCATGAATCACATCACCCGCAACCACAGCAGCAACGCCCGCCGGTGTACCCGTCATGATCACATCGCCCGCGTTTAGATGGTAGAACTTGGACAAATCATGAATGATCGCAGGAACAGAGTGGATCAATTCAGCCAAAGTCGCATCTTGGCGCATTTCGCCATTCACGCTAAGCGCGATGCGTTGAGTGCCAACCTCACCAAAATCAGCGACCTTCGTCGCCTTAGCAAACACACCACCGTCTTCAAGATCTTTCGCAGTATCCCACGGCTGGCGGTTCGCTTTTGAATTTGCCTGCAAATCGCGGCGTGTCATATCTAAAGACGCGCAGTAACCATAGACCGCATCCAAAGCATCCTCCTCAGACACACGAAATGCGGGTGCGCCGATCAAAATGCTGAATTCCATTTCGTGATGATAGTTTTCTGTTCCCAAAGGATAGGGGATCGTCGCACCACTGCGCACCGCATGTTTGGGCGACTTAGTAAAATAGAACGGTGCCTCGTAGTTCGGCACACCGCCCATTTCCACCGCATGCGCCGCATAATTACGTCCAACACAGAAAATCCGATTAATCGGGAATGCGGCAGTTTCACCATCAACTTCGATTGACGTGACGGGCGTTACAGGAAACAAAAAGTCAGACATGGTTCTCTCCTAAAGGTGCATGCACTTGGCTCACTGCGCTTGCGCCTGTCAAGTTAACCGCTACTTTCATAGACATGACACATGTAGATCAAATTTGCCAAAGCCGCACCACCCAGATCGGAACCCCGCTAAAACCATCCAAATGGCTTACCGTAGATCAACCTCGCATTGACGCCTTTGCCGACATCACTGAGGACCATCAGTTTATCCACCTTGATGCTAAACGTGCAAAAGCTGAAACACCGTTCGGGGGCACCATCGCACACGGGTTTTTAACCCTATCTCTGGCCAGTGCATTTTCTTACGGGGTGATCAAAGAATTTGAGGGCCAAACTGCAAGCGTTAACTACGGTTTTGACAAGATCAGATTTCTTGCGCCCGTACGCGCAGGCAGTCGAGTCAGAGGCATGTTCGAATTGCTTCACCTCGTGCCCAAAGGCGACCAAGCTATCCTACAAACACACAAACTAACGATTGAAATAGAAGGTGTCGAAACACCTGCCCTCGTCGCGCATTGGCTAACGCTGCATCAATTTGGCGAATAATTAGT
>NZ_JABBAM010000082.1:0-9669 GCF_018607965.1 Planktotalea sp.
GGTTGCTTTGGCAAGCTTAATCGCATGATTTGCTTTTGGAACCCCTGCGTAGACCGCAACATGCATGAACGCTTGCAAAACGTTCTCGGGTTTGGCCCCTGTGTTGGCGGTTGCGCGGATGTGCATAGGAATTTCTTCGAAATTGCCCGCCGCGGCCAGTAAGGCAAGCGTCAACATAGAACGTTCGCGCTTGGGGATCGTGTCATCAGACCACAATGTGCCCCATGCCCCTTCGGTGATCATGCTCTGGAACGGTTGGTCAAACGTGCTTTTATTGGCTTCAGCGCGATCCACATGATCATCCCCTAAAACAGAGCGTCTCGTGCGCACGCCATCGTCAAATCGTGTGTTCATCGTGTTTCCTTAATAGGGCAGACCCACATAATTTTCAGCCATAGCGCGTTGCGCAGATTCATTGCTTTTCAAAAAAGCGATTTCAGCAGCCTGCATTTTCAGGTCAAACTCGGTCTGATCGGGGAACCGATGCATAAGCGAAGAAAACCACCAGCTAAAGCGTTCCGTTTTCCAAACGCGTGCGAGGGCTTTTTCGGAGTACGCATCAATTCCCGTGCTACTGCCATTCTCATAATATTCGCGCAGACCGTTGTAGAGATAGTGAATGTCAGACGCGGCTGTGTTGAGACCTTTTGCGCCCGTGGGCGGAACGATATGGGCGGCGTCCCCACATAGGAAAAGATTGCCCCAACGCATGGGTTCGGTCACAAAAGACCGCAGGCGCGCGATGGATTTTTCTATGGATGGGCCCGTAATTAAAGTCTCTGCAGCACTTGCGGGAATGCGGCGTTTGAATTCTGCCCAGAATGCATCATCGCTCCAATCTTCGGGTTTATCGTCCAAAGAGCACTGAATGTAGTAACGGCACAGGTTTTCGTTGCGCATAGAGGCCAGTGCAAAGCCTTGGTCAGAACTGGCATAAATCAGTTCATGGTTCACGGGTGGGGTCTCGGACAAGATCCCAAGCCATCCAAATGGGTACACTTTCTCGTACTCTGTACGCACATCTTCTGGGATCGTTTGACGGCTGACGCCGTGAAAGCCGTCGCAGCCAGCTACAAAATCACAGTCAATGCGACGGGCTTGGCCGGCGATCGAATAAGTTAAGTAAGGCGTATCGCTTTTGGCGTCGTTGATCACTACATCTTCAACGTTGAATTCTATTATGCCGCCTGATTTTTCTCGCGCTTCATAAAGATCACGGGTGACTTCGGTTTGGCCGTAAACTGTGACGCTGTGGCCTGTAAGCGCTGCGATGTCGACGCGAAACATATCGTCGTTGAAAGAAATGTTAACGCCTCCGTGCGGATAGCCCTCGGCCTCAAGCCGCTCAGAAACGCCAGCTTCTTTCATAAGCGACACGAACCCGCGTTCAAGGACACCGGCGCGCACGCGGCTGAGCACGTAATCTTTGGTTTTGCGTTCTAGAACAATGCTTTGAATGCCGCGACGTTCTAGAAGTCTTGCCAATAACAGACCCGATGGGCCACCACCGATAATAGCAACTTGAGTCTTCAAAATTCGGTCCTCCCAGAGCCAATGTAGCATGACCCTAAGCAGGCTTGATTAAATTGTAAAATCCAAAAGAGCCAAGCATCAAATGTAAGTTTTACGTTGCGCCGATGCGTGTGCGCGCTAAGGTTCACACAGTGACAACTGGGAGACTATAATGAAAAATATGACAGCAAAAATTGTTGGCGCAGCCTTTATCGCGTCCCTCGCAGGCGAAGCCGCTGCGACAGAGTGGAATGTTTCGGTTTGGGGCAAGCGCCGCGCCTTTACAGAGCATGTTGAGAAATTAGCAGAGCTGGTGTCTGCAAAGACAAATGGCGACTTCACAATCAACGTCTCTTACGGCGGTCTAAGCAAGAACCGTGAGAACCTTGACGGTATCTCCATCGGGGCATTTGAAATGGCGCAGTTCTGTGCTGGCTATCACCGCGACAAGAACCGTGTGATCACTGTTCTGGAATTGCCATTCTTGGGCGTTGAAAACCTTGCACAGGAAGTTGCGGTTTCCAAAGCAGTTTATGCGCACCCAGCAGCGACCGAAGAAATGGCGCAGTGGAATGCAAAGCTTTTGATGACGTCCCCAATGCCACAGTACAACCTTGTTGGCACAGGCGACGCGCGCAAATCACTTGCCGATTTTGAAGGTATGCGCGTTCGTGCAACCGGTGGATTGGGCAAAGCATTTGAAGCGGTTGGCGCAGTTCCGACATCCGTGACAGCGACAGAAGCCTACCAAGCGATGGAAGGCGGAGTGGTGGATACGGTTGCATTCGCGCAGCACGCACACCTTAGCTTTGGCACGATCAATCAAGCTGATTGGTGGACTGCGAACCTGAACCCGGGCACTGTGAACTGCCCAGTTGTTGTGAACATCGACGCATACGAGTCCCTAAGCGACGAAGAGCGCGCAGCCCTTGATAGTTCAGTTCCAGAAGCGTTGGATCACTATCTCGCGAACTACGGTGATTTGTTGCAGCGTTGGGACTCAGTTTTGGCTGAGAAGAACGTTGAGAAGGTCGAAATTTCTGCAGACGTGATTGCAGAGTTCCGTGCCAAGGCGGCGGACCCAATTCGTGATGCGTGGATCATGGACATGGAAGCACAGGGCCTTCCAGGTCAAGAACTGTACGATCTTGTTGTGAAAGCTTTGGCTGACGCAAAAATGTAAGGATTGACGGGGGGTGCGTGGGAAACCACGCACCTTAAGTGCTCCAACTTTCTGTAAGGTGCGTGTTCGCTCACGCACCTTACTTTTTCACATTTCAGGAGACCGCTCATGTCAGGTTCAGGCGCAGTACTCGAAGACTCCAGTCTTCTGAGCAGGTTAGATCGCGCGCTTTTGCCGATTGAACGCTTTTGCGCACTCTTGAGTGGACTTGCGATTTTCTCGTTGATGTTCCTTGCCGTTTATTCCGTGACGGGTCGCAAATTTTTTGCCGCTCCGATGATGGGTTATGTTGATTATATCGAAGCCGCCATGCCCGTGATCGCCATTATGGGCGTGTCCTACGTGCAGCGCGATGGCACGCATATTCGCATGGATATGCTTGTTTCTGTTCTAAAGGGTCGCTTGCTTTGGTTGTTCGAATTGATCTCTGTCTTGCTCATTCTTCTTCTTATGGTCGCGCTTACGTGGGGCGCATGGGATCATTTTGATCGCTCTTTCGATTGCGCACGGCCGTTTTGTAGTCGTGATAGTTCAATAGACGTCAGCATACCGATTTGGCCGTCCAAGCTGGTCGTGCCGATCGCATTTGGCGTGTTGGTCCTCAGGCTTGTTTTGCAGGCTGTTGGCTACGGGCGCGCGCTTGTACTGGGCCTTGAAAACCCTGTCGCCGTCCCGCTCACCTTAACCGTTGCGGAACAAGCGATGATCGAAGCGCAATCCTTGGAGGGATCTGACTGATGGAACCGATCGAAATCGGCCTTTGGGTCAGTGGTGGTATGTTGGTATTTGTGCTGCTGGGAATGCGCGTGGCCTTTGCAGCGGGACTTGCAGGATTTGTTGGACTTGTTTGGTTACGTTGGAACGGGTTTGACTATGATCCTGAGCGTTTCTGGAAGGCTGTGCAGATCAGCGTCAAGATTGCTGGCCTGACGCCACATTCCAAAGTATCCGCGCAGGTGCTTAGCTTAATCCCGGTCTTCATTCTGATCGGCTATCTCGCGTATCACGCCAAGCTTACGGTTGCCCTGTTCGAGGCTGCTAAACGCTGGATTGCGTGGGTTCCGGGTGGTCTGGCTGTGGCAACTGTCTTCGCGACCGCGGGCTTTGCCGCCGTTTCTGGCGCATCCGTTGCGACCGCTGCCGTCTTTGCACGTATTGCAATCCCTGAAATGCTAAAGGTCGGCTATAACAAAGCCTTTGCGGCTGGCGTCGTTGCGGCAGGTGGCACACTTGCGTCCCTCATTCCCCCTTCAGCCATCCTCGTGATCTACGCGATTATCGTTGAACAAGACGTAGGGAAACTCCTCCTCGCGGGCTTCATTCCGGGCGTGTTCTCAGCCATCGTTTATGCGATTCTGATCATTGGCCTTGCGCTGGGTTTCAAGAACATTGGCCCACCTGTTGGAGGCTTCACATGGCGTGAGCGCTTTGAATCCCTTCCACCTGCATTGCCCATCGTCGCAGTTGTCGTGATCATCATTTTCTTTGTCTATAACCCGTTCGGCGATGCGTGGGGCACGGCGACTGAGGGCGGTGCAATCGGTGCGTTCATCATCTTCTGTATGGCGCTCTATCGTGGAATGCGCTGGGCAAAGCTAAAAGAAGCACTGCTTGAAACCGCCAAGCTAACCGTGATGATTTTCACCATCATTTGGGGCGTTTTGATTTATGTGCGTTTCCTTGGTTTTGCAAAATTGCCTGATGCGTTTTCCGATTGGATCACCGCACTTGAAATGGAGCCTTTGACGATCCTGATCTGCATCCTGTTGGCCTATGCGGTGCTCGGCATGTTCATGGATGCGATTGGCATGCTCTTGCTAACCCTGCCTGTCGTTTACCCCGCCGTGATGGCGTTAAACGGTGGAGAATTGGTCAGTGCTGCGGATAGTGCGTTTGGCATGTCTGGCCCCATGTGCGCGATTTGGTTTGGTATTTTGGTGGTGAAAATGGCGGAGTTCTGTTTGATCACGCCCCCCATCGGCCTGAACTGTTTCGTGGTCGCGGGTGTGCGTGATGACCTGACCGTGCAAGATGTATTCAAAGGCGTCACCCCCTTCTTCATCGCAGACGGTGTCACAATTGCGCTGCTCGTCGCCTTTCCGGGGATCGTGCTCTGGCTGCCATCCCTCGTGTAACTTTCGCCCAAATATACGGAATGATCCATGAAACACATCCTCGCAATCGACCAAGGCACAACGTCCACGCGCGCGATCTTGTTTGGGCCAGATATGGCCCCTGTGGCGTCACAGCAGGAGGAATTTGAACAACATTTTCCGAAAT
This sequence comes from Planktotalea sp., assembly GCF_018607965.1. Lineage (GTDB taxonomy): Bacteria > Pseudomonadota > Alphaproteobacteria > Rhodobacterales > Rhodobacteraceae > Planktotalea. The sequence continues at coordinate 4,976 of NZ_JABBAM010000082.1, forward strand.
CGGGCTGGGTTGAGCACGAGGCGAGCGAGTTGTGGTCAACAACTGCCTCCACATGTCGCGGCGCGATTGAGAAGGCGGGGATCAGCGCGACGGATATCGCCGCAATCGGGATTACCAATCAACGTGAAACCACTGTTTTATGGGATCGGGCGACGGGCAAAGCGCTGCATCGCGCGATTGTTTGGCAGGACCGTCGTACGTCTGAGTTGTGTCAGCAGTTAAAAGCAGATGGCCATGAAGAGATGGTCACGCAGCGCACAGGTTTATTGCTTGATCCTTATTTCAGTTCAACAAAACTAAATTGGCTGCTCGACAATGTTGAGGGCGCGCGCGCTCGGGCTGAGGCGGGTGAACTTGCCTTTGGGACTGTTGATAGTTGGGTTATCTGGAATCTTACGGGCGGCAAATCCCATGTGACCGACGCCACGAACGCCGCGCGCACAATGCTCTATGATATTCGTAAAGGCCGCTGGTCCAAAACCATGTGTGATCTGTTAGATATCCCGATGTCGCTGTTGCCAGAGGTCAAAGATTGCGCGGCTGATTTTGGCATGACCCGCGCGGATTTATTCGGACGTGAAATCCCAATTCTTGGTGTTGCAGGCGATCAACAGGCCGCGACCGTGGGCCAGGCATGTTTCAAGCCGGGGATGTTAAAATCCACGTATGGCACGGGATGTTTTGCGCTGCTCAATACGGGCGACGATCCTGTGATTTCAAAGAACCGCCTGTTGACGACGATAGCGTATCAACTTGATGGCAAGCCGACCTATGCGATTGAGGGCTCGATCTTTATTGCGGGGGCGGTTGTGCAATGGCTGCGTGATGGGTTGAAGATTATTCGCGACGCCAAAGAAACCCAGTCGTTGGCCGATAATGCCGATCCATCCCAAGACGTAGTTCTTGTGCCTGCCTTCACGGGCCTTGGTGCACCCTATTGGAACGCAGAGTGTCGCGGAGCTATTTACGGCCTGACCCGCAATTCCGGCCCCGCTGAAATGGCGAAAGCCGCGCTTGAGAGCGTGGGGTTTCAAACCCGTGATCTGCTTGAGGCGATGCATGCGGATTGGCTGGGTGCCGAAGAAATCGCATTGCGTGTGGATGGTGGGATGAGCGCGTCTGATTGGGCGATGCAATTCCTGTCCGACATACTAGGAGCGCCTGTTGATCGACCGGACGTGTTAGAGACGACAGCGCTGGGGGCTGCGTGGCTCGCGGGTCAACGCGCAGGTATCTATCCTGCGATGGAAGAATTCGCCGCGACGTGGGCGTTGGAGCGCAAGTTTGAACCAACGATGGACGAAGAAACCCGCAAAACGCGGTACGCGCGCTGGGGCAGGGCGGTTGACGCGACGCTTGCAGTCTAAGTACGACCCTTGTTAAAGCAGTCCGAATTCTGGGGAGAGTTTCGTTGAAGCAATATCATCAAGCCTTGCGTGACGTTTTAGAGCACGGTGTGGAATCCACGGATCGCACAGGCACGGGCACGTTTTCTCATTTTGGCATGCAAATGCGGTTCAAAATGGCGGATGGTTTCCCTCTGGTGACGACCAAGAAGCTGCATCTAAAGTCGATCATCCATGAGCTACTTTGGTTCATCGCAGGCGATACCAACATCAAATACCTCAAGGACAATGGTGTGTCGATTTGGAATGAATGGGCCGATGAGAATGGCGATCTTGGACCCGTGTACGGGCAACAATGGCGGCGTTTCCCCGCTAACAATGAAATGGGCCATGTGGACCAGATCGTTGATCTGATTGAAGCAATCAAGAACACGCCAGACAGTCGTCGTTTGATCGTGTCTGCATGGAACCCCGCAGAGGTGCCCGACATGGCGCTGCCGCCGTGTCACACGCTTTGGCAAGTGCGTATCAGCGGGGGCAAGCTGCATCTACAGCTTTATCAGCGTTCGGCTGATATGTTCTTAGGCGTGCCGTTCAACATCGCGTCTTATGCGCTATTGTTGCACATGTTGGCGCATGTGACGGGCTATGAGCCGGGCGATTTTGTGCATTCCTTTGGCGACGCGCATATTTATTCCAACCACATGGACCAGGTTGAGACCCAACTGGCACGCACGCCAAAAGCGCTGCCGCAGTTGCGGATCAAACGCGACGTGGCGTCGTTGTTTGACTTCACATTCGACGATTTCGAATTCATCGATTATGATCCCTACCCGGGTATCAAAGCCCCCGTGGCGGTGTAGACGATGATTTCACTGGTAGTCGGGCGCGACAAAAACGGGGCCATCGGCAAAGGCAACGACATCCCGTGGTACGCGCCAGAGGACTTGAAATTCTTCAAACGCGAAACACTGGGCGGTGCGATCATCATGGGGCGCAATACGTGGGACAGCTTGCCGTTCAAGCCCTTGAAGGACCGTTTGAACATCGTTGTATCCTCGCAAGGATGCGCAGCAGAGCATGTTTGCAAGAGCGTTTCTGAGGCTGTGGACTTGGCCTATGCAAGTGGATATCGCCGCGTTTACGGGATCGGTGGTGCAGGAATTTACCGCGAAATGATAGAAATTGCAGATCGCTTATTGATCACCGAAGTCGACCTTGAGGTGGACGGTGCAGACACGTTTTTCCCCGAATTTGATACCGCAGACTGGAACATCTTAGGCGAAACCATGCTGCAAGACGTTGAACCCAAATGTATCGTTCACGAATATTTGCGCGCCGTTTAGGCCATCCATTCGATGGAAATTGTGCAAAATCACCACACTTAGATGGTTTTGATTCGTACAAATCGACCGCACGGTTCTGCCGAAATTGACATAATCTCGTCTCATTTTAGGCATAAATCATAAATATAAAAAGACTTGAGCAGATCAAAAAGTGAGGCAGTTCCATGTTAAAAAAAGTTTTCGCATTCGCGGCTAGCGCGACTAACCTAACCACATCACAGGCTTCCGCCTGGGGTGATATGTATATGGGTGATTGCACGCATAACCCAAATAGCGTCGCGCCTGCGGCGTATCACGGGCCAAACTATTGCCCCGCTGGGCTTCAGCCCGTCGTTCTTGGTGGCGTCATTTGTTGTGGTACAGCTGCGCGCGGTTATACGCCGATGAAACATTCGCACACAAAGACCCACTCACATGTGAAAAGTCATTCGCATACGCAAACGCACTCGCACTAAGCGTTAAACATAACGAATAATGAGAAAGCCCAGCGGTTCCGCTGGGCTTTCTCGTTTCTAGAGCAGAGCGATATTCGCTGCCATTTGACGACCATCACGGCCATCTTCCATTTCGAAAGACACCTTTTGATCGTCGGCTAGGCCCGTCAGGCCAGAGCGTTCTACGGCAGAGATATGTACAAAGATATCGTTGCCCCCGTCTTCGGGTTCAATGAAACCGAACCCTTTTGTTGTGTTGAACCATTTGACGGTACCATTTGGCATGTCGTTAACTCCTGACTTATTCTAATTATTCACAGCTTAGCGCGCTGTTTAAAAAATCAAGAAAATTCCTGACTGAGCAAGTTGACATTTTCGTCATAATGGAGCGACTTGTTGGAAACATAAGCGGAGGACACCATGAAACTGTACGGTCTCAAGAACTGCGACACATGCCGTAAGGCGTTGAAACTCTTGCCCTCTGCAGAGTTAATTGATGTGCGGGCTCAAGGCGTTCCCCTTGTAACGATGCAGGCTGCATCTACGAAATTTGGACCGGCTTTGGTGAATAGACGCTCAACAACGTGGCGTGGTTTAAGCGAAGAAGAACGCGCACGCCCCGCGTTAGAGCTTTTGGCGCAGCATCCAGCCCTGATGAAGCGCCCACTGATTGAGGCCAACGGGACACTTTATCTGGGGTGGACGCAAGAGGTGCAGACAGCGCTAGACGTCTGAGCGGTTAAGGAAGCGGTCAAGCGACAACCAGCCCGCGCCTTTGAACACAATGATTGCTAGGGTTAGCACCCAGAACATGCGTTGATCAAGAATGACGCCATCTGGCATGCGATCAAACCATGCGCCTAGAACAGCGGTGTCTTCCCACGCACCATGACCAAAGAGATCAGTCAGGCTTTGCACAACGATGAAACCGATCATCCCAATGGATGCGAAGCGTGCAAACAAGCCAATAATAATCAGGGCAGGGAGGATGAATTCTGCCCAGGTTCCTGCCGTCACGACAGCCCAATGAAATAAGCCCAATTGTTTGACATCATATCCTGCGGTCTCCATCGCGCGCGGGAAAATTTGTGCGTATGCACCGAGGGACGTTTGGAAAATTCCGGTAAGCCCATCGCCAATTTTTGTAAGGCCAGAGTTGAAAAAATACATTGCCAAGGATGCGGCAAACGCAAAGCGCGCAGCAAACGGAAGGGCTGCATCACCCGAGCCAAGGGGGGCGATAAGACGATCTTGAAGGGCAATGAGACGGCGCATTTGATATTCCTTGTAAGCGTTTTTGTGAGTTATGGGACAAGCGCAGTCAGCGCGCCGTTTTGGATGAGCAAGCCAAGTAGGGCGGAGAAATCGAAGTCGGGATAATTGGCTTCGACGCTTTCCAATGCCGTACCGAGAGACGTCTGGTTTTGTAGGTCCTCAATTAAAACAGCGCTGCCTGCAGGCAATGCGTACATGTGGGGATCAAATTCTTGACGCGTGATCAAGACATCCTGTGCGCCCGCGCTTGGTTGGGGTGCATCTGGCGTCATGTTAAAGTGCCAAATATCAAG
>NZ_JABBAM010000082.1:9769-25809 GCF_018607965.1 Planktotalea sp.
ATCAAGCAACGCCCAAACAGGGTCTGCAACTTCTGCGCCGTGGCTATCGATCAATAAAGGCGCGCCGTGATCGTCCGTTTCTTCATCGTGCCCACCGAGGTGGAGTTCACCGACCTGATCCAGTGGGAAGGCATCGATATAGCCGCGCGCATCCATTTTCAGATTGGTCGCGGATACGAAGACGTTGTTCACATCCAACAGCAATCCACAGCCAGTGCGTTGCGTGATCTCACGCAAGAAATCTGTCTCTGACATCGTGCTCTCAGAAAACGCGAGATAGCTGGAGGGGTTTTCGAGTAGCATCTTTCGACCCAAGACCTCTTGCACTTGATCAATGTGATCGGCGACACACGACAGCGTTGCGCCGTTATAGGGCAGAGGCAGCAAGTCGTTCAGAAACGCATCCTCACGTGTGGACTACGCGAGGTGCTCGGAAAAGCTGGCAGGGTTTAGCCAGTCGCAAAGGATCTTGAGCCGTGCGAGATGATCCGCGTCAAGCGGGCCTTCACCACCGATGCTAAGGCCAACACCATGAACGGAAATTGGGAAGCGCTCTGATAAGTGGCGCAATTGGGCAAGCGGGCGACCGCCTTGGCCCATGTAGTTTTCTGCATGAATTTCAAGCTATTCAACGGGCGCTGGGGCCTCAATGATTTTGGTGAAATGCTGGGATTTGTATCCGACGCCGGGCGCATTAGGGAGTTCAGAGCAGGACGTGGCATCAAACATGGGAACTGTCCTTCAAAGATGTAGGGTGCGTGGTATCAAGCACCCTACCATAATTTTGGCTTAGCCTGCCATGTCGCGGTCAAGCTTTTCCAAAGAACCCATGCGATCGCCTGGAAGCTCCTTAGTTTCGCATGTGCCTGCGTCTACAAGTGTCCAAGCGTTGCCCTGGTAGTCAACCTTAGATGTGCCTGCACCGGCTGCGCAATCGATCTTGCCTGCAAGGGAAACGCCGAAGCACTTTTCTTTGCCTGCTGCGCTTGCTGCAGTCATGGAAACGGCAGTGAAAGAAGCTGCAAGTGCGCCTGCAACGGCGATTGTTTTAAGAGTGTTGGACATGAGTTTTTTCTTAGTTGGGTTTGGTTTAAGTCTTGAGCAGTTCACCGTGTTTGGCGACTGAAACTAAGGTAACCTTTGGAGGGTTCTTTAATCCACTCACGCATCCGTGTGTCACAGATCCGCCAGCGTGAAACTATTTTGCGTGAAGCCCCCTGCGACAAAAAATCCATATAAAACAGGAAAGGCCCGCCTGTTGAGGCGGGCCATGTTGCAGTTTTTGTCTGTCAAATACGCTGAAGTGTTACAGTTTGTCGGGCGCTGTGGCCTCGATTTCTAAGGCTGTAACAGTCGAATCCAAAGTTTCGACCTTTGTTTGCTTTTCTCCAAGGCGGCGAATGGTCAACGTGCGCTCTTCTACTTCGCGCGCACCCACTGCTAGGATCACAGGAACCTTGCCCACGGAATGCTCGCGCACTTTGTAGTTGATTTTTTCATTGCGAATATCGGCTTCTGCACGGATGCCCTTGGCACGCAGCGCGTCCACTACTTCATGCACATAGTCGTCCGCATCCGAAATGATCGAGGCAACAACAACCTGACGCGGGGCCAACCAGAATGGCAGTTTGCCTGCGTGGGATTCTATTAAGATACCGATAAAGCGCTCGAACGATCCCAGTGTTGCACGGTGCAGCATCACAGGGCGATGCTTGTCGCCGTCCGCACCCACGTAGCTGGCATCCAGACGTTCAGGCAGGACAAAGTCCACTTGATGTGTACCGCACTGCCAATCACGTCCAATCGCGTCTGTCAGAACAAATTCCAGCTTGGGGCCGTAGAAGGCACCCTCACCGGGGTTCATTTCAGGTTCGATCCCCGCGACACGCGTTGCTTTTAACAATGCGTCCTCTGCTTTGTCCCAAACTTCATCAGAGCCTGAACGTGTTTCTGGGCGATCTGAGAACTTAACACGGAATTTTTCAAATCCGAGGTCCTTGTAGATCGAGGTCAAGAAGTCGATATAGATCGCTGTTTCTTCTTCGATCTGATCTTCGCGGCAGAAGATGTGACCGTCGTCCTGCGTAAACCCACGCACACGCATGATACCGTGCAACGCACCTGAAGGTTCATAGCGGTTACACGATCCAAACTCGGCCATGCGCAAAGGCAGGTCGCGGTAGGATTTCAGTCCTTGGTTAAAGATCTGAACGTGACATGGGCAGTTCATCGGCTTGAGGGCATTCACTGCTTTCTCGCGCGCATGCTCTTCGTCGACTTCAACGATAAACATGTTTTCCTGATACTTTTCCCAATGACCCGACTGTTCCCATAGCTTGCGATCCACAACTTGGGGCGTGTTCACTTCTACATAACCGCCCGCGTATTGCTTGCGACGCATGTAGTCCTGCAATTCGGTGTAGATGCGCCATCCATTTGGGTGCCAGAAAATCTGACCGGGGGCTTCTTCTTGCATATGGAACAAATCCATTTCGCGGCCGAGCTTACGGTGATCGCGTTTCGCGGCCTCCTCAAGCATGTGCATATGCGCTTTTAGCTGTTCTTTGTTGAGGAACGCACAGCCATAAATCCGCTGCAACATCGCGCGGTCACTGTCGCCGCGCCAATACGCGCCTGCGATGCTCATCAGTTTGAAGCTGTCACCGGGCACTTGGCCCGTGTGCTGCAAATGCGGACCGCGGCACATGTCCTGCCATTCGCCATGCCAATACATGCGAAGCGGTTCGTCACCAGGAATGGCGTCGATCAACTCGACCTTATAAGGCTCGTTGTTGTCCTCATAGTATTTGATCGCGCGTGGGCGATCCCAAACCTCTGTGCGCACAGCGTCGCGCGCATTGATGATGGCCTTCATCTTCTTTTCGATCACGCCGAGGTCTTCGGGTGTAAACGGCTCTTTGCGATCAAAGTCATAATACCAGCCGTCTTTGATGACAGGTCCAATAGTGACTTTAACGTCTGGCCAAATCTCTTGCACGGCGCGCGCCATGATGTGCGCAAGGTCGTGACGCACCAATTCTAGCGCGGGCGCTTCGTCTTTCAGGGTGTTGATGGCAAGGCTGCTGTCGGCTTCAATTGGCCACTGCAAATCCCAATGTGCGCCATTAACTGCCGCGCTGATTGCTTTTTTGCCAAGCGATGTGGAAATATCTGAGGCGACTTCGCCCGCAGTGATACCTGCCGCGTATTCGCGTTTGTTGCCATCAGGGAATGTTAGGGTGACGTTTGCCATATCGGCTCTCCTCGTCAGTTTGGCACCTACGAAAGCGCCCGGTTGCGGGTTATGTTAAGCGTTTAAATGACTATGCGGCAGCGTGCTGTCAACCACACCAATTGAGGCTTTGCGTTCGCGCAGCACTCGTGCATCAATACTGCAGCACATTTGGCGGAGAGCACCATGACCGAAGCAAACATTCTGATCACGCCACAAGGACGTCAGATCGCATATCACTACACCAAAGGAACGGGGCCATGCGTCGTCTTCTTGGGCGGGCTGAAATCCGATATGAACGGCACTAAAGCGATCCACCTTGAGGATTGGGCGTTGGACAAGGGCCGCGCGTTCCTGCGGTTTGACTATTCAGGGCACGGCGAAAGCTCTGGCACATTCACCGATGGCTGCATTGGCGATTGGGCTAAAGATACGGCAGCAATCTTGGACGCGGTGACCGATGGTCCATTGCTGTTGGTAGGGTCGTCCATGGGTGGATGGCAGGCCTTGTTGGCTGCACGACGGTCTCCCGAGCGGATCATGGGCCTAGTGACCATCTCAGCAGCCCCCGATTTTACCGAAGACAGCATGTTCGCTGGTTTTGACGACGCGCAAAAGGAAGAACTGGAAACCACTGGCCAAGTTGCATTGCCCTCAGAGTACGGCGAACCCTACATAATAACGCGGCGTATGATTGAGGATGGGCGCAACCAAATGATATTGCGTGAACCGCTTGATCTGCCCTTTCCAACGCGCTTTTTGCAAGGCACGGCTGACGCAGACGTGGACATGTCTGTGGCTTTGAACCTACTGGCCCACGCAAACGGTGCTGATATGCGCCTGACTTTGGTGGACGGCGCGGATCATCGGTTTTCTGACAATGAATGCCTGTCGTTGATTGAACGATCCGTGGAAGAGGTACTGAACGCGGGGAATCGTAACCAATGAAGAGGTTTGCAAAATGGATTGGCCGGATTGTTCTGATCTTAGTCATCGTGATCGGTGGGATCGCGCTTTTTGGTCCACGCGAAGAGGTCGATCTAAGCGCAACCTTTGATCCAGCCGTTTTGGGTGATGATCTGGATGCCTATTTCGCGGACTCCGAAGCAAAGTTCAGCGATATCGTGGAAGGCACCCAGAAACGAGTGATCTGGGCTGGCGACGTGGGTGCAAAAACACCTGTGTCCGTTCTTTATATCCACGGTTTTTCTGCGACGTCCGAGGAAATTCGCCCTGTACCTGACAAGCTGGCAGAGGCTCTTGGTGCGAACCTCGTTTTTACACGCTTGACGGGACATGGCCGAAGCGGAGACGCAATGGCTGAGCCAGCAGCTGCTGATTGGATGGCAGATACTGCCGAAGCTTTCGCCGCTGCGCGTCTGGTCGGTGACAAGGTGATAGTTGTTTCAACATTCACAGGCGGGACGTTGGTTGCGGCAGCAGCGCTGCGCGACGATTTGATGGAAAATGTCGCAGGTTCGATTTTTGTCTCACCGAATTTCAAGCTTAATTCAGCTGCAGCGACGATTCTGACGTGGCCAGCGGTGCGCTGGTGGGGACCTATTGTTGCGGGCGACCAGCGTAGCTTTGAGCCACAGAACGACGGCCACAAAAATTACTGGACCACGCACTATCCAACGGTTGCGTTGATGCCGATGGCTGCCTTGGTAAAGCATGTCGACGGGCTGGATCTAAGCGCTGCTAAGATCCCAGCGATGTTCGTTATTTCGGATCAGGACAAAGTGGTAAGCCCTGTAAAGAACCGCGAAATTGCAGAGGAATGGGGCGGCGACAGTACGCTTGAAATTCTGACGATGGATGAGGGCGATGATCCGTTCAGCCATGTAATTGCAGGCGATATTCTCTCGCCGGGCCAAACAGAGGCCGCTTCGCAGTCGATGATTAACTGGGTGCAAGCCGTTCTAACAAAATCAGAAGGATAGACGATGGAACACCGTATTAGTCTGATCACACTCGGCGTAATCGATATGGATCGCTCTGCCGCGTTTTACGATGCACTTGGGTGGAGCAGGGTAGACACCGAAGACGGCGTCATCGCCTACGATTTACTTGGTCAAACGCTGGGCCTTTACCCGCTAGACAGCCTTGCGGAGGATATTGGAATTCCAGTGGCCGAATTAGGCGCAGGACGTTCAACGCTTGGCTACAATTGTCGCGAAAAACTGCAGGTGGCCGAGGTTATGTCTGCCGCTGAACAAGCTGGCGCGCGCATCTTAAAAGCGGCAACGGGTGTGTTCTGGGGCGGACATCATGGATATTTTGCGGATCCCGACGGGCATATCTGGGAAATTGCGCACAACCCATTCTCGCCTTTGCGCGCCGAGGATGGGGCATTTCGCTGGAACGGTGGATACGAGTAATGCGTAAACCCGCCTCAATGTGGTCGCTTGAAACCTTGGGGCGGGTGCGTTTATCGAAATACTTTTACATGCGCGAATTCTTGTATTCTGAAATCGGCAACATTCATCGCATTCCAAATATCCCAACAGATCCGGACCTCGCAATCAGACGCGGACGAGCGTTTTGTGAAGAATTACTAGATCCGTTAGAGGAGACCTTCGGCCGTGTCGCGGTTCGCTCTGGCTACCGTTCGCCTGAGTTAAACGCCTTTGGCAATGAAAACCGTTTGAACTGCGCGCGCAATGACTACCCTTTAGAATGTCACATCTGGGATTTTGCTGATGTAGAAGTCGCAGGCGCGTCCATTGTGATTCCTTGGTTTGCTGATCAATATGAACAAGGGCGCGATTGGCGGGATTTGGCGTATTGGTTGTATGATCATGTTCTCTTCGCGGAAATTTGGTTTTTCCCGAAACTATGCGCCTTTAATATATCCTGGCGCCCCGATCCAGCCCGTCGGATCGACAGCTATATCGCTCCCAAAGGAACGCTTTTGAAGGCTAAGTCCTCGCCAGTCGAAGCCCTTGATATGCGGCAAGCGCGCTATTTAGATTTTCCAAAATTCTGTGGTCTGATACGTGCCTAGACAGGCCTGTTTAAGCTGATAGGTTTAAATGAGTTTAACACGTGAGGCCACGCCATGACCCTTCCCAAAACCCCGTCTTTCCGCCTTGATGGTAAGCGCGCGCTCGTCGCGGGCGCGTCTAGCGGTATCGGCATGGCCTGCGCAGTCGCTCTGGCAGAGGCAGGCGCGCATGTTACATTCGCTGCGCGGCGTGCTGACGTATTGGACGGTGTTGTTACAGGCGTGCGCGACGCAGGATTTCAGGCACAGGCCCACGCGCTTGATGTCACCGATACACAGTCCGTTCGTGATCTTTTTTCCGCACAAGCCTTTGACATCGTGCTGAATTCTGCAGGTTTGGCACGCCACAGTGCTGCCGTGAATACGACTGAGGATGATTTTGATGCGGTTATGAATATCAACGTACGCGCTGCATATTTCTTGGCGCAGCAGGGTGCAAAAGCGATGATCTCGGCCCGTAAACAGGGATCTATCATTCAAATTTCGAGCCAAATGGCCCATGTGGGTGGTATGGATCGTGCGGTTTATTGTGGATCCAAACATGCGATCGAGGGGATCAACAAAGCGATGGCGATTGAATTCGGGCCTTCGGGCATTCGCGTGAATTCGATTTGCCCGACATTCATTCTGACGCCGCTCACGAAACCCACATTTGAAGATCCCGAAAGACGTGCGTGGATCGATAGCAAAATCAAGTTGCCCCGCGTCGGTCAAGTCGAAGATATCATGGGCGTGGCGGTCTTTCTTGCATCTGAGGCGTCGGGCATGATCACTGGAACATCTATTCTGGTCGATGGTGGCTGGACGGCAGGTTAAATGCATGTCCCACTGGCCGCACCGCACATTTTGAACTAGCGCTTCATCGTGTGTCAATTTCGGAGGGTCTGCAATGAAAGAGCCAATCGTTTTTCTACCTGGCATGATGTGCGACGCGCGACTTTTTGGACCGGAAAATTGCAGAGCTTTCTGCTGATCGAGCAGTCATGTGAGCGCCCATTTCTCAAGGCGCGCGTGTAGAAGAAATTGCATCGGAATTATTGGCCGTTTTGCTTGCAAAGTTTGCTCTTGCGGGGCTCTCGATGGGTGGCATCGTTGCGATGGAAATCCTTCGTCGCGCGCCGGAGCGGATCACACGCATTGCATTGATGGACACCAATCCATTGCCAGAAACCCCACAAACTGCCGCTGGTCGTGAACCGCAAATTATTGGTGCGCGATCCGGTCGTTTGATTGAGATCATGCGTGAAGAAATGAAGCCGAACTATTTGGCACTGGGGCCACAACGGGTTGATGTCTTGAACCTTGTGATGGATATGGCCACGGTGATGGGGCCAGAGGTTTTTGTGCTTCAGTCACGCGCGCTGCAACGTCGTCGTGATCAACAGTCCACTTTGCGCAAATGTAGGGTTCCCGCGCTCGTTTTATGCGGTGAATACGATGCACTTTGCCCGGTAAAGCGTCACGAATTTATGGCCGAGCTTATCCCCTACGCAACCTTGCGTGTGATTTCCAATGCGGGGCACTTACCTACACTGGAAAACCCAGGAGCGACGACTGAGGCGATCTATGATTGGCTCGCCCAGCCTTTTGTTCTTGAGTAATGGCTGGGGGCCTGGGCAAAAGACGGTGCAGTCTCGGAGCAGATTGAAGCTTCGATTTCTGACGAATTGGCACGCATGCAATCGCAGCAAAAGCCGGTTGGTGAAAGCGCTTTGAAATGTGGTGAATGCGAAGAAGATATTCCCGAAGCACGCCGATTGGCGTGTCCCGGCGTGAAGCTGTGTATCGAGTGCCAGCAAGAGCGCGATGAGTGATTTAAAAACCGCGCCGGAATAAACCGGCGCGGCTCAAAGGAAAGTCAGCTAAAATAAGGCCTAAGCTCGCTTCAGTCCATGGCTTCCAGCTCATCAATCATGTCTGATATCATGGAGAGGCCCTTGTCCCAGAATTTCGGATCAGACGCATCAAGGCCAAAAGGCGCAAGAAGCTCTTTATGGTGCTTTGATCCGCCTGCTTTGAGCATGTCGAAATACTTTTCTTCGAAACCTTCGCCGCCTTCACGGTAGACCGCGTAAAGTGCGTTAACCAAGCCGTCGCCAAATGCGTAAGCGTAGACGTAGAAGGGCGAGTGCACGAAGTGTGGGATATAGGCCCAGAACGTTTCATAACCGTCCATGTAGTCGAATGCAGGCCCAAGGCTTTCGGCTTGGACGCTCATCCAAAGGGCGTTGATGTCTTCTGGGGTGAGTTCACCACCGCGGCGCGCCTCGTGCAGTTTGCACTCAAAATCATAAAACGCGATTTGGCGCACGACCGTGTTGATCATGTCCTCGACCTTGCCCGCTAGCAATATTTTGCGCTGCGCTTGGGTCTCTGCCTTCTCCAGCATTTTCTGGAAGGTTAGCATTTCGCCGAAAACACTGGCAGTTTCGGCCAAAGTTAACGGTGTTGAAGACAGCATCTCGCCTTGTCCCGCCGCCAAAACCTGATGCACACCGTGACCAAGTTCGTGCGCCAAAGTCATCACGTCGCGCGGCTTGCCGAGATAGTTAAGCATCACATAAGGATGCACATCCGTAACAGTTGGATGCGCGAAGGCACCGGGGGCCTTGCCAGGTTTGACACCTGCATCGATCCAGCCATCGTTAAAAAAGGGCTTTGCGATCTCGGCCATGCGTGGATCAAAAGCGGCGTAAGCTTCCATTACTGTTGCTTCTGCTGCGTCCCAGCCGACGATCGAGGTATCCTCCATGGGCAGTGGGGCGTTGCGATCCCAGACTTGCATGCGATCAAGACCAAGCCAATTACGTTTCATTTCGTAGTAACGATGACTTAGCTTGGGATAGGCTTTAACGACGGCAGTGCGCAGTGCCTCGACGACTTCTGGTTCAACATGGTTACTCAGGTGACGACCCGTCTGAGCCGTTTCCATGCCACGCCAGCGATCGATGATCTCTTTCTCTTTGGCCTGCGTATTGTGCACGCGTGCAAATGTTTTGACATTCTCGCCAAGAACGCGCGCGACTTCGCGACTTGCAGCTTCGCGCTTGGAGCGATCTTGCTCGGTCAGCAAGTTCAATGTGCCCTCAATATTCAAGGTCTCGCCGTCGATTTCAAAGGTAAGACCCGCGATTGTTTCATCAAACATCCGCTCCCAAGCATCACCAACAGCACCCAAGTCATGCAAGAATTTTTCCAGCTCGTCACTTAGCTGATACGGCTTCATCGCACGAATGCGATCGAACACTGGCTTGTAACGTGCCAGATCGGAATTGGCGGCGAAATGTGCGTCTAGCGCATCATCATCAAGACGGTTTAATTCAAGTGTGAAGAACACCAAAGGCGTGGTGAAATTCGTGATGCTTTCCTGCATGTCGGACATGAATTTCGCGCGATCCGCATCCGTGGTCAGCTGATAGTAGCGCAGGCCTGCGTAGGACATGATGCGTCCTGCGACGGAATTGATCCGTTCATTGCGCAGCACGCAATCGAGCAGGCCAGCATCATCTTGGTCCGCCAGCTTGCCTTCAAAGTCGCGGGCGAAACTGGCGCAGGATTCTTCCAGCCAATCCAGATCGCGTTTCAATTCGGGCGCGTCTTCGCTGGTGTAAAGATCGCTTAGGTCCCATTCGGGCAAATTACCAAGTGGGTCGGAATTAGAGCCAACGCTAGCATTGGCATCGCGGACGGGAAAGGGCAGGTGGAGCATCAAAAACCTCATATCTCTTTGATCGATAACCTATGCACCCTACTAGAGAGTTAAAACCCGTAAAGCTGACTTATCCGTAGCGCGTTAGCATTTCCTTTAGATCTTCGAGTGTATTGGCATCTTGGGCCGCTTTATCCTGACGCCAGCGCAACATGCGGGGGAAACGCAGGGCGACACCGGATTTGTGGCGGGTACTGAGTTGGATGCCTTCAAAGGCGATTTCGAAGACGTGTTCGGGGGGGACTTGGCGCACAGGGCCGAAGCGTTGCAGCGTGTTTTTGCGCACCCACGTGGTGATTTGGCGGAATTCGGCATCGGTCAAGCCGGAATAGGCCTTTGTGAAGGGAACAAGTTCATTGCCTTCCCAGACGGCGAATGTGTAATCGGTGAACAAGTTTGCGCGCCGTCCATGGCCTGATTGTGCGTATATCATGACGGCATCAATTGTGAGCGGATCAAGCTTCCATTTCCACCAATCCCCTTTCTTGCGGCCAGCAAGGTAGGGACTGCTTAGGCGCTTTATCATGAGACCTTCTGCATGTTCTGCGCGGGCGGTCTTGCGTATTTCGGCCAAAGCACCCCAGCTTGGTACGGTGATCTGTGGGGAAAGGCGGATAGGTGCGCTGGCCGGAATTTCATCAATTGCCTTGGCCAAAAGGGCGCGTCGCTTAGACAGCGGCTCATCACGCAAGTCGCGGCCGTGCCATTCCAGCAGGTCGTAAGCGTAGCAAATAACGGGGGTGTCACGCAGTAACTTTGTTGGGACAGTTTTTCGTCCTATGCGTTTTTGTAAGTCTGCAAACGGGAGTGGGGCATCGTGTTTCCAGCCGAGGATTTCGCCATCTAAAACTGTTCCATTTGGTAAGTGATTTAGAAATTGCGCATATTCGGGAAAGCGATCGGTCATCAATTCTTCACCGCGGGACCATACGAAAATCTCGCCCTCGCGTAGGATAATCTGACCCCGAATGCCGTCCCATTTCCATTCAGCGAGCCAGTCTTCACGGGCCCCAAGTGCGTTTGGGGTGCCATCAATGCCGCTCGCAAGGTAAAAAGGGTAGGGGCGAGAGAGGGCTGCGGCAGGATCATCCGCTTCGATCAATGTATGGTAGTTTGTGGTGTCGGGCTTCCAGTTTCCCATTAGGCGGTGCGCCAGATCTGCCTCGTTCTTGCCGCTGGCCTGTGCCAGCGCGCGGGTCATCAATTTTTGGGAAACGCCAACGCGAAAACCGCCCGTGATAAGTTTGTTGAAAAGGAAACGTTCTGTGCCATCAAGGCAGTCCCAAGCTTTTAGAACAAAGCGTTTTTTGTCGTCGTCAGTCGCTTTGGTGATGGCGACCAAGTCCTGTATCCATTGGGTTAAAGATGCGTCTGAACGACTGGACGCTTCAGGTAATATCAGGCTGATTGTTTCGGCCAAATCGCCCACGATTGGATAGCAATCCTCAAACAACCAAAGGTCGATCCCCGCGCGTTCAGCTGCCCAGGTGCGAAGCTGCGTCGTCGTAACCGCACGTTTTGGGCGGCGACTAGAAAAAAGCGCGATCGTCCAAAGGCGGTCTTGGTCTTGGGCTGTTTCGAAATACCCAGCAAGCGCGTTAACTTTGCGAGACGTCTTGGTGGTTTCATCAAGGGCTTGAAAAAGATGTGCGAAAGCTCTCATGACGCAACGCTTTCGTCGGTTTCATCGATCTGTGCTGCTTCACCCTCAAACGCGGTTTCAACGATTGCTGCGTTATAGCCAATGCTATTCAGGTGGCGCGCAAAAATGTCAGTATAGCCGTGGGTGACAAAGATATTTTCAGCATTGGTGGCATTGATCGCGCTCAACAAGCCATTCCAATCTGAATGATCGGACATGACAAAACCTTGGTCCAATGCCCTGCGTCGGCGCACACCGCGCAGGCGCATCCAGCCGCTGGCAAATCCAGTTGAGTGTGGTCCGAATTTTTTCACCCATTTTGAGCCGAGCGCCGCGGGCGGTGCAAGAACCAGCGCGCCTTTGTGGGCCTTGTTGTCAAAATCTGGCGTGACCAGATGCGTTTTGGGCAATTGCACGCCTTGGGCGCGTAAAACGTGGTTGCTGGCCTCAATCGCGCCGTGGGTCAGGATCGCGGCGATATCTGTGTCGAGCAGGGATAGGATGCGCTGTGCTTTGCCCAAAGAGTACGCGCCGATAATGCTGGTGATGCCTGCAGCAGAATTGTTACGCCACCATTTTTTGATTTGCGCTGCAACCGTTGCTTGGGATTCCCAAGTGAAAATTGGCAGGCCAAACGTGCATTCTGATACAAAATGTGTGCACTGAACGGGCTCAAAAGGTTCGCTGATGCCATCGGGTTCGATCTTGTAGTCTCCTGAAATCACCCAAATTTCGCCTTTGTAGGCCAATCTGATCTGGGCGGATCCAATCACATGGCCGGCAGGGTGGAACGATATTTGGACGCCGTTCATATCAATGGACGCGCCGTATTCCACGGTTTGTAAATCAATGCTGTCAAGGCGATGGCGCATGATGGGCGCTGCGCTGGCAGTGCACAAATACTGCCCATGGCCGGAACGTGCGTGATCCGCGTGGCCGTGGGTGATCAACGCGCGTGGCACAGGTTTCCACGGATCAATATAGACGTCGGCGCGCGGGCAATAGATACCGCGATCTGTGAAAGTGATGAGCCGTTCTTGCGCCATGTGTTGAGTGTAGCGCGGCACACGGAACGCGCCAGTATTTTTCAGAGCGCGTCTAGGAACGCGACGGTTTCCGCGGTCAATGCGCTGCGCGTTTCAGGCGTGTCCATAAAGGTTTCATGCTCTGCATTTTCAACCATGCGCAGGGTGCCTTGGGACCACCCAGCCATTTTCGTGTGGATGTCTTGCACATCAACGATCCGCTCGTTGTCGCCAAGGAAGGTTAAACACGGCATGCTCGGCGCAGGTGCGCGCATGAGTTCTGTGCATTCTGTCATAGCTTCGCGCAGCCAATGTAGGCTGGGACCACCAAGCTCTAACCCCGGAACTGTCTTAATCTGATTGCCCATCATCGCCCACATATCCGCATCGCGCGTGAGCTTGTTGCCTTGAAACGGTTCTTTCAACATGAAGCTGCGCGCCTCTGTGCCCGGAACAAGTGTACCCCCTTTGCCAAACAAATCTACGGAGCGCGAGAGGGCCCATGCGACAGGGCGCAACGCGGGTGACATCAGGATGCCCCACATAGGTGCCGAAAACAGCGCGCCTTTCACGGGAAGACCGTCAATGAGCGATCGCAAACCAATTGCGCCACCCATCGAGTGGGTCAATATCGCATGTGGCGTTGGCAACCCTTCGGATTTCACCGCTTCTAGCAGCGTTTGCACGTCTTTTTGATAGTCCGAGAATGCGCCGATATGGCCGCGGTAGGGCGCGTCAATCAAACGATCCGATAGACCTTGGCCGCGCCAATCAAGCGTTGCAACGGCGTAGCCCGCTTTGTGTAAATCAGTCGCGATATGGGCGTATTTTTCGATGTATTCTGTGCGGCCCGTGTAAATCAGGACGGTCTTTTCAGCCCCCGCTAAAGGCCAAAGACCAATGCGCAAACGCACCCCGTCAGAGGCTTTGCGCCAAAGGGCGTACCCATTTTCAGGGCCTGTACAAATCTCAGAGTGGTAGGGGGCGTTTGTCATGTTTTCACATCCATGCAGTCAATTAGGTACGAGGATCAGCTCAATACTGCGCCTAGCTTCATCGCCATGCCCATGTCGCCATCAACTGACAGCTTGCCCGTCATAAAGGCCGTCGTCGCGTTTAACTCACCCTCTAGGATGGATTGGAATGTATCCGCATCCGCAGTCAAAGTCACATCCGCGTCGTCATCAGAAGCAGACGCGCCGTCGCCGTCAATACGCACCGCGCCTTCGCCTTCGATTTGGAACTTTGCGCTTCCGTCAAAATCAGCGCCGTCTAGTTTTTCGTTCAACGCGATTACCGCTGCATTGATGAGTTCGCTCATGGTGCTCTCCGCTTCGTTATCTCTTCGCATCTGGCATCTTGCCGTACATGCGCTACACTCTGTCATATGAGAGCGTTTATAAAAACTCGCAAACCTTACCTTGCGGCAAATCCACGTAAACTTGTTCGCAATTTTACGCGTATGGCATTGCTTGTGGTAGTGACGTTTTCCATACCCTACGTTGGACCCGCCTTCGCGCAGGACGTCGCGCAGCAAAACGCAGCTGAAATCGATACGCAGGTTTTGTTGGCTCAATTGCGCGATGCAAACGCTGAGGATGCTGAAGCAATCGCCAAGAAAATCAAGCGCAGCTGGTCGCGGTCGGGCTCTGCTTCTGCTGATTTATTATTGAAACGTGGACGCGATGCGCTGGTTGCGCGTAAGCCTAAGATCGCGATTGAACATCTGACAGCGCTGACCGATCACGCCCCTGATTTTGCGGAAGGATGGCATGTACGCGCCAGCGCGTTTTATGATCAAGAACGCTACGGGCTTGCGGTGGAAGACCTCGCACGTGCTCTGACATTAAACCCGAACCATTTTGAAGCAATCCAAGGTTTGGGTGCGGTTTTCGAACAACTTGGCGATCCCAAACGCGCCTATGAGGTCTACGAACAAGTTCTGACTATACATCCCCACCACGCGGCCGTACTCGAAGCGATGGGACGGTTGGAGTCCAAGGTTAAGGGTCCGGCCCTCTAAAGAGGGTCTTGGTATAGGCAGGGTATGGCCGAGCAATCACGCATTCTTGCGGTCCTCGGGCCGACCAATACGGGCAAAACCACATATGCAATAGAGCGTATGTTGGCGCATCGGTCTGGTGTGATTGGCCTGCCTTTGCGTCTGCTTGCGCGCGAAGTTTATGACCGTATCGTTGCCATTCGTGGATCTGGTGTCGTTGCCTTGGTTACAGGCGAAGAACGTATCGTGCCGCCGCGCACGCAGTATTGGGTCTGTACCGTTGAAGCAATGCCTGAGGGTATGGCCTGCGATTTTCTAGCGGTTGATGAAATCCAGCTATGTGCTGATCCAGAACGCGGGCATGTGTTCACGCAAAGGCTTTTGAGCGCACGAGGACATCAAGAAACCCTGTTTATGGGCGCGGATACAATGCGCGGTCCAATTTCGTCGCTAATCCCAGACGCGCAATTTATGGCGCGTGAACGGATGAGCCAACTTGCCTACGCTGGGGCCAAGAAGATCAGTCGCATGCGCCCTCGCAGTGCGATTGTCGGGTTTTCTGTTGAAAACGTCTATGCAATTGCCGAACTGATCCGCCGTCAAAAGGGTGGGGCGGCTGTCGTGATGGGCGCGCTTAGCCCACGCACGCGCAACGCGCAGGTTGAGATGTATCAGAACGGCGATGTGGATTACTTGGTGGCGACCGATGCGATTGGCATGGGGCTAAACTTGGACATTGATCATGTCGCCTTTTCATCGCTGTCCAAATTCGATGGGCAACGCATGCGCCCCCTTATGGCGAATGAGCTGGCACAAATTGCGGGTCGCGCTGGGCGTGGGATGAAGCCGGGTACATTCGGTGTGACGGGCGAAGCGCCGCCATTGCATGATGAATTGGCGCGGGCGATTACGGAACACCGCTTTCAGCCTGTGGGTAAATTGCAGTGGCGCAATCCGAAACTTCAAATGGGCCGCTTGGATGCATTGATCGTGTCCTTGGAACAGCCAAGCCACGATGATCGTTTGGTGAAATCGCGTGAAGCGGATGATCTTCGGGTGCTGAAAACGCTCTCGCTGGAGGCAGAAGTTGCCGCGCGTGCCAGCGATGCGGCTTCGGTCAAGCTGCTTTGGGATGTCTGCCGAATCCCTGATTTTCGAGGCGTCAGTAATTCAGAACACGCCAATTTGCTTGAGAGCATCTTCAACTATCTGCACCAGTCAGGTCGTATTCCCAACGATTGGCTCGCACGCCAGATCAAGCGGATCGACCGCGTTGAGGGCGATATCGACACTTTGTCTAAGCGTTTGGCGTTTATTCGCACATGGACATACGTCGCGCAGCGTTCTGGGTGGACGGATGACGAAAGTCATTGGCGTTCGCAGACGCGCGCTGTAGAAGACCGCTTGTCAGATGCGCTGCACG
>NZ_JABBAM010000135.1 GCF_018607965.1 Planktotalea sp.
CTTTGAACTTGTAGAATGACGCCGGGCTCAAGCCATGCCTGCGGCACACCTCAGCCGTTGGCATCCCAGCTTCTTGTTCTTTGATCATTCCAATAATTTGGGCTTCGGTAAAACGACTCTGTCGCATTTGTTTGCTCCTTCAAAGGTTGAGCAAACTCTACGTTAAACTGAGGGACCTTTCGGGGGGGAGGTCAAAAGCAGCAGCTGACGCGAAAGATCTCATAGCGCTTACAGTTGGCGGCTCTCGTGGATCCTTTGGTATCACAGCTTTGATTTCTTCTAACAAAGCTATCATGGGTCTAGGCCTTGGCGCTTCTTACGAAATTAGCGCAGCTACAAAGATTAACGCTGTTGTGTCTTTCTTCGATGCAAAAGCAACTGGCGTTAAGAACGTATCTGCTTATGGTATCGGTGTTTCACACAACCTAGGAGGCGCAACTCCGAAAGTCGGTGTTGCACAGAACGACAAAAAAAATATGCTTGACCTTGGTGTAAGCTTCTCTTTCTAATATTAAAAACTGAAGTTAGCTAAAGAAGGACGGATCCCTCAGGGTCCGTCCTTTTCTTTTGGGCGTATGCATATTAACTCCGTTGTGAAACTGGAGGGTCCGCGTATGTCACTGCAAGACATTCAAGATAAATTTGCCAAAGCAGAAGTGGGTGCGGCTCGAACTGCCGGTAGTGCGCAGTTGATTGCGGTATCCAAGCTTCAACCGGATGAACGTGTACGTGCTGTTCTAGAGCAAGGGCACCGCGTATTTGGCGAAAACCGCGTTCAAGAAGCTGCTGGCAAATGGCCGGGCTTCAAAGAAGAATTTGAAAATGTCTCTGTGCATCTGATTGGTCCGTTGCAGACCAACAAAGCCCGTCAAGCAATGGAACTTTTTGATGCTATTCACACCCTTGATCGCCCAAAGCTGGCGAAAGCAATTGCGCGTTTGGCCGAAGAGCTGGGACATTGCCCAGATTTGTTCGTGCAAGTGAACACAGGGGAAGAAGATCAAAAAGTGGGCGTTGCGCCGCAAGAGGCTGATGCGTTTATAGCTGAGTGCCGCGATCTTGACCTGCCGATTATTGGTTTGATGTGCATTCCCCCTGTCGATGAAGAACCGTCATTACATTTTGCGCTTTTGGCAAAGATTGCGGCGCGCAATGGGTTGGATGGTCTTTCGATGGGGATGAGTAGCGATTTCGAACGTGCGATTGCGTTAGGGGCAACGCATGTGCGGGTTGGCTCTGCGATTTTTGGAGACCGTGCTTAAGAGCTTTGAATGGTTTCCAATGACTGTGTCATCGGACGTGAGCGAGGGGCCAGCCTCTCGCGCTCCCCGAGATATTTCTGAAAGGGGAAGATACGCGTCTATTTTACAATGAGGCGCGTTTTCTTGGTGATGTGTCCCGCGATTTGGTGCAGGTGATCGCGGCGAAAAGCGATGCAGCCCTCTGTTGGATATCCCGGTCTGCGCCATTGGTGGATAAATATTGCGGATCCTTTGTGAGGGATTGCATTGGGCCAATTCCAATTAGTGAGTATGACAAGATCATATAGTGGGTCAGCGCGTCTAAGGGCTTCGTGGCTATGGCTGTAAGGGGCTTGGACGTGAATATTGTAGTGCGCGTCGGTTGGTGCGTCTGACCACAGGTCGCGAGGGCCGATGGGTTCGGCCCAAGGTACGGGTTGTGGGATACGGTCTGGGCGATAGAGCATACCTACAATTCTAAGAATGCCACGCGGGGTCGCGCCGTCGCCTTCGTGTTTGTCGGTGCGGATATGGCCCTTGCCAATTGAGCAGGGGTAGAGCTTTTTTTGAAAGCGAACGCCTTTTGGAGTCACAACAAGATCGTTCGGGGTCACAAGAGATGGCCTGACTTGTCAGTCTTGGTTTGAAGGTAAGCGCGATTAAAGTGGTTTTCACCAACTTTTAGCGGAACGCGTTCCGCAACGGTGATCCCTGTCTTCTGCATCATTTCGATTTTGACTGGGTTGTTTGTGAGCAGTCGAACCTGGGTCATACCAAGTTTTTTCAGAATCGTGGCACCGATGCGAAAGTCGCGTTCATCATCCTCAAATCCAAGGCGATGGTTTGCTTCGACCGTGTCAAACCCTTGGTCTTGTAACGAATAAGCGCGCATTTTGTTGGCAAGACCGATGCCGCGTCCTTCTTGGTTGAGGTATAGTAGGACGCCTGCACCTTGTTGCCCCATCTGCGTAAGTGCGCCGCGCAATTGTGGCCCGCAATCGCATTTGAGAGAGCCCAAAAGATCCCCCGTGAAGCAAGCGGAATGCAAGCGCGTCAGGACGGGGGCGGTGCGATCAGGCGTGCCAACGATGATTGCGTAATGTTCTTCGCCCCCGTCATCGGGGCGGAAAACATGAAGTTGGCCTGTATCAGAAACCTCCATCGGGAGACGCGCATGAACGACATCAAAGTAGTGCGCAGGCTTTCCAAGCAAGGGAATTACGAGACTTGTATAGAGCACTGTAAGGTTATTTTGCACTGCGAAATCAACAGCATTGTCTAGGTCCGTGATGAGTGCTGACGGCAAAAGGCGCGCATCTTTGGTTAGTTGTAGCGCGATGCGATGGGTGTCAGCAAAGCCATCTCGCATAGATTGGAACGGCCCTTTCATCGGTGTGCGCAAGTCAGCAGATGGATCAGCCAGCGCTAAAATCCATCTGAAGTCAGCATCTGAGGGGACAACAATACGCGCAAGATCGCCATCGTATGCGCGCGCCTTTAGCGTTTCTGCGCGACGTGCTGTGACTGCGACAACAGTTTTTCCAGACAAATCACGTGCCTGAGAAACACGCGCTGGCGTCAGTGTTTCGCAAGCTTGAACCAAGACAGCCAACCCCTCTGCAATGATCACAATTGGCACGCCCATGCGCAAATCACCGCGTGCGCGGGCGATCTGTTCGGAGGTGTCAGGTGCAAAGCTCATGATGTGGATTACCGCTTTTTGAAACTTTTGGGTACAGAACGTCGTGTCTGAGGAGGAATATGTAACATTTGAAGGCGCAATAACACATGGACGTGAGGGAGTGCCACAAAACTTGTCGAATGCGGTGTGTAACTGCATGTCTAGTACAACAACAAAGCGGAGATGATCCATGGCCCAGCTAAAGAATATCCTTCTTGTCGATGACGACGACGATTTAAGAGAAGCGTTGTCAGAACAGCTTGTGATGACGGAAGACTTTGAAGTCTTCGAGGCGGACTCAGGCGCGACAGCGATGGAGCGGATCAAAGAGTCGCTTTATGACCTTATCATTCTTGATGTCGGTTTGCCCGATACAGATGGCCGAGAGTTGTGCCGCTTGATGCGTAAGCAAGGCGTGAAAAGCCCGGTTTTGATGCTAACAGGACATGACAATGACGCAGATACGATCCTAGGGCTGGATGCGGGTGCAAGTGACTACGTGTCCAAACCGTTTAAATTCCCGGTTCTTCTGGCCCGTATCCGTGCGCAATTGCGCCAGCATGAACAATCCGAAGATGCGGTGTTTGGGTTAGGTCCTTATACGTTTAAGCCGTCCATGAAGATGTTGATAACGGAAGACGAAAAGAAAATTCGTTTAACGGAGAAAGAAACAAATATTCTGAAGTTTCTGTATCGGTCGACGGAAGGTGTTGTGCCGCGGGATATTCTTTTGCACGAGGTCTGGGGATATAATGCGGGTGTGACCACCCACACCTTAGAAACGCATATTTACCGACTTCGTCAAAAGATTGAGCCAGATCCATCTAACGCGCGCCTTCTTGTGACTGAATCTGGCGGGTACCGATTGGTCTCGTGATCGTTAAATTGCCGTGAATTCGGAATTTTAGT
>NZ_JABBAM010000047.1 GCF_018607965.1 Planktotalea sp.
GGATTTGGAAAGGGGCTCTGAAGGTAAGTGGATCTTGGATCTGTTCGTCACTGTCGCGCTCGAAGAATGTTGCGATCTTCTTTTGATCTAAGCAGATGTTCAGCTCACCAACCTTCAGATCGATACGCTTGATAAGTTCAAGCCATGAAGTAGCCCTGTCACCGATGCCATCAATCTTGACCTTGGCTTCTGCGATCTCAGTGGCAGTTGCATCTGGAAAAAGCGATCCAATGAAAGAGGGTGCTCTAAGATGCTTGGCGATCACGTTGGCGACCTTGCTCTCCAGTTCGGCAGCAGGTAAACGCCAAACAACCTTGTTCGTTGTACCGTTGTTTTTGATCAATCGATGAGAGACATAATAGCGAAGCCGAGTGCCAGCCGTCGTCTTGCTGTGCGATGGTGTCAGTCGATCCCCTGTCTCATCAAAGATCTTGCCACAGAGCAGTGAGCTTTGCTTTGCGGTTTTACGGGCCCTGCTTTTGCTCGCGCCCTCTTGCAGCATTGCTTGAATGCGATCCCAACGCTCTGGTGTGATGATCGCTTCGTGCTGTCCCTCATGAACAAGGGTTTTGTGTTTGATGCGACCCGCATAGATCGGATTGATCAAGATGTGATGGATATGCCCGCGATCGAAGAGAACACCGCCTGTGCGTTTGCCAGACGCCGTGCTGCGTTGCTTGCTGCGCAGCCCAAGGTCATCCGCGACTGCTTTAACCCCTCGTACAGTTCCATGCTCTTGGTACAGATCATAAAGCCTGCGGACCGTTGCAGCCTCGTGCTCATTGATCTTCAAGGTTCTGCCATCCGCGTCATACCCAAGCGGCACAAGCCCGCCCATCCATAAGCCGCGCCGCTTTGAGGCTGCGATCTTGTCGCGGAATCTCTCTGCCGTCACCTCGCGTTCAAACTGTGCAAACGACAACAACATGTTCAGAGTCAGGCGTCCCATGCTAGTGGCGGTGTTGAAGGACTGCGTGACAGACACAAACGATGCCTCTGCTTCATCAAGCGTATCCACGATCTTGGAGAAGTCCGCCAAAGAACGCGTAAGACGGTCAATCTTGTAAACGACGATCTGATCGACACGCCCGTCTGCGATGTCTTGCAGAAGTTGTCGAAGGGCAGGGCGCTCTAGCGAGCCGCCAGACAATCCGCCATCATCATAGTGTTGTGGCAGCAGCACCCAACCTTCATGCTTCTGACTGGCGATGTAGGCGGCGCAGGCCTCGCGCTGCGCATCCAGCGAGTTGAACTCTTGCTCCAACCCATCCTCTGAGGACTTACGGGTGTAGATTGCGCAGCGCAGCTTCTTCATGCCGGTTGCCCTCCAGACTTCACGTTCAGCCCAAAGAAGCGTGGCCCAGACCAAGTGGCCCCTGTGATGTGCTTTGCGATGGCAGACAATGATCGCCATGTCTTGCCATCAAGTTCAAACCCACCTTCAACAACATGCACCTGATAGGTCCGGCCGTTCCACTCACGCACAAGATGCGCGCCAGGGCTCAATGTAGGCGCAATCGCAGCTTTAGGATCGTCCCCTTGAGCAATTTGGCGCAGGGCACGTTGTGTTGTTGTGGGCATTCCACCATGGGCTTTGCACTGTGCAGCATATGCCGACGCTTTCTGTAGGAAGCTGACTGACATAAAGGGTGGAGGAGGGGCACCAAAGGCAGCGGCCCAATCGCACAAAGCCGCGGGCCGCTCTGGATTAGGATCATGCCCCATTGGACACCTCCGAAGTGGCAGCGGGTTCCGAATGAATGCGATACTTGGCCAACCCACCATCTGAAGGCTTAGTGCCGATAATGGTAAACCCGTCTTTGCACAGGTCGCTCATTGCAGCCCGTGTCGTATGGTGCTGCCAGCCCAGCTTGTCGCTCAAGGTCGCGATATCGGCACCAGCTTTAGCGCCTAGCAGCTTGGTCAATTGCGCTTTCTTCGTCGTGCGCGGTTTTGTTGAAATCGTCATGTCCGTCTCTTCAGATGATCAGTGGAAACATCCCGCTGCTACTGAGTGAAGCCCAGCCGAGCTGAGCGGTGCGCGAATAGGTGCCGAGGCGCATGAACAGTACCGCTCCTAAGAGCGTAACAGTCTAGTCGGAAAATGAAAAAATCGACACAGATGGCGGAAAACAGACTTTCGCTGCGCGTGCGAGAGGAACTGAACGCTACGCGGATTGCAGACATTCACTCGACTTGCATCGCCTATGATAAGATTTAGCGAAGTGAGTTTTGTTCTCTTAAGATTTCAAAAACTGCGTTTACTCAAATTCTTGATTGCAAACATTTAATTCGATCCAAAGAAAGCAAGAGCCTCCATCGAGGCAGGTCTGCTCCTTATCCGTTCAAGCCAAGATGCAAGGTTATCAGTGTCTTTGATCGACAAACCAAGTTGATCGTGAACGTGCAAC
This sequence comes from Planktotalea sp., assembly GCF_018607965.1. GTDB lineage: Bacteria > Pseudomonadota > Alphaproteobacteria > Rhodobacterales > Rhodobacteraceae > Planktotalea. Next base: position 2,412 of record NZ_JABBAM010000047.1, read on the forward strand.
CAGGGGAAAAGTGCGATATCCACAATAGTGTAGTTCTTACCGCAGATGTACTGTTTGGCTATCAACTGGTCGTCTAAATGTCGAATTGTGCGATTGGCGATCGAGCGGTGTTGGGCCAAAGCTTCCGGGTTGGTGGTCTCTGCAAACTTGGACCAATATTCGATTTGCCCAAAATGAGGACCTTGTGTCGACGCTTGATAAAAGAGCCATGAAATCAGATGACTGTATTCTTTTGGATCTTTAGGAAGCCCCCAGCCCGTCTTTTGGGCTATGCTCAGCAAGATAGCATTTGACTCGGTCTGGGATTGTTTTCCGTCGCACAAAACGGGAACTTTCCCCGCTGGATTAATGGCGAGAAATTCTGGTTTGTGTTGTTCACCTGCGCGAATGTCGACGGGAATGAACTCAAAATCTGCGCCCGTTTCTATCAGCAACATCAACACTTTAAGCGTGTTGATTGTGTCAAAGCCATATAGTTTCATCACTGTTTTATGTCTGCCAAGTGGTCGGCATCATAGGTGTTAAATCCATCAGCGATTTTGTGTACTCCGCTTGTGGTGCGGTGTAGAGCGCATTTGTTTCGCCAACCTCTTCGATTTTACCGTTACGCAACACCGCGGTGTTGTCTGCCATTTGGCGGACAACAGCTAGGTTATGGCTGATGAACAAAATTGTCAGGCCAAACTTCGCCTGCAGGTCTTTCAATAGGTTCAATATCTCAGCCTGAATTGAGACATCCAACGCAGACGTCGGTTCGTCACAGATTAAAAAGCGTGGGCGCGCCAAAAGTGCGCGCGCGACTGCGATGCGTTGACGCTGACCACCTGAGAATTGATGTGGATATTTCGAGATCGCATCTGGTTGCATCCCAACAAGCGAAAGCATGGCAGCCGCCAATTTCTCGCGTTCTTGCGCATCTTTGACAAAGCCGTAAAACCACAGAGGTTCTGTCAAAATATCGCCAATCTTGTGGCGCGAATTCAAGCTGGAATACGGATCTTGAAAAACCATTTGGATCAATTGTCGCGATGGGTGATCACGGTCGCGGGATTTACCAAAAGGTAGCACAGAGCCGCCCAACTCCATAATCCCATCGCTTGGTGTCACCAATCCTGTGATTGCCTTGGCGAGAGTTGATTTGCCTGATCCGCTCTCACCGACCAACCCCATTATTGAGCCAGGTTCGATGTTAAGAGTTACATCATCCAAAGCAACATAGGGTGGCGGTTTACGAAAAATAGATGTGCGTTGTCCTGCGAATTTAACGGTTAGGTTTCGAAGAGATAGGCCCGTACGCACGTGTTGCGCACCTTCAAGCAGCCAATCCTCAGCCATATCGCCATTGTTCGCAATTGTGTCGTCAGCATCGGGAACGCGAAAGCGGTCAATCTTACGATCAAGTGGTGGCACTGAATCCATTAACTGTTGAGTATAGCGATGCTGGGGCTTGCCCAAGACCTGAGCCGTGACGCCCGTTTCCATCACGCGCCCTTTGCGCATAACCGTGACGCAGTCGGCCACTTGCGCAATCACACCGATATCATGCGTGATCAACATGAATGCAATCTGGCGCTCTTTCGCCAATCGTTGGATCAAATCGAGCACCTGAGATTGCACCGCCACATCGAGTGCCGTGGTAGGCTCATCTGCAATGATCAATTCAGGATCAGTGCTTATTGCGAGTGCGATGACCACCCGCTGACGCATGCCACCAGAGAACTGATGCGGATAGGCTTTGATCCGCTCAGCCGCGTTTTTGATACCAATTTCTTCAAGCAGATCAACCGCGCGCTTGCGGGCTTCGCTTTCACTTGCGTCGGAATGGGTCTGAATGGTTTCGATCAACTGGCGTTCAATTGTCATCAACGGGTTCAAGCTGGTTTGCGGATCCTGAAAAATCATCGAAATGCGATCGCCGCGTACTTTATGGGCCTCAGAAGGACTGAGGGTGCGCAAATCGGTATCGCCCAGTGTCAGGGCCCCATTTGCCACATATCCCGGCGTTTGCAGCAGCCCGATAACCGCAGCCCCAACGGTGGATTTGCCAGCGCCACTTTCCCCGACCAGCCCGTGAATTTCACCGGGATTGATTGTCATATCGACGTCTTCAATCGCAGTGAAATCACCAAAACGGGTCGGAAATTTAACCGAAAGACCTTTGATCGTCAGCATCTAGCGTAACCTCGGATTAAATATGTCACGCAAGAAATCACCAAGGATGTTGATTGAAACCACAAGGGCCACAAGGAACAACGTCGGGATCCACAAAATCCACCATTCACCCGACAGCAGAAATTGCATGCCAATGCGGATCAACGTGCCAAGGCTAGGGCTGTCGGCAGGTAAGCCTATTCCAAGAAAAGACAGGGTCGCTTCTAACAAAATAGCGGAGGCGAGATCGACGGTCATGATAACCAGAAGTGGCCCAAGGATGTTGGGCAGGATATGGATAAACATCACTCTTATCGGACGTTGTCCCATCATGATTGCGGCCTGAACGTATTCTTTGTTCATTTGTACAAAAGTAGATGCACGGGCAGTTCGGGCAAAGTTCACCCAAAGCGACAAAGCAATAGCTAAGGTCAGCACAGCGACCCGCAAATCTTGTTGTATCGCGGAGGGTAAAATACCCCGCGCGATGCCGTCGATAAGTAAGGCCGTCAGGATCGCGGGCAAGGCAAGTTGCACATCCGCGATGCGCATGACAATGGCATCAAAGCGCCCTCCATAGTATCCAGCGGCAAGCCCCAGTCCTACGCCAAGAACCGCAGCTATGGTCAACGCAGACAAGCCGATCACAAGCGACAATCGCGCTCCGTATAGGATCGACGAAACCATATCGCGACCCTGATCATCTGTTCCCAAGATGAATTTGGGGTTCGCACCGTCCTCCCACATAGGTGGCAGCAGCCCATCAAACAGGCTGAACGAGCTCAGATCGTATGGATTGACCAACGCAATCCATGGCGCAAAAACTGCCCCTAGAAAGATCAATGCTGCGACGAGGGCTGCAATAATTGCGGCTGAGGAATGCACGAACAGCCACAGACCTTCGTATTTTTTCACGAAAGCGATCATGATACGTCCCTGATCCGTAAGCGCGGATCGATAGCCACATACAGTAGATCCACAACAAGGTTCACCAATACGAAAAAGAACGCGATGACCACGAGGTAAACACCCATGACTGGAATATCGACAAAGCGGATCGATTCAAGGAACAACAATCCCATACCGGGCCATTGAAAGACGCTTTCAGTCACAATGGAAAAGGCGATGACACCACCGAATTGCAACCCAATGATTGTGATTACAGGCACCATCGTATTCGCAAGCGCATGTCTGTAATGAAGGCTCGCTGTCGGCACGCCCCGAGCCATGGCGAAACGGATGTAATCAGATCGCATTACCTCCATCATCTCTGCACGGACAAGTCGCATTGTTAGGGTAAGTTGATAAACGCCAAGGGTGATCGCTGGCAGTAACAAGGCGCGCCACCCATCGATGGTAAACAAAGAACTTTCCCAACCCCCTATTTGAACCGTGCCGCCGCGACCGAATGTGGGGAGCCAGCCCAATTGCACGCCAAAGATAAAAATCAACATGATGCCAATCACAAACGTCGGAATCGACACCCCAACGAGGGTTGTCATTAAAATGGTTTGTGTCAGCACACCGCGTGGCTTCAGCGCAGTATAAACTCCCGCGGGGACACCTACGAGAAGCGAAATAATCAACGCGACCACGCCCAATTCTAATGTCGCGGGAATACGGCTTGCGATCATCTCCGCAACGGGTTGGCGTGTTCTGTAGGAAAACCCGAAATCACCTTTCAGCATATCGCCAGTGAAGCGCATGAATTGATAAACAAAAGGATCGTTGAGGCCCAGTTCTTCACGCAAGCGTTCTTGATCTTCGACAGAGGTTTCAACACCGGTCATTTGGGTGATTGGATCGCCAACAAAGCGGAACAGAGAAAATGCCAAAAAGGCGACGGCCAGCATCACAAAGACGGATTGGACCATCCGCTTTAAGATAAAATATACCATCGCCCTTTTGCCCTAGTTTTGGATCAGTTTACTGTAACCCAGCGCAGCATAAAGAAGTTATCTGCACGCTGTATCAGATCGACATTATCCTTCGCAGCCCAGATTAAAGGCTGTGTATAAAGGGGGATATAGGCGACCTCTTCTTGCGTGATTGCAACGACCTCATCAACCAAAGTCTGGCGGGCCGCAGGATCGATTTCCTGTTGAATTTGCGGAAGCAATTCATCCACACGAGCGTTGGAATACCCACCAAAGTTCCAAGAACCGAGCTTTTTGTCATTGTCTTGGCTGTGCAGCAAGAAGCGGATCGGGTGCTCCATGTCAAACGTGCCAGGGGACCAGCCCAAAAGGTACATATCAAAATCGTCTGCACGAAGCTGTGGCCAGTAGTCGCGCACAGGGCCAGTGCTGAGCTCAGCGTTTAGACCAACAGCGGCAAACATAGAAGCCGCCGCGCGACACAGCGCTTCGTCGTTGATGTAGCGATCGTTCGGGCATTTCAGACCGAAGGAGAAGCCATCGGCATACCCAGCTTCGGCAAGCAATGCCTTTGCGCGATCAGGGTCAAATGCAGGGCGATCTTGGTTCGCTTCGGAAAAGCCCGAGATACCCGCTGGCACCAACTGGCTTGCCGTATCGATTTTCCCGCGGAACAATACACGGTCGATCGACGCGAGATCTAAAGCATGTGCTGCCGCGAGACGCACGCGTGGGTCAGCAAACGGGTTGGCGTCTTTTACGTCCGAAGAATATAGAAGTGCCTCATGTTCATGGCCAAAGCCGAACATAATGACGCGGGTTTCTTCACCTTCAAGGACTTTAAATCCATCGCGGCCTTCGACTTGCGCAATGTCCTGCAACGGGATCGGCTGGATGAAGTCAATTTCGCCTGACAAAAGCGCGGCAAGGCCAGTGGCAGAGTTTCCGATGGGCGTGAACACAGCTTCGGTGACATTGTGTCCGACATTGTCCCACCAATTGGCGTTAGGCGTAAGCGTCGTGCGAACACCGGGATCACGGCTGGCCAAAGTGAACGGCCCCGTTCCATTGACGTTCATAGTCGCAAAATTTTCGGCATCACGCGCAGGCAATGCGGCATCATTCGCTTCGGCCCAACCCTTATCTAGGATCATGAAGTTCGCGATTGAATCGGGGAACAACGGGTTCGGCGCAGTGGTGACAAAATCAATTGTGAAGTCGTCCACGACACGCACGTCCGACACAGGTGCAAACCAAGAGCGCACATCAGCGGCTTCGTTAGAGGCACGTTGATACGAGAACATCACATCTTCGGATGTAAAAGCAGCGCCATCTTGGAATGTGACGCCTTCACGGAGTGTGAACCGCCAACCATTTTCGCCCTCAAGGGGGGCCCATGATGTGGCCAATGAAGGTTCGATCGACATGTCTTGCCCACGGCGGACAAGGCCTTCGTAGACGTTGTTCAAGAATGACAGCACAGGTGCTGAGTTTACAGCATGCGGGTCCATCGTTTGAGGGTCGGTATTGGAAGCCCAGCGAAATGTTTCTGCGGATGCGCCCATTGCTGACAGACTCAGCGCGCCTCCGAGTAAAGCTAATTTAAGTGTTTTCATTTTTTTCTCTCCGTTGGTTTCAGGCGGCCAATTAGTGTTGGCAGTCAACCACGCTTATCCAACTCGGGCAATAGAGGATGGAGCAGGGTGTAGCTCCTTTGGCTTCAACCAAGGAGGCACTACAAAATAAGACTCAGCGCGTTTGACTATTTGTTCAGGCTTAGAATGCTGTTTTGGGAAATCTTAACGACGTTGCGCGGCAATTTATTGGCTTCGCTAAGTTGAATACCTTCGCCTTGTAGATGAGCTCTATGAGCGTGGCTCGGCCCTGAACGCGGTAAGCTGCATTCCAGAAATTAAACTCAGCGCAATGGCAGCTTCGGGCCGTCAAAACAGTTGCGCAAAAACCGCTCCGGGATGACCTCTCCGATCGTTAGCAGCATATATTCCCGTTGGCAAACAACTGAAGCGCTTGTTTGCAAACCGCCTGCCTCCTTTTTTTGAATGGTTACTTGAACGTTCGAGTCTTGGTTAGATTACCGTCCTTGTCGTAGACGCTCCAAATGCCGGTCTTCTTACTGCGCGTAAAGTAGCCTTCGTCCCACAGTTGGCCATCGCCGCTTTACCATCAAGATACAGCTCACGCGACTGGGACCAATAAAGATCACCCTCTGGTGAGTTCGCGACCATTTTCGCATACATCTCAAGCAGTTGAACGAGGTTTGTTGTGCCCTCATTCACGGTGCCGTCAGCGTTGATTGGCGAATAGCCTGTTGCGAGCGAGAGGTGCTCGACCAATTGCATCATGTAGCCTTCGTCGATCTTTGTCGCAGCGACGAAACCATACATGGATGGTGGGTTGTGCAACTTGTCCATCGCTGTGGACATCGCTTCAAAGGATGTAGGTGCGGCAAGGCCCATGTCCTTGAACAGGTCGGCGCGGTACACAACAAGCTGTGTCCAGCCGTCTGTTGGAACGGAAACGATTTCGCCGTCAGACATCGCCATGCGGATTGGACCGGATGCGAAACTAACTACACCAAGGTCTTCAACAACCTCAGTCGCAGCTGCTGTATCAAGAAGACCAGCCTCTGCGTAGGGCAGCAAATGCTGAACTGTGTGGTTCAAAACGTCAGGCAAATCGCCCGCAGCAAACGCCGCAGTTGCGCGCGTTTGAATGTCAGATTCCTCAACTGGGATAATCTCGACTGTGTGGCCAGATGCGGCTTTGAAGGCTTCAGCCATTTTTTCCTGAACGGCAATGCGCTCTGGCTGCACTTCCATTGTCCAGAAGCGGATCGTGTCTGCGCTTGCGCCGCCAACCAAAGCGGTTGAGACCACCAAGCCGGCCATAAGAGTTGTCATGCGTTTCATTGAATTTTCTCCCTTTCAGAAACGTGATTTAGAACCTTCGCAACGTGTAAAGGACCGTCTGTTTTGCGGCGCAAAAGATGTGCACGCTGTAATTCTTGGTGTTTGGATGGATCATCGCCATCAATGATCGACAAAAGCATATCGCCCAAACGGCGCCCCGCATGTGCCTGCGGCTGTGCCATTGTCGTCAGTGGTGGATTGGCGTGTTCACCGAACTTGAGACCGTCGTAACCGATCACTGAAATATCCACGCCCGGTACAAATCCACGTGCGCGAATGGCGGCTAGCGCGCCCAGCGCCATCGTGTCAGACAGGCAAACCATCGCAGTTGGTGGGTTTGGCAAATCAAGCAACATGTTCGTCGCGATCTCACCGCCGTCGTCACTGAATTCTGCGATCTGGATAAGATCTTGATCTAGCGACAGGCCATTGTCCTGAAGGGCGCGTTGATATCCATTGAGACGGTCCTGCGCGAATTGGTACTGAAGGGGTGCGCCGACAAAGGCAACGCGGCTGTGTCCAAGCGCAACAAGGTGGTTCACCGCAGTCACAAAGGCGTCTTCGCCGTCCACATCATACCATGCGTAGTCATCACAAGACGCGGTGCGTCCGTGCACAACAAAGGGACACTTTAGGTCTTGCATTAAACGGATGCGCGGATCGTTCTTAATGGGCCGCGAAATGACCAAGCCACCAACGCGCCCTGAACGCGCTGTCCGCTCGATCTGCGTGAGTTCGTCTTTGGAACTATCCGCGTGGATCACTAGCAAATCCCAATTGCGTTTGCTCAGCGCTTCACCAAGGCCTTGCAGGAGTTGCGCAACAAAAGGTTGCGCGATTGAGCTGCTAAAGCGTGGCATCAAATAACCAATCGTCTCGGAACTTCCAATCGACAGTCTGCGCGCGTTTTGGTTGGGGCTATATCCAAGCTCATCGGCTGCGCGTTTAACGCGCTCACGGGTCGCGGGGCTGATGTCAGCGTAATTATTCAGCGCGCGGCTCACGGTCGGAACCGTCAAGCCAAGATGCGCTGCAAGGATCTTCAAACTGACAGGTTTGCCGGACATCGAATCCCTCCCAGAATCAAAGTGGCCTTTAGTTTAGCTAACCGAAAGCGGTTTCGTAGAGCAATGAATTATTCTAAAAAGGTGGAAATTGGAATCGCGCCATGCGAAGTATTGCCCTTAACGCTCAGAGGATATTCAGATGAAACGCTCACGGATAAACGACATTATTACGGAATCTGACGATCTGATGCGCACGCACAGATTCACAATGCCGCCCTTTGCATATTGGACACCAAACGAGTTTAAAGCGCGCAAAGAGAGCGCGAAAAACGTGATTGATGCACGATGTGGCTGGGATATCAGCGACTATGGTGCCGGCAACTACGATCAAATGGGGTTGTTTTTGTTCACGCTGCGCAATGGCCGTTTGGCGGACCTGCAACGCGGTGGGGGTATGTGCTACGCTGAAAAACTGCTGATCTCAAAGCAGGACCAACTGTCGCCGATGCACACACATGTGATCAAAGCTGAAGATATCATCAATCGCGGTGGTGCGACTTTGGTTGTGGAGCTGTTTGGATCAGATGGCGACGGCAATTTTGATGAAACCCGCGGTGGCACAGTATTTTGCGATGGGATCCAACGTGACTTTATTGCAGGTGAAAAGCTACGCCTTGCCCCTGGTGAAAGCGTCACGCTCATGCCCGGTGATTGGCATGCGTTCTGGGGTGATGGTGGCGACGTTTTGATCGGCGAAGTGTCCACGGTCAACGACGACGAAACCGATAACATTTTCCGCGAACCGATTGGCCGCTTTGCGACGATTGACGAAGACGTTGCACCCAAGCATTTGCTTGTCAGCGATTATCGGACGTGGCTTGCATAATGCGCTTTGAAGACGCAAGCGACCAAGATGGTTTTACGCGTGTTTTGAAGCAAGAACTGCTCGCTGACTTGCGTATTAATGCGCCACAAGGGATCAACAGCCAGATCAATCTCGCGCGGTATAGCCCTGACAATGATCTCATCGCTGGCGTATCAGGCACCACGTCTTATGGATGGTTGCGCGTGAATATGTTGTGGGTTGCAAGTCCGCATCGTGGCACGGGGATTGGGCGTCAAATCATGGAAAAAGCGTTTGAACAAAGTGTTGCGCGCGCGTGCCATTCGGTATGGCTGGAAACCTCTAGCCAAACGGCATGCGCCTTCTATACAGCGCTGGGCTTTGAGAAGTTCGGCGCGCTCACCAATCCGTCGAATGCCCCATGTTTTTCTCATCAGCGTAGGTTCTTGCGGCGCGCGCTCTTTTGAGTGGGTCTCATTTTCCTAAGGTGACTTCGGTTTTGAAATTGTTTTTGAAAACAGATTTATATGCATCCAGTTTCACTCCTGCATCGTAACCTAGATAGTTAAGTATGTTAGAAACATGGATCATTCACATGGGTGAGTGAAGGGATGTTGACCGATGTCTGAATTTGAGCCCACTCGCGCTGCCGGTCTTGCCATGATGCAAGCATTTATTCCAGCAATGGGCCGCCGGTATGAGAATGGACGCAATTATGACCACGGTGCGGGTCAACATAAGGCGGTGTCGATGTTATCGCCCTACATCCGCCGCAGACTGATCACTGAACAGGAGGTCGTTGAAGCCGCATTGGATGCCCACGGCGCTGACGACGCAAGCAAGTTTGTGGAGGAGGTGATCTGGCGTGGCTATTACAAAGGCTGGTTGGAAAGGCGTCCGCAAGTTTGGGAAAGCTATGTCCACGGGCTAACAGTAGATTTGGTGTCTCTAAATCGGGATCGTCGTTTGCGGCGCGATATTGAATTGGCAGAAACGGGCCAAACGGGTTTGGATTATTTCGATGCGTGGGCGCATGAGTTGGTTGAAACGGGATATCTACACAATCACGCGCGCATGTGGTTCGCGTCGATCTGGATTTTCACGCTTGAACTTCCTTGGCGTCTTGGGGCGGATTTTTTCTACCGTCATTTGCTAGATGGGGATGCTGCATCAAACACGCTCGGCTGGCGCTGGGCGGCGGGTTTGCATACGCGTGGCAAACCCTATCCGGCACGTGCGCAGAACATTGATACATTCACCAAGGGCCGTTTTACGCCAAACCACGACGAACTTGCGGAGGTTGAACAGGGCTTGGAGGCTTCAGAGCCGGACGGCTTGCCGACCGTGCAGCCGTTGCGCAAAGTCCGTGAGGCACAACCCGAGCTACCTACATTACTTTTGATCACAGACGAGGATTGCCAGATCGAGAACTTCGATCTTGCAGCCTTTGACATGCGCGGCTCTGCTACATTGGCATGCAGCCACTTGCGCTCACTGCGACCTGTGTCCGAGCGTGTCTGTGACTTTGAAACTGGTGCATTAACTGATGCCACTTTGCGATTGAATTTAGATGTCATGTGCCTCAAGGCCGCTGAGCCATCAGTTCTGGCAGACTGGGCGGCACAGGTTGGTGCAAAGCAGGTTTTTACACCTTTTGTGACCTATGGGCCATTGCGCGACTGGCTGAATTTAGCTGAACTTCAACTGGAAGAGCGTGGCATAACGCTATGTGAACAGCGCCGTGCATGGGATGATGCGATATGGCCGTATGCGACCGCAGGGTTTTTTAAAGTTAGAAAAAAAATTCCGCAAATTTTGGATCACACGGTGGGCATGCAACAGCCATGACGTCTATCGCGGCCCGCACTGCTGACCTCTTAAGTCGCTATATGGTTCTAACGAAAGAGGTTATGCCTCAGATGGCGCGTGACCCATCGGTGAAATGGCCTGTCCGCAATGACCACTGTTTTCAGCGCATCGTTCTGGACAATGTGTGTGACGGGCCATGGTTTGCGCACCTCTCGAAGCCGGCTTACAAAAGCCTGTCCCACGCCCAAGCCGCCCGCGCGGTCCAACTGTGTGAAGACATTATTGCCGATCGTGTCGACCTATTCGATCTCAACAAGAGGTCGCTTAATTGGCGTGGAAAATAGGTGCCATGAAAGAGTGACTTCAAACATAAAGAGTAATCAATTCCACATGACACAAGCGCCCCGCATTGTTTGGTTTAAAAGAGATCTGCGGATCAATGATCATGCACCCTTGCTGGCCGCCTCGCGGACAAACGCTCCCATCATACCACTTTACATTGTTGAGCCTGATTATTGGCAACACCCCTTCGCATCTCGACGCCATTGGCATTTTATCCACGATTGCCTTTGTGATTTAGACAGTGATTTGACTGAGTTGGGTCAGCGCCTTGTTGTAAAGGTTGGTGACGCGTGTGATGTGATCAAACACCTTCGCTTAGAGCACGATGTAAGCGACGTGTATGCGCACGAGGAGACAGGAAACCTTTGGACATATCAAAGAGATAAAGGCGTCCAGAAACTGTGCCATACCCACGGCATTTCGCTGCATGAATCGCCCACAAACGGGGTTGTTCGGCGGCTGCGCAGTCGGGATGACTGGTCCAAAATCAGAAACGCACGGATGTCTGAAAAGATTTTGCCAAAACCAGACGCGCTACTTCCGTTTGCGTCGTGTCGCTCAGATACCCTGCCTGAAAAAAATGACCCCATGTTTGGCAACATACCTATCGGCAACGTACAAAAGGGCGGTCGAAAACACGCGGTTGCTGATCTGCGTAGCTTTCTAAATCACCGATCTCGCCAATATCTGTACCATATCTCAGCGCCTGATTTATCTGAATATCACTGCTCTCGGCTATCCGCTCATCTTGCATGGGGCAGCTTATCTGTGCGTGAGATCGCGCACTCTATCGTCAAACGCCGCGCCCAGTTATCGTCTGACGAAAGAAAGAGCTTCGGGCGTAATCTTACGGCCTTTGGCTCTCGCTTGGTATGGCGCTGTCACTTTATACAAAAGATAGAAGACCAACCTGAAATAGAAACGCACTGCATGCATCCCGCCTTTGAAGGGCTACGTGTGGGCGAACACAATGATCTACATTTCCACGCATGGGCGAGCGGTCAAACTGGGTATCCTTTCGTTGATGCCTGTATGCGCAATCTGACTGCAGAAGGTTGGATTACCTTCCGCATGAGGGCAATGCTGGTGAGTTTTGCCAGCTATCAGCTATGGCTCGATTGGCGCGTTACGGGTGAACATCTGGCCCGACTGTTCACAGATTATGAGCCGGGCATTCACTACAGCCAGCTGCAAATGCAATCTGGTGTCACGGGTATCAACACGATGCGCGTCTATAACCCGATCAAACAATCGATGGAGCATGATCCAAAAGGCACGTTCATTCGAAAATGGGTACCTGAGCTATCGAGCGTTCCTGATGAGTTCATTCATGAGCCATGGAAATGGCAAAAGACACTGATCGATGACAATGACTTTAAGCTTGGGCGGGACTACCCTGCGCCACTTATTGATCAAGCAGTTTCAGCGCGAGCTGCAAAACAACAGATCTCTGCCATCCAAAAAGAGCAGGATTTTGGGGTCGTGGCAAACGCAGTTTTCCTTAAGTTGGGAAGCCGGAAATCTGCTTCAAAACGTAAAAAGAAAGTTAAATGTAATGATAAAAACCAATTGTCATTGTTTTGAGGCAAGTCTTTAAAACCCAAGAATGCCCATTAAAATGCCTGCTGCGATATTAGGCGTCGTTTCCATGACGCAGGCAGACGCTTATCAATTTTCCGATCATGAGTGGGGTAAGAATCGAGGGCTTGTTCGTCAGCGAAGTCAGATCATCCCTTTAACAAATCAGTCATCTCAAAAATTGCGGATTTCGTTAACTTAACGGTGACACCGCGCGCTCATCAACCAGATGGCAGGCAACCTGATGACCAAGTGCTACTTCATTGAGGATCGGTTGTTCTGTTTTGCACCGTTCGATCGCAACTGGGCAGCGATTGGCAAAACGACATCCCTTCGGTAGGTCCAGTGGATCAGGTGGATCACCAGGGATCAGAATGCGTTTCATTTCAGCGCGCCGTTTTTTGTCGACGGATGGCACCGCGGACAGTAACGCGACTGTGTATGGATGCAGAGGATTGTTGAACAATGATAAGCGGTCGGCGTATTCGACGACCTTACCCATATACATGACCACGATCGTGTCACACATGTGCTGCACAACGCCCAGATCGTGGCTGATGAATAAGAATGTCAGACCGAAATCCGTTTGCAGTTTGCGCAAAAGGTTCAGGATCTGCGCCTGAACAGCAACGTCCAAGGCCGATACAGGTTCGTCGCAAATGATCAAATCGGGTTGCGTGGCAAGCGCGCGTGCGATGCCGATACGTTGGCGTTGGCCACCTGAAAACTGATGGGGAAACAGGCGCTGTTGTTCTGGATGCAGGCCGACTGCTTCAAACAACTTGTCTACGATTTGTTGGCGATCTTCTTTGGCACCAGATTCTAGATTATCCAGCGGTTCGCGCACGATTTTCTCTGCGCGCACACGTGGATTTAAGCTAGAGTAGGGATCTTGAAAGATGAACTGCATTTTTGCACGCGCTTGGCGCAGATCTTCGTCCTCAAGTGTTAGAAAATCCGTGCCATCCAGATCAACGGTGCCTTTGTAAGCCTCAACCAAACGCGCAACGGCTAAAGCGGCTGTCGTTTTGCCAGACCCGCTTTCCCCAACAATGGCGAGCGTTTTGCCGCGTTTGATTTGGAAAGAAATATCATCGACCGCATAGAGGTATTTCGGTTCCCCGAATAGGCCACCGCGTTTAACGCCAAAGCGCACGGTCAGGTCTTTCACATCAAGCAAAACTTCGGGATCGTCGCTCATTACACTGCCTCCGCATGCCAGCAGGCTGACATTTGTTGGCCTTCAAATGCGACCTCGGGCGGACGTTTGTCCAAGCATTTTTGAGTGACCATGTTGCAACGCGATGCAAACAGGCATCGGTTTTTACCGAACTCGCGCAAGGAGGGCACGATGCCAGCGACTTCGGTCAATTCGCGGCGTTCCTCTGTCAGCGTTGCCATGATGTGGGGCACACAAGCGATCAAACCCTTGCTATAGGGATGGCGCGGGCGTTCGATGATTTGCTCAACAGGACCCTGTTCTGCGTTGCGCCCTGCATACATCACGATCATGCGTTCGGCCATTTCGGCTACCGCGCCCATGTCGTGGGTTATCATGATAATCGCAGCACCGGTCTGGCGTTTCATATCGTTCAAAAGGTCGAAAATCTGCGCTTGAATGGTGACGTCCAGCGCCGTTGTTGGCTCATCCGCGATCAGGATTTTCGGTTTGCACGCAAGTGCAATCGCGATCATCACGCGTTGTCGCTGGCCACCTGACATTTGGAACGGATAATCAGAGACGCGCCGCTGCGCATTAGGGATACGCACGGCGTCCAACAATTCAATCGCACTGGCCCATGCAGCGGCTTTGCTTAGGTTTTGATGCGCGCGCAGGACTTCAGCAATTTGTTCGCCCACGGTGTAGACGGGGTTCAGCGATGTCATCGGTTCTTGGAAGATCATCGAAATGTCATTGCCGCGAATTTCGCGCATCCGCTTTTCCGTTGCAGTGCTGAGTTCTTCACCTGCAAAATTAATCGAACCTGACGCAACGCGACCGACTTTTTCGGGCAACAAACCCATGATACCAAGGGCCGTCATGGATTTACCGCAGCCAGATTCACCTACGAAACTGATGCTTTCCCCCGCACCCAGTTCGAACGACAAATCATCAATCACGGGGGCGACGCCGTCGCGGGTTGTCAATTCAATCCGCAGGTTTTCGACTTTTAAAAGGGGCGCTGTCATCGCTGTCTCAACTTCGGATTTAGAGCATCGTTCAGGCCGTCACCGACCAATGAGATCGCCAGAACAGTCACAAATATCGCGATGCCGGGTATGGTGACTGTGTAGCCTGCGTCGAGGATGTATTGGCGGTTCGATCCAATGACCTGTCCCCATGACACAACGTTGGGGTCTGTGAGGCCGAGAAAGGATAGACCTGCCTCGAACAAGATTGCAGAGCCAACCATCAGTGCGGCTTGTACGATGATGGGTGGCAACGCGTTTGGTAGGATGACCTTGAACATCAGCTTGGAATTCTTGGTCCCCGACGCGCGCGATGCTGTGACGTATTCCAACTCTCTGATCCGTAGGAATTCAGAACGCGTGATGCGTGCTACTGCGGTCCAGCTTACGATGCCGATTGCAAAGGTGATCATCGGAAGGGATGCGCCGAACAGGGCAACGATCACCATAGAAAATAGTAAGGTTGGCAAGACCTGAAAGAATTCTGTAATACGCATCAGGACCTCTTCGACCCATCCACGGTAAAAGCCCGCCAAGGCCCCGACGGTGACACCGATGAAGACTGACATTAAGGCCGCAGCCAAGCCGATCAGGATGGATACACGCGCGCCATGGATAATGGCGGCCAACAGATCACGGCCCAAGTAATCGGTGCCTAAAATAAACCCATCTACACCGGGGGGCGAGAAGGGGGCCCAGACCATATCGAACGGATCGATTGGATAAATATAGGGGCCAAAGATGGCGACGAGCACGATCGCAGACAAGACAACCAATGCGACCATGGCCGCGTGGTTGCGTCTGAACATTTCCCACGCCTCGGCTGCAGGATGGCGCGCGATGGGGACGTTGTCTTTTGGGATAAGTGGGTTCGTGCTCATCCTTTGCTCCTCACGCGGGGATCGACCAGTCTGAGGGCAAGATCGGTAAGAAGGTTGCCGACGATCACAACCAGCGCGGAAAAGAATAGGATCCCCAAAATTGTTGGCGTGTCGCGCGCGATGATGGACTGGAACGCGAGCGTGCCCAGACCCGGCCAGCTAAACACCGCCTCGACCAGAACCGCGCCTGAAATAACGGCTGAGAATTGCAGGCCTGCGAGGGTGATCACAGGAGAAAGCGAGTTTTTGAGCGCATGTTTATAGACGACTTGGCGTTCTGTAAGACCCTTGGCCTTGGCTGTGCGCACGTAGTCAGAGCCGAGCACCTCCATCATCGTTGCACGCGACAGACGCGAGTAAAGCGCAAGGAAGATCGAGCCCAGCGTAATGACAGGCAAGACCATGTGACGCGCAACGTCTATGAAATGTACCCAAAATCCGCCTTCAATTGTCACGTCGCGCATTCCGGCCACGGGGAACAGTTGGATCTTTAGGGAAAACCCTATCAGCAGCAGAATGCCCGTCCAGAAGACGGGAGCAGAATACCCAAACAGTGCAAGGATTGTCACAAAGTGGCTAGCGATCCCGTTAGGTTTACGCGCAGAAATCACACCAAGAATAACACCGATAAAGAGCGCCAGAATTTGAGCTACAAAAACCAAAAGCAAAGTCGCAGGAAGGCGCTGAAGAATAAGTTCCGTCACCGGCTTGTTGTAGAAAAACGAATATCCCAAATCAAATTGCAATACATTGCCGATGTAGCGGCCCATCTGCACGAGGAAGGGTTGATCCAGACCGTAATCCGCTCTGATCTGGTCGAGCAATTCCTGATCCGCACCGCCCATGGATTGACTGATCGTGTCAGCCACATCGCCCGGTGCCATATGCATCATTGAGAAGTTTAGCACCAAGACGGCGATAAGCAGGATGGCGGCATATAGAATGCGCATCATAAGAGATTGTAGGGAGGCCACAGGTGAGGGTTCTCTCAAGTCAGAGGAATGCGCGGCACCGATTGGATGCCGCGCAAAGAGGTATCAAAGCAAGCTGGATTACTCTTTAAGGTAGGTCATGTCGATTGGTGTCGACGTGCCCCAGATACCCAAAGGTGGGTTGCCCACTTTGTCATTGTAAACCGTGTGATACGGCAAAGTGTTAGTGTGATAGACAGGCAGTTCATCCGCAACGATCTGCTGGAATTCGGCATACAGAGCTTTGCGTTTTGCATCGTCTGTTTCAACTGCTGCCATCGCCATCAACTCGTCCACACGCGCGTTGGAATAACTTTGCGTGTTTGACCAAACACCTTTGAGAATGTTGGAGCTGTCATATGTGCGGTGCACACCGATAACCGGATCACCCCAGTTAAACACAGTGTCCCATGACATATCAAAGTCGCCTGTGCCCATCTTTTTCGCCCATGTCGGGAAATCAGCAGAGGCACGCACTTCAACGTCGATATTTACCTTTTTCAAAGCAGCTTTGACGTACTCAACCTGTGGCTTCACGCCGGGCCAGCCGAAATCAATCGTCAAGCTCATGCGCGAACCATCTTTGACAGGAAAGCCTGCTTCGTCCAGCAGGGCTGCGGACTTTTCTAGATCAACGTCATAACCTTCTTGCGCTGCATAGAACGGGCTGTCTGGGTGAATACCTGATGTACTGTCGACAGCAGTGCCTTGCATCAGCGCTTTGTGGATGAAATTTTTATCAACGGCATAAGCAATCGCTTTGCGCACTCTCACGTCAGACAGCGGGCCTTTCGCGGTGTTCATCGCAAGCCAATCAATCGGACCAATTGCACCGTAGCCATCTGGCGTCACGGTCAGACCATCAACCTTTTTGAGACGGTTGATGATACGTGGAAGCGATTCAAACGCGCCCATGTGCAATTCGCCGTTCTCATAGGCAATCGCACGCGCGGCTGGATCGGTGATGATGCGCATCACGATCTTATCCAGATAAGGACGTCCTTCGATAAAGAAGTCATCGAAACGTTCAAGAATAACGTGCTCGCCGTTCTTGAATTCAGTCAACTTGAAGGGGCCAGAGCCTACAACATTCTCGTTGTTGCGAACATGGGTTTTGACGTCTGTGATTTCGCCGTCGCCGTAGATGTGCTTGGGAATAATCGACATCAACTGACCAGACATTGCCAGCATCAATGCAGGATGGGGTTTGGACAGGTTCAAAACCGCCGTGTGCGCGTCTGGTGTGTCGACGCTTTCAACAGGTGCGAACATGGATTTGAACGGATGATTTGCTTTGATCACGTCAACGGAAAAGGCAACGTCCTCTGATGTCAGCGGTGTGCCGTCATGAAATTGGGCGTTCTTCACGAGGTTCAAAGTCACGGTCAAACCGTCCTCGGAGGTTGTCCAAGACTCGGCCAGATATGGTTGGGGCTCCCAATTTTCATCGTAGCGCAGGGGCGAAGCGAATAATTGCGCGCCCGGGAAACCGGTGACTATGCCAGATTGCACGGCAGAGTTTAGGTTACGGACGTTTGATCCCAAAACTGTGACCAGCGTGCCGCCGCGTACAGGTTCATCGGCCTGCGCAAAGGGCGCAAGCAGCGCAGCAAGTGCCGTCGCAGCCGCCAGATTTTTGACGATTTTATTCATAACTATATCTCCCCAGATATCGGATATTCTTTTGATTATGGGAAAAGTCTAGCCGAAGGTCGTTTCGACACAAAACAGTTTTAATAATGCTCTTTGTATCATTTAGTAGGGGAATGGATGCCTTCACTTGACGACGATTTGATCGAAAACGCCTGCCTTTTTCAAATCGACGCATTGTTCAATGAAGGCCCTAACGATGCTCGGCTGAGTGGTCCCGGCAAGGGTCACGATCCCGAAAATCGGGGCTTTCAAATCATCACGGAGGGGCAGGGCACGAAAGCGCGTATCATCGCGGCTATAGTTAGGTGGAAAGATATTTAGGATGGAATACCCATGTCCGCTCGATACCAATGCGCGGACAATTTCCACGGAACGCGTTGAGTGCACCAAGTTCGGTTTCAGCCCAAGTGCACTGAACATACCAGTGAAATACGCCTTGGTTCTGGGCAGATCGAGCATGATCATAGGCCGGTCTGCAAGGTCTGCCAAACTGACCGAGGTGCCTTGCGCCAATGGATCATCCGCTGCCATGAGCGCGTAGGGTGGTGCGCTGAACAATGGCGTGAAGTCTTGGCGATCTTCGAGCATTTCCTCATAGGTAAAGGCCAAATCAGCCTCGCCATTGTTCAGATAACCCATCGTTGCTTCCATGTTGCCTTCAAGCAATTTGATAGACGTATTTGGGTAAACCGCTTTGAAATTCTTTAGAATTGGAGGCAGAAACGACGGCGCTGCAGTCGCATAACAAGAGATGCGCACAGACCCTGTCGCATTGCCTCCAATTGCGATCATTTCAGCTTCGAAATGCCGGCTTTGGGTGATGAAGCTACGGATCAGTTTCAGCGTTTCGTGCCCTGCTGGTGTTATCTGAATGCCCTTGGCTGGCGTGCGCACGAATAGATCAAATCCGATCTGGCTTTCCAATGCTCCAATCGCAGCGGTGATGGAGGATTGCGAGATGTTCAATTCGCTTGCCGCCTTCGCAATCGCACCTAGGCGGCCGGTTGCTTCGATATATCTGAGTTGTTTTAGGGTGAAATTCATGCGCGCCCCATTCCCACATTAAATAGCGGTTAATTAGCAGTAAAAACTATTTTTCGCACAAAGGAAAGAAGCTTAGCGTTAAGCCAGACAGAACAACAGCGCTTGGCCATAAGGGATTTTCGATGTCTGAAACCATAATCTACTCTGCTCAAAAAATCATCACGATGAACCCTTCACGCCCGAATGCCACGCATGTTGCGGTTCAAGGTGGGCGTATTCTAGCTGTCGGGGATTTGACTGAATTGGAAACCTGGGGTCCTTATAGGCTGGACGAAAGTTTCGCTGATAAGATCCTGATGCCGGGTTTGGTAGAGGGCCATGCACACACCATGGAAGGCACGTTGTGGCGTAATGTGTATTGCGGGTTCTTTGATCGCGCAGACCCTGATGGAAAAACGTGGGACGGTGTAAAAACCATCCAAGCCATTCAAGACCGCCTGATCGAAGCTGAAGCCAAGCTAACTGATCCAGATGCGCCCCTGTCGGGTTGGTCCCTTGATCCTATCTATATGGACAACAAACGGGTGACCCGCGCTGATCTGGACAAGGTGTCGTCAACGCGCCCTATCGGAATTTTGCATGCGTCGGGTCACATTTTGAACGTGAACACCAAAGCATTGGAATTGGGTGGGCTTTTGAAACCCGGTATCAACCATGAGGGCATTCCATTGGGGACAGACGGCTTGCCGACCGGCGAACTCTTTGGTCCAGACACGATGACACCAGTGGGTGTGCACGTTGGATTTAACCGCTCTATGACCGACAGCGACGAACAGGGCTTGCGTGATTTTGCCAAGCTTTGCGTGCGCACAGGTGTAACTACGATCACGGACTTGGCCGCGCGCCTAGAACCCGATGGCGTCGAGTCCATGTTGAAAGTCACGAATGAAGAAACCTATCCCGCGCGCGTCGTACCTTTGCAAATCTTCATGGGAGCGACTGCAAAAGAGACCGTGGATAAGGTCATTGGGTTGAAAGCACGCGCTACGGATCGTCTACGTTTAGGTCGTATTAAAGCTGTCGCAGATGGGTCAATCCAAGGGTTTTCCGCCCGTGTGCGCTGGCCTGGATATCACAATGGCGCGCCAAACGGGCTTTGGTACACAGCGCCGGAACAATTGGCGGAACTGTACCGTCTTGCGCTTGCAGCAGATGTTCAGGTCCATACGCATACGAATGGGGACGAGGCGACGGAGATGGTTCTTGATACGCTTGGACCGGCCCTGAAAGACGTACCAAGCCCCGATCATCGTTTTACCCTACAGCATTGCCAATTGGCAGATGCTGCTCAATTCCGTCGCATGGACAAGCTAGGCATGTGCGTGAACCTGTTTGCCAATCACCACTTTTATTGGGGTGATGAACACTATCGCCTTACCGTCGGGCCGGAACGCGCGACGCGTATGAATGCATGCCGAACAGCGCTGGACACTGGCGTTCCCTTGGCGATCCATTCGGATGCGCCCGTGACGCCTTTAGGTCCGTTGTTTACGGCTTGGAGCGCAGTGAACAGATTAACTGCCTCCGGCCGCACGCAGGGTGAACACGAAAAGATCGAAGTGTCCGAAGCTCTTCGTGCGATCACGATTGGTGCGGCATACACACTGCACATGGACGATGAAATTGGCTCCATCGAAGTAGGCAAGAAAGCCGATTTTGCTGTGCTTGAGGATGATCCAACCGAAATTGGCGGCGCAAATTTGAAAGACGTCCGTGTTTGGGGAACGGTGCAAGGTGGGCGCATATTTGCGGCGGCTGATCTATGAGTACACCGATACCTGTAACGGTCATCGGTGGGTATCTTGGGTCTGGTAAAACCACGATGGTGAACCATTTGCTGCGCAACGCAAACGGCTTGCGCTTGGCAGTTTTAGTGAACGAATTTGGTGAATTGCCCATCGACGAAGGCCTGATCGAAGCCCAAGACGACGATATCATTTCCATTGCAGGCGGCTGTGTCTGCTGTTCATTCGGCAGTGATCTCACGGGGGCATTAATGGATATGGCAGTGCTTCACCCACGCCCTGACCATCTGTTGATCGAAAGTTCGGGCGTTGCAATTCCCAGTGCGATTGTTGGATCCCTTTCGTTACTTGATGGATTCCGCACCGATGGAATTGTGATCCTCGCAGATGCTGAAACCATACAGGCCAGTGCCAATCATAAATACATGAGCGACACAGTGTTACGTCAAATTGCAGATGCAAATATCGTTGTTCTGAACAAGACTGATTTGGTGAATGAAGAAAGGCTAGGCGCGACATTTGAATGGCTCGCCAACCAAAATCCTGATGTGCGTATAGTGAAGGCGTACTATGGGAAAGTCATGCCAGACGTCGTGCTTGATAGCTTTCTTGGTAAGGCATCTGGGGTTGGCCCGTCTCATCACACTGCAGATATTGATGTGATGACGTTGGATATCGAGGGGCGTGTTGATGTTGAGAACTTGGCGCGCGCACTCGCTGATAGTGAGAATGGATTGATAAGAGCAAAAGGCTTTGTGACATCTCTTTGCGGACAAAAGATGTTGATACAAGTCGTGGGAAGTAGATGGGAAACCAGCAATGCGTCTGACAGTATGAAAGACGGTATCGTTTGCTTAGGATTCAAAGGTGAAGTCTTGCAGGGGCTTAAAATGTTAGTGAATTCAATGACCGTTGAAACAGTTCCTCAAGGATGATTGTCTTTAAAATGTTAGTCCCTAAGTGCTTTGATGCAGATGAGATCTGGCTTTAGTCATGTAGCAGTAAATAGCCAACACCCTAAAACGCGTTTCTGAATGTCCTCTGGAAATCCAACCGAAAGGAATGGTTGCGTTGACGCGTTTGAAGCACGAGATTGCAGAGCGTCGCTAAAGGAGAGTGTGACTTGCTTATCTACGGTCTAAATACGTGTTCAATTTGCAAAAACGCGATCAAGGCGCTCGAAGCAGAGGGTAATGACGTTACCTTTCGCGATATTCGAGCAGAGCCTTTGAGTGAAAGCGAACTAGAGGCGCTGATAGTGGAATTCGGGGATCGATTGGTTGATCGAAGTTCGAATGACTATCGCGCGCTGAACGATTGGCTGAAAAATTCGGAGGCGGATGCGCAGATTGCAGCACGTCCCAAAGTGATGGCACGTCCGGTCATTCAGCATCAAGAAAAGTGGTATCTGGGTTGGGATGACGCAGTTCAAGACGCTTTGCTTGGCTGACCGCATGGTCTGCAAATTCTGACGTCACGCGCTTGGCAACGGCTGGGAGTGGCACGCCTGTTTCGCAGACTTTTGCCGGTGCGCGAATCGTGATCAACACTAAATGCAAGCTTCAAAATGTTCTTCTCTTATTT
>NZ_JABBAM010000077.1 GCF_018607965.1 Planktotalea sp.
CGCGCGATATTGCGGATTGGTGTCCTGCTTATCCAGATGCGGATGAGAATGGGCGCGCAGCGTTTTGGGCAGGCTTTATGTCTGCGCTGGCCAAGCATGAAAGCACCTATCGCCAAGCGGCGGTTGGGGGGAATGGGCGTTGGTATGGGTTGTTGCAAATTTTACCTGCCACGGCGCGGGGGTATAAGTGTACGTCTCCCAGTCGCGAAGGGTTGAAGCATGGGCCGTCTAACCTAAGCTGCGCGATCCGAATTCTGACCGTGGTCATGCCACGTGACAAGGTGATGGCGAGCAAAGACAAGCGCTGGCGCGGCGTCGCTGCGGATTGGGGCCCGATGCGGATCAGTTCAAAACGCAAGGATATTTCGGCGTGGACGCGCAAGCAGACATATTGCCGGACATTGAAATCCGTGCGCCCAAAAGCGCGCCCCTAAGACATAAGAGTAAAGTGATGTCGCTCGTGCGGGATATCGTGCGCGGTAAGTGCTGCGATGATGGTATCGGTGGGCGGAACACATTCATAGGGCAGGCGCACCTTGCCACCTTGGTATGTGATCAACGTCATGCGCAGGGATAGGTCCAAGCGCGTATCCAGTCGAACGGATTTGAGCTGTCCACGAGGTAAATGCCCACCGCGACGGCCCGAGCGCCATTTGATCTGGGCCTGTGTGATTTGAAATTCCGACGTTGAACCTGCGCCGATATCAAACAGTGCGGGCAGGCTAATGCAGGCTAGAACCAGCACGATGATGGGCGCGGCATTCAGCGCAAAGTAGATCGCCAACAGAATGATCCACCAAAGCACAACCCAAGCCACCGCGCGCGGGTTGCGCGCGGATCTTGTGAAGGTGTACGCGCTCACGCGTCGCGGATTCGGGTTAGCATTTCAGATGTGTCACGGCTCAGTGTAGGCTGGGCCAAAATGCGTTCAACTTCGGTCTTCATCATCGCTTGGCGCGCGGGATCATAGCGTTTCCACGTTTGGAATGCCGAACACATGCGGGCCGTTGTTTGCGGATTGAGCGGGTCGAGTTTGATCAACCAATCGGCCAGCAATGTGTAGCCTTTGCCCGAAATATGATGGAAGCCTGCGTGATGCGCCGCAAGTGCTCCAAGTGTGGCGCGGAAACGATTGGGATTTTTCAGGTCAAAGTCGGAATGCTGTGTCAGCTTTGCCGCGACATCGGCGGCATCTTCTGGTGCGGCACAAGCAACTTGAAGTCCGAACCATTTGTCCATGACCAGACGATTGTCTTTCCACTGTGCATAAAAGGCGTTCAACGCAGCTGTGCCAACATTTTCGCGCAACAGACAGCTCAGTGCAGACATTTGCAGCGTCATATTGTCGGCGCTGTCATATTGGACTTGTGCAGCCTTGCCACCATCAAGACGCGATCCCAGTGACAATGCGGTGATCGCAAGCGCACGTTTGCCGATGGAAACAGGATCGGGCGAATAGGGACCAGCGACCTGACAGGCGGCATAAATGCGCGGCAGGGTATTTTGCATATGCTGCGCAAGCGTCAGTTTCAGAGTTTGGCTTGCGTCGTGAATCGCTTGTGGATCTGGGGTCTGACCTGCATCCGCGAGCGCTTGGGTGAGTTCGGATTGGCTTGGCAGACTTAACATCAGCGCGCGCGTATCAGGGTCCAGCGTTTCGTCGCGTAGAACTGTGTGCACGCCGTTAAGATAGCCCGCACTGGGCGGTGATCCGTTTTTGATCATCGCCAGTAGTGTGGATTTTGCCAACTCACGACCTGCTTCCCAGCGATTGAAGGGATCCGTGTCACGGGCAAACAAGAATGCGCGTTCTTCGTCATTCGTGTCGCGCTCGAGGATCACAGGGGCAGAGAAACCGCGCAGGATCGACGGGGTTGGTTTGGCGCTAAGGCCTTCCCATTTGAACGCTTGCTGACGCTTGTTCATTTCCAGAACTTGGGTGGATACAACTTCGCTGCCGTCCTCGCCGAGCAGTCCAATCGCGATTGGAATGACGCGCGGCTTTTTCTGCGGCTGACCGGGGGTGGGCGGTGTCTCTTGGCGGAACGTCAGTTTGTAACGGCCGTTCTTATAGCTTTCCTTCACATGCAAATGCGGCGTGCCTGCGGAAGTGTACCAGCGTTTGAAGCGTTTCAGGTTGCGGCCCGTGACGTCCTCGAAGACCTGTAGCCAGCCTTCAATTGTGCAGGCTTGGCCATCGTGGCGGGTGAAATAGAGGTCGAGCGCTTTGGCATAGGCCTTGTCACCGACGAGCAATTTGAGCATGCCAATGACTTCTGCGCCTTTTTCGTAGACGGTCGCGGTGTAGAAATTGTTGATCTCGACAAAGTTATCGGGGCGCACAGCATGGGCTAGGGGGCCACGATCCTCTGCAAACTGACGGCCGCGTAGATCAATGACGTCATGGATACGTTTCACAGAGGCAGAGCGCATGTCAGAGGTGAACTGGCTGTCGCGGTAAACCGTCAGACCCTCTTTCAAGCAGAGCTGGAACCAATCGCGACAGGTGATGCGGTTGCCGGTCCAATTGTGGAAATATTCATGGGCGATGATCGCTTCGATACGTTCGAAATTATCATCCGTGGATGTTTCGGGCGACGCCAGCACGCACGACGAGTTGAAGACGTTCAGGCCTTTATTCTCCATCGCGCCCATGTTGAAATCATCGACAGCGACAATGTTGAAGATATCTAGGTCATATTCGCGCCCATAGACTTTTTCGTCCCAGATCATGGATTTTTTCAGCGCTTCCATGCCGAACGCGCATTTGTCTTCGTCGCCTTTGCGCACGTAAATGTTCAACTCCACGTCTTTACCAGACATCGTGGTGAAGCGGTCGGGATGCGCGATCAATTCGCCCGCGACGAGCGCAAACAGATAGGCAGGCTTGGGCCAAGGATCGTGCCATTGCGCGAAGTTTTCACCTGACGTGCCGGGATTGCCGTTTGAAAGCAACACAGGGTGCGGACCTTCTACGCGGACTGTGAACGTGGACATAACATCAGGGCGATCGGGGTAATATGTGATCTTGCGAAAGCCTTCGGCCTCGCACTGGGTGCAATACATGCCGCTGGACATATAGAGGCCCTCAAGTGCTGTGTTGGTTTGTGGACTGATTTCAACTTCTGCCTCAAACGTGAAGGGCTCAGTTGGAGCGTCTGCGGTAAGACCCTCTGGCGTGATCGTGGGGTTAATCGCGGTGCCATTGATTTTCGCCCATTTGAGGTCAAGTTGTTCCCCATGAAGGAAAAACATCTTGTTTGTGGCCTCAGGAAGCGGTGAAAACCTGATGCGGGAAATGACGCGTGTTGCGGTTGGGGCCAGTTTGAACGTTAGATTTACCTCGTCCACTTTGAAGCCAAAGGGCGTGTAGTCATCTAGGTATATCGTTTGGGGGGCCGCATCGCGCATTGGAAACTCCTGTCAGTTTAGATGCAGGTTATCGCAGTGACGGGCAGGGGCAAGGGAAAGAGGGTGGCATGCCAAAAGGTGTCAAAAAGCAAGATCTACCAAGCAAGATGTGCGAAACTTGTGCGCGTCCATTTGCGTGGCGCAAGAAATGGGCCCGTGATTGGGAGAACGTTAAATTTTGTTCAGATCGGTGCCGAAACCTCGCGAAACAGAAGAAAGTAACGTCGGATTAATCGGATATATTTGAAGCTGACACTCATAAATCAGATAAATTGGTAATTTTATTTTACCAAAATGTCAGTTTGCGTTGCCAGAGCTAGATTTTTGACGTAGATCGGTCGGGAATTTAAGAAAAACGGAGCACAACATGACGCAGCGCATCGAAAAGCACGGACTTCAGGTCGACACGGTTCTCGCAGATTTTATTGAGAAACGCGCACTTGAGGGCACCGATGTTAGCGCGGACGCGTTTTGGTCCGGTTTGTCCGACATGGCGCATGCCTTGGGTCCAAAGAACCGAGAGTTGCTGCAAATCCGCGAAGATATGCAGGGCAAAGTGGACGCGTGGCACATCGCCAACAAAGGTGCGTCCGAGGATGACTATTTGGCGTTCCTGCGCGAGATTGGGTATCTTGAGGCTGAGGGCGATGACTTTGAGATCGACACAAAAAACGTCGATCCAGAGATCGCAAGCACGCCGGGG
The DNA here is from genome assembly GCF_018607965.1 of Planktotalea sp. Taxonomy (GTDB): domain Bacteria; phylum Pseudomonadota; class Alphaproteobacteria; order Rhodobacterales; family Rhodobacteraceae; genus Planktotalea. The sequence goes on from NZ_JABBAM010000077.1 coordinate 4,115, forward strand.
TCCCAGCTTGTTGTTCCTGTCACGAACGCGCGCTTTGCGCTGAACGCGGCGAACGCGCGTTGGGGTAGCCTGTATGATGGTTTCTATGGCACCGACGCCATGGGTAGCCTGCCTAAGAAAGGCGGCTATGACAAAGGTCGCGGTGGCCGTGTTGTTGCGCGTGCCCGTGTTTTCCTAGACGAAACATTCCCGATTGAGGGCGCATCCCACGCGGATGTACGCCGGTATCACGTGCAAGACGGCGCGCTGCTGATTGACGACCTTCCCCTGAGTGATCCTGCGCAATTCGTGGGGTATCAAGGTCACGCGAAGGCACCAAGCGCCGTGATCTTAAAGAACAACGGCTTACATGTTGAGCTGGTTTTTGACCGCACGCACCCTATCGGAAGCCGTGATCAAGCCGGTCTTGCGGACGTCGTTTTGGAAAGCGCGCTGTCCGCGATTATGGATTGTGAAGACAGTGTTGCTTGTGTTGATGCAGAGGACAAAGTCGGGGCCTATTCCAACTGGCTGGGTCTGATGAAGGGTGATTTGGAAGAAACGTTCGAAAAGGGTGGCTCTATGATGACCCGCCGTTTGAATGACGATCGCACGTACGTCGGCGCGGACGGCAATGACGTGACCCTAAAGGGACGTGCGTTGCTTTGGATCCGCAATGTTGGGCATTTGATGACGAACCCAGCGATCCTTGATCGCGATGGTCTGGAAATCGGCGAGGGCCTTATGGATGCGCTGTGCACCGTGATGATTGCGATGCACGACCTGAAGCGCGACAGCGGAAATTCGGTACATGGCTCGGTCTATATTGTGAAGCCAAAGATGCATGGTTCCGTCGAAGTCGCGTTCTCTGATGAAATTTTCGCCAAGGTCGAAGATATTCTTGGTCTTGCGCGCAACACCGTTAAGATCGGCATTATGGACGAGGAACGCCGCACGTCGGCCAACCTTAAGGAATGTATCCGCGCCGCAAAGTCGCGCGTGGCTTTCATCAACACAGGTTTCTTGGATCGCACGGGTGACGAAATTCACACGTCCATGGAGGCTGGCCCGTTTAGCCGCAAAGATTTCATCAAGCGCAAGGCGTGGATCGGTGCGTATGAAAACCTCAACGTTGATATCGGTTTGGAATGTGGTCTGAAGGGTCGCGCGCAGATCGGCAAAGGCATGTGGGCGATGCCTGACTTGATGGCGGCTATGCTTGAGCAAAAGATCGATCATCCGAAATCTGGTGCGACCTGTGCGTGGGTGCCTAGCCCGACAGCTGCGACACTCCATGCGCTGCATTATCACAAGGTTGCTGTGCTGGCCGTTCAGGACAAGATCAAAGCAGGGGGGCGCCGCGCGAACGTGCAAACCTTGCTGGAAATTCCGCTTGCGAAGTATTCCAACTGGACGCCAGAGCAGCTTCAGCGCGAAGTTGAGAACAACGCACAAGGTATCTTGGGCTATGTAGTGCGCTGGATCGACCAAGGTGTTGGGTGTTCAAAAGTACCAGATATCAATGACATCGGTCTTATGGAAGACCGCGCGACATGCCGTATTTCATCCCAAGCGTTGGCCAACTGGTTGCACCACGATGTGGTGAGCGAAGACCAAGTGCGCGCAGCGATGGAGAAGATGGCAGATGTTGTCGATCGTCAAAACGCGGGCGATAACCTGTACCGCAAGATGGCACCGGGCTTTGATACGATTGCTTACAAAGCGGCGTGTGAGCTGGTCTTTGAAGGGCGCACGCAGCCTTCTGGGTACACAGAACCCGTTTTGCACGCGCGTCGCTTGGAACTGAAAGCGAGCGTTGCCTAACACCTAACGAATTCCTCCTAATTTGTGATTTCTTAGAAAGTGAGCACTGAAATGGCTGTTACTTTAGATCAAGCACGTGCTGCAATTGCAGCGACTTTGGACGCTGGCGCAAAAATGGGGCTAAAGCCTTTGTCGGTTGCGGTTCTTGATGCAGGCGGGCACCTGATCGCGTTTGAACGCCAAGATGGTGCATCCCCGGGTCGTTACGCGATTGCGCAAGGCAAAGCCTACGGTGCGGTCATGCTTGGAATGCCGGGATCTGCGCAAATGGCGCGTGCAGAGCAGCAGGCTTATTTTATGGCCGCTGTAAACGGTGCATTTGGTGGACAGGTTGTTCCTGTGCCTGGCGGCATTCTGATCAAAGACGGGGATGCGGTCGTTGGTGCATTGGGCGTTACGGGTGACACGTCCGACAATGATTCAGATGCAGGCATGGCTGGTCTTGCGGCGGCAGGGCTCGTCGGCGTGGCCTAGGGTTTCAATTGCACCATCAAGCGGCGCATTCCGCGCATTCCAAATCGTTGAGTATATTCGGGCGCTGCATCTTGTGGCGCCCTTTGAACGTCTGCATACCGCTGAAAGAGCCGATCAAGGGCGATCTGGGCTTCTGCGCGCGCGAGGTGCATTCCCAGACAGACATGTGGGCCAAAACCAAATCCGATGTGCGCATTAGGTCGGCGACCTAGCTCTGCGATTTGCGCGTTTTCGAAACGTTCAGGATCGTGATTGGCCGCGATGAGCAAGGCTAAGATTTTTTCGCCTTGCTTGACGGCTTGCCCATGGAATACATGATCTTTGCGTACAAACAAGGGCTTGGTCATCATCACTGGACTAAAGAAGCGCATGTATTTTTCCACGGCGCGGAAGGTTGTGGCTGAATCGTTTGATTGAAAAATCGCGCGATGCTGCGTATTTTCGGTCAACCCGAAAATGGCATCAGAGATCAGGTGTAGCGTCGTCTCGTGCCCCGCCACGAACAGTACAAACGAGAGCGAGACAAGTTCGTCGTCGGTTAAATTATTTTCAGCGTCGTGAATGAGTTCACAGAGCAAGCCTGCACGCGGAGTTTTGCGGATCGTTTCAATCTCTGCGCGCAGCAGTTTGAGCGATTTGTAGAGGCCGGGCATTGCACGCAGCATATTCCAAGTAGTCGTCGGTTCAGAAATCGGGGCGATGGCGCGCGCAAGCTCAGTGCGCTGGTCCGGCAATATCCCAAGGAGTTTACTGATAACGTCGAGCGGTAAAATCTGTGCGTATTCTTTGGTGATATCAATTGGTTGAGTACTGTCCAAGCGATCCAAAAGATCATCGGCAATTTGTTTGATTTCGGGTTGAAGTGCATCAATCGCGCCGCGCGAAAAGTGTTGATCAACCGCTTTGCGCAATCGCGCATGTTCTGTGCCATCAAGGCTAAGAATATTACGGTTGAGGACGCCCATGAAGCGGGGCAAAAACCAATAATATCGCGAAATGTCACGGCCACCCGCGTTGGCCGGATTGCGCACAAAGTGCACTTCATCTTTTAACAGCGCGCGGGCTGCGGCATCGGTCGTGGTGACCCAGCATTTGCCAATAAACGGGATCTTTATGGCCACAAGGGGACCCGTTTCGCGCATGCGCGTTAATGTTGGTGTGGGCGCGCGCAAAAAATCCGGTTCGTTGATTTTGAAATGGTCCATGAATATAGTTCATGCGCCCAAACTGCTGCATTGCAAGCCCATGCAAGCCCGCGATATAAGGTGACAACTTTGATCAACTATTTGGAGACGGCATGTCGCGCCCAATCGTAGGAATTATTTCGAATTCGTATGTGATTAATGAAGACTATCCCGTTCACGCGGGGGGAGAGATGAATTCGACGGCGATCGCGACTGTCTCTGGCTGTATGCCGCTGTTGATTCCTGCCGATCCTAGGTTTGTCAGCGTCGAAGAATTAATGGCGCGCTGCGACGGTTTTTTGTTCACGGGCGGTCGTCCGAACGTGCATCCCGATGAATATGGTGAAGAAGCGACGGACGCCTACGGCACCTTTGATCGCGCGCGCGATGCGATCGCGCTGCCCTTGATACGTGCCTGCGTTGAATTGGGGCAACCGTTCCTTGGGATTTGTCGTGGTTTCCAAGAGGTGAATGTCGCAATGGGGGGCTCGCTCTATCCGGAAATTCGCGATCTTCCGGGCCGTATGAATCACCGTATGCCCCCCAACGGCACGCTTGAGGAAAAGTTCGAGCTGCGCCATGATGTTACATTGAGCGAGGGTGGCCTATTCCACAGAATTTTCGGTGCGTCGACAGTGATGACCAATACGTTGCACGGTCAGGGCATCAAAGACACGGGCGCGCGGATCGTGATTGACGGTTACGCCAAAGATGGGACACCCGAAGCGATTTATGTAAAGGATGCGCCCGGATTTACGGCTTCTGTTCAGTGGCACCCGGAATGGAATGCGGACGGGGATCCAGTGTCGCAGCCTCTGTTCACTGCGTTCGGTACAGCCGTCCAGGCGTTTGCCAACGCGCGAAATGTATAGGCACCTAGGCTGCGCGGCGTTCGTTTTGCCATGCTTCTGCTAATGCGATTTCTTCTAACAATAGTGTGGTTTCGTGAGCCTTTAGACATGTCCGTGCGGTACGGCCATAGGCGTAGGGATCGACCTTAAGGTCTGGAAATGCGCGAAATAGATCAGCCTTTGACGTGTCTGAGAGCGCTTTAAGACCCTCTGGACCTGCGTGAAAGCTCTCCGTTTCAATGCCGTTCGCGGTGATCACTTGGTGTTGTTCTAACATGAGGTGGATATAAGTTACCATCTTCTGTGCATTACGTGTGACGGCACCAACCAGCATGTGCTTGGCGCTACAGAAAACCTCATCCTCGCCAAACAACAGCTCGCACGCAAAGTGTGAAATCAGTATTCTGTGTTGTGGCGAGACGGTCAATGCTTGGGTTTGACCATCTAGTGTGCCTGCCTCAAAACGGACCGGAGCCGTGTCTGGTGTGCAAGGCAGAGTGCGCGACCCCATCCATTTTATAGGCTGTGGACCTGCATCGCGGGTGCCGACCAAATCTCCAGTTTTGAGAGTTTCAATTGCGCGCGGTCCAAAGGGTGTGTCGATCAGCGTTCCGGGAGTGAAGCAGATGATTTTCTCAATATTTTCAAAAGTTAGAAGGGTGCCATCCTGCAGCACAAGCGTGCCACTTAGACCGCCTGCAGCATCGTCGGTGTTCGAATAGATAATGTCGTTTCGGTTACCGAGCGTGCCAAGGTTCAGCGTGTCGCCAAGGGTCTCTTCGCCCTCATCGCCTTGCACGAAGATGTTTGCGCCAGCACCGCCCGTTTCGCCAAGTTCGACCAATTGGAAATAGTCATCGCCGTCGCCGCCAATCGCGGTGTCGCCTTCGCCCACGTTGAAAAAATCGTCGCCCGCTTGGCCATTAAGCAAATCGCTGCCAGTGCCGCCAGATAGGGAATTGTCACCGCGCCCGCCATAGATTGAATCGTTGCCTGTTCCGCCGTTCATCGTGTCGTCGTCAGGATCACCTTCATAGTTTGAGGTGAAATCAAACGTCATATCACCAACGCCGAACAGACCGCTGTTTGTGGCGCTTTCGCCATTATCAAATGTAAAGATGAGCTGCAGAAAGGGGCCCGCAATATCAACTGTGACAGAGTCGGCCGCTCCACCAGACGTTTCGACACCTGTGCTGGCATTTCCGTCCGCGTTCAGATTGTCGCCGCTCACGGAGTGGAGCCCATTGAGGTTGGAGAAAACGACGGGCACAGAATTACCGTCGCCGTCCAGCGCTACGATGGTCAGTAGGTCATCCCAGCTGCCTGTATTCTGGTCGAGTCATAGATTTCGAAATTGGCGTTTTCGACGAGCCCATCGAATGTCAGGGTTGTTGTGACGGGATCGGTGATGCCAGAAACCCAAAGACCACTTTCAGAGGGTGAGCCTTGCGTGGCGGTGTTCGCCGTTTGACCAGTTCCATTGGTTGTTGTGGCAATCGTTACGTTCAGTGTTTCGGTTGCACCCGTTAGCGCAAAAGTGCCGTTTGACGTGAGCCCGCCCCAATCAAGCGTTTTTGAATCGTCGACAGATGCGCCTAATCCAATAACGTCGTCGCCTGCATCACCGTCGATGCTATCTGCGCCTGCGCCGCCGCGCAGAGTGTCATTGTCAACGCCACCACTGATCGTATCGGCGCCGTCGCCGCCATCAATGACATCATCGTTTGCTCCGCCACTTATTGAATCCGCACCAGCACCACCATCGATGACATCATTGCCAGCGTCGCCGCTGATCGTGTCATTACCATCTTCGCCAAAGATGACATCGTCGCCCGAACCACCTGAAATGCTGTCATCGCCAGCAACGCCGGCACCCGCAATGAAGTCACTGTCGCCGTAAATCGTGTCGTTGCCAGCGTCGCCCTCAAGCGTGTCAGATCCGCCACCGCCATAGACGATGTCGTCCTCAAGGCCAGCCTCGACACTATCGTTGCCGTCACCTGCGCTGATTGTATCCTCATTTCCAAGTGCGCCGGAGCCATCGCCTGCATCGACTTGATCACCGTCACTGTCAGTATAACTTGCATCAATGACATCATCGCCACTGGTGCCATCGACAGTTATTGGAATGGAATAGGCGGGGGCAGAGGTGACAATCGCTGTGCCGCTGGTGGTGAACCAAGTGTCTGGAACAAAATAAACGTTTCCATCGGTTGCTTCGTAATAAATGCCCGTGTCGTTGATATTTGAATACGTGCTGCCGTTACCCGCACAGACGCCTGTCCATTGCCAACTGCCTGCACCGATGGTGGGGGCAATCGTAAAGAACACCTGTGAGGCGTTAATTGTATCGTTCACATCAAGCGAAGCATCACCGAGCGTTACAAGATATCCATTGGGCATTACCGTCGTCCTGTTCTGTATCCCGCATTGGAAACAGTGCGTTTCCATGCGGTTTCCAAAATGGATACAATCGGTTCAGGGCGGATTTGCGCACAGATTGAGACAAGTTTTAGACGGTTTGGATGAAATGTGACGCAGGTGGGGCGAGGCGCACATGTGCAAACGCAAAACGCGTCCTTGGTGAAAAGGGCGCGTTTCGGTTGGTGGAAAAGGTCTGCGCTTAAACCAGTAGATCAAACTCATGCATCAAGGGCAGTGTACGGGCGCGCTTGCCTGTAAGATCAAAGATTGCATTGGTTAACGCTGACATTGATGGCGGTGTGCCGGGTTCGCCAGCACCGCCAATTTGACCGACACTCTCCATCACTTTCACTTCAGTGATGGGTGCGTTGTGAATGCGCAGGGCGTCGTAGTCAGGGAAGTTTTGCTGCTCCACCGCGCCATCTGCAAAGGTGATTTCACCAAAGGCTGCCGCGGACAAACCATAGATCATGCCGCCGTAAAGCTGCGCTTCCAAGTTGCCCGGATCAAGGATTGTTCCCAAATCAGCAGCGATCCACGCACGGTTCATTCGGATCGAACCGTCCTCATCAATGACTTCGATCACCTGCGCGACTGGGGTGCCAAAGCTATGTGCGAACGCAACGCCCCGCCCGATCCCGTCAGGTGTTTTACCCGTCCATCCCGACATATCGCGCACAGCTTCAAGTACGCCAGCAGAAGGCGCATGTTCGTTGCGCATCATATCAAGGCGGAATTCCAACGGATCGGTACCTGCAGCGTGGGCCAGTTCATCCAAGAAGCTATCATGCATGAACGCGTTGACTGAATTTCCGACTGAGCGCCAGAAGCCAAGTGGAATGTCCATATCAGTAAGATGCCCTGTGACACGGTAGTTTGGGATTTTATAGGGTTGATCAAACGCACCCTCGACATGGACTTTGTCAGGACCCGCAGCCGAGAAGCCCATAAGACGCTTCATCGCGCTTGCGGTCACGGATGGACCCGCGACCTTTGCATCCAGCAAGACTGCTTTCCCGTCTTTCACAGCGCCTTTGTAGCGACCCATAATTGCGGGGCGGAACGCGTCATGGGACATATCTTCTTCGCGTGTCCACGTCAGCTGGATCGGAACACCGGGCATTTCTTTTGCGACGTTTGCAGCCAAAACACCAAAATCAATTTCGCTGCGCCGTCCGAAACTGCCGCCCATCAAGGTTGTGTGTAATGTCACTTGCTCCGCATCCAAGCCAACTGCGTCTGCGCACTTGTCGCGCATCAGCGTTGGGCCTTGATTTCCACACCAGACTTCTAGCGCGTCGCCTGTGAAGAGCGCGGTGGCGTTCATCGGCTCCATCGTCGAGTGCGCAAGGAAGGGCATGCGGTATTCGGCGCTGATCTCGGTCGCGCCTGCAATTGGTGCATCCGCATCGCCATCATCGCGCAATTGCGAGTTGGCTTTATTCTCGAAACTGTCTTCTATCGCTGTCCAGATCGCGTCTTGTTCAGCCGGGTAGGCCGCTGCGACCCATTCGACCTCAACCGCTTCAGCCGCTTGGAAGGCGAGCCATGTGTTCGTGGCAACGACAGCGAAACCTCCGTCAAGTTCGATCACCTTTTCCACGCCTGCCATGTCCAAAGCCGCGCTTGTGTCGATTGATTTCATCGGCAACCCCAAACGCGGGTTCATGCGGACCGTGGCAAATTTCATGCCCTCCACACGCACATCGATGCCGAATTCGGCGGTGCCTGTTGATTTGCCCAACATATCAACACGCGGCATTGTTTTGCCGAGGTATTTCCAGTCGGATTTCGGGCGCAGCTCCACCTGAGGCGGATCAATTTCTGCGGCACGTGAGGCCATATCGGAATAGCTGACCGAATTGCCGTCGGGCGCGATGATGCGGCCGTTCTGGGTTCTAAGGCTGTTCACGGACACTTGGAGCGCTTCTGCGGCGGCCAGTTTCAGCGTCTCACGTGCAGAGGCACCTGCATGGCGCAGGCGCTCATAGCCGTCCATCATTGATGTCGATCCGCCGGTTAGCTGTAAGCCAAGCAGTTTGTTTGCTTGTCCTAGCGCCTGCGAAATCGTCGTCATGAACGCGCTTTTGGAATATTCAGGGATCGGTAGCGTCGCCTGCATCAAAGCACTGTTATAATAGGCCGCGGCTGGCGGGCCATGCAAAACGCGCACATCTTCCCAAGCGATATCAAGCTCTTCTGCGGCAAGAGCAGCAAGCGTCGTGTGCACGCCTTGGCCCATTTCAGCGCGCGGCGTGATGATCGTGACGCCGGTTTGGTCGATGAAAATGAACGGGTTCAGCGCGGCCTCATTCGGGCCAGCCTCTAGGGGGCTCACCAAAGGACGGGTGTATTTATACGCGCCAAAGGCCACGCCGCCAACGATCGCTGCAGACCCGATCAGGAACGTACGACGGGCGATTTTTTTGAAAGAGGCCATGATCTATGCTCCCTGCGTTGCTTTTGCGGCGGTGTGGATCGCCGCACGGATACGGGGATAGGTGCCACAGCGGCAAAGGTTACCTTGCATCGCATCGTCGATATCGTCGTCGGTGGGGGCTGCGTTTTCCGCAAGCAGGCTGGCGGCTTGCATGATTTGACCGGACTGGCAGTAGCCGCATTGCGCGACCTGATGTTCAACCCATGCTGCTTGGAGTGCGTGCAGCGTTTCGGGTGTGCCGAGCCCCTCAATAGTGGTGACCTCGCCCTCCACATCAGACAACGCGGTTTGACAGGATCGCACGGCGACGCCGTCGATGTGGACCGTGCAGGCACCACAGGCTGCGACGCCACACCCAAACTTGGTTCCTGTCAGATTTAGCTCGTCTCTGAGAACCCAAAGCAAAGGTACAACATCCGGAAGATCAACACTGTGCGCAGTGCCGTTAACTATGAGTGTCGTCGCCATCGAGGTAGTCTCACGTGTGTTTTGATAGAAGTAGGTTAAAGTGTCAGGGTGTCAATTGACAAAATAGATGTTTTTTGTCAGAAGACGGCCCATGAGCACTGGAGGTCTTGAAACAGATAAACAAAAAGAGATTGCACAGGCTGCATTCGAGGTCTTTGTTGAACACGGTTTTCGCAAAACCTCTATGCAATTGATCGCTGTAAAGGCGGAAATGTCACGGCCGGCTCTGTATCTTCATTTCCAAAGCAAAGAAGATGTCTTTCGGTTTTTAGCGATCGGCTACCTTACCAAAGTTGCGGCCGATATAGACGCGGTTCTGGCTGCCTCAGGAACTGCTGTCGACGTGCTGCAAAGCCTATTTAATGCGTTTGATCCAAACGGAGTGAAGGCTGTTTTGCTAGACGCCAAACATGGCGATGAATTGATGGAAGTAAACGAAACGAATGTAAAAGATGTTGCAGATAACATTGGTGCACACATTCGCGTAGCACTTCGAAACTGGCTGGAAAATGAAGCGGCGCTGGGTCACATCTATTGTGATGATCCCGATATGACGTCCCAAACAATCATGTCCTCTTATTTCGGCCTCAAAAACCCAAAACCAAGTTATGGCGACTACAAATCACGTACAAAACAACTCGCACAGATGCTTGGGCGTGGCCTCACTATATAAAGCTACAAAGGGTTTCTCCTTTCCCCAAATATCCCCCGCCGGAGGCAAATCGCACGCCCACGGCGTGCTCACGCAAGCGCGCGACAGCGCACCTTTAAATCATACCTAACTCGACTCGCAATTTCTTGCTCAGCTTGGCTTTGATCATCTCATAACTCGCTTGGATATGGGACTTCAGCTCGTCGTCGGGCAGTCCGGGATCGTCGTAAACTTGTACCCATTTCATCCCGCGCGATGCCAGATAAGGGTCAGGGCGAATGCCGGGCATGTCGCTTAACACTTCATAAGCAAGGTCGCTTACCTTGAACGTCGCCGCACTTTCCCCGTCTGACCAGCCTAGAACCGCAAACAGCTTGCCACCCACTTTCCACACATCCGAGTTGCCCCATTGCACGACATGCGTGGTCTGGGGCAAGGATTTGCAGTAGGCGTTGAGCGCGTCGCGGCTTAGCATTTACATCTGGCCGCCTGCGATCTCCATCGTCTGGCCATTGATCGAACCGGACATGTCAGAGCACAGATACATCACGGTATTGGCAACTTCTTCGGGCGTGATCAGGCGCTGGTGGCGGTTTGTTTTGACCATCATTTTCAGGGCCTGTTTTTCGGTAATCCCAGCACGCGCCGCGATGGACACCGTGTTCTGCGACACAATCGCTGTGTCCACATATCCGGGGCAAATCGCGTTGAACGTGATGGGGGATGCCATGTAATCCTCGCTTAGACCCCTGATAAGGCCAATCATTCCGTGCTTGGACGCAGTGTAGGCTGGTGCGCCTTTCAAACCTTTGATGCCTGCAATAGACGCAATGGCAATCACGCGCCCATAGTTGAGGCCGTTCATGGACTTCATCGCTTCGCGCATCGTGAGATATGCACCATCAAGGTTAATGCCGATGATTTTACGCCAGAACTCCATGTCCATCTTGTGCAGCGCTTTACCCTCGGCGATGCCTGCGTTGGGCACGCAAATAGCGATGGGGCCACGCGTGTTAACGGCTGCTGCAAAACCATCCACGACGGATGCTTCATCGGCGACGTCCATTGCAACTGCGTGAATACGACCGCCTGCGACCTCATCCAAAACGTCTTTGCGGCGTCCCGTGATTGTTACTTCCGCGCCAGCTTCGGCCAGTGCTTTTGCTATTGCAAGGCCAATGCCCGTGCCGCCGCCCGTGATCAGGGCGTGTTTGCCAGATAGGTCCATAATGTCTCTCCCTTTTTACGCTACCCTACCGCGCAAGCCCGTCATGACAAGGCGCGCCGTTCCGTCACTTTACATACCCATTCAATTCTGTGAATGTGTACCGCAATCATGGGAGGCCAATATGTACAGACTTATCGCCCTCGCGGCGTTTACCGCGGCGCCGCTTTATGCAAGTGAAGATATCGCAGATCAATATCCACAATCCGTGTTATATTCCAAACCCGTCGAGGTGATCCCACACGTGTTTTCCGCGATCGGGGCAACCGCACCACCGACGTATGAGAACGCAGGTCACAATAACAATCTAAGTTTCGTTGTAACGGGCGACGGGGTCGTGGTGATCAATGGCGGCGCTTCTGCGCTGCTTGCCAAAGCGCTGCACGACGAAATCAAGATCGTGACAGAGCAACCCGTCAAGCTTGTGATCAACGAGAACGGGCAGGGTCACGCAATGTTGGGTAATTCCTATTGGGTGGATCAGGGTGTGGATATCTTGATGCATGCAGACGCGGCATCAGAGGTAGCAGAGCGCGGGTATCAAATCCTGTCCAACATGCAGCGCTATAATCGCGACAAGGCCGAAGGCACGCGTTTGGTTGAGCCGACGCGCAAATTTACGGACAAAGAAGTCGTTACGATGGGCGATGTGACGCTTGAGGTGCTGTATCTTGGACCTGCCCATGGGCACGGGGATACGCAGGTTTGGATCCCGCAGTGGTCGATGATGATTGCAGGCGACATTGCGTTTCATGAACGCATGTTGCCGATCTTTCCCTACACCTGCACGAGCTGCTGGATCGAAACATGGGAAACTGCGTTTGAACCGCTGAACCCGACATATATTATTCCAGGCCACGGCCATCCGACGAACTTGGAGCAAGTGCGCCGTTACACGCGAGATTATCTTGTTCACTTACGCACACAAATCGGTGCACATTTGGACAACGGTGGTGAGTTGGCTGAGGCCTATTATGTCGATCAATCACTCTATGCGCGGCTTGATACATTTGAAGAACTCGCGACCAAGAACGCAGGCCGTGTGTTTGAGGAGATGGAGTTTGAATAAACTGCCATTGACCAAACTGATAGATATTCCGCCAATTTGGTTGGCACTATTTTGTGCGCTTACTTGGTTGCAAAGCGTATTCCTACCGCTTGGATTAGGCTTTGGCGGGGAATGGGCAAGGTTTGCGGGGACCGTTTTCATCGCAACTGGTTTGATCTTGATGTTGATGGCCGTAACCGAAATGCGAAAGTCCCGCACGACGGTGATCCCGCATCTTAGCGCAAGCGCATTGGTCACATCCGGCATTTTCGCACAGAGCCGCAACCCGATATATTTGGGGGATGTGCTGGTCCTGATTGGTCTGATTCTACGTTGGGATGCGTTATTAGCGCTCGCGTTTGTTCCCGTATTCATTGGTGTACTAATGAAACGCTTTATCGAACACGAAGAAGCGCGTCTGCGACAAGGTTTTGGTGATGTATTTATTGAATATTGTCAGAGTGTTAGGTGTTGGATGTAGCGTGAATCATCCAATTTGCGACAGTCCGGCATTGCAATGCGACACTGCTTGCGCCTCTGCCCCCTGCGCTTTACTCAAGTAATCAACATTGTGCCATTTGGCCGATGAACTGGCTTTGACTATTGCAAGGGGGTAAGTCTTTGAAAATTGGAACGCCTAAGGAAGTGTTCGAGGGAGAAAATCGTGTCGGCATGACGCCTGATAGCGCGTTGCAGCTCCAAAAGCTCGGATATGACTGTGTGATTGAGACGGGTGCGGGCGCGAATGCTGGCTTCTCGGATGCACTTTATAAAGAGGTTGGCGTTGAGGTCGTAAAGACCGCAGCAGCCCTATGGAAAGATGCGGATATTGTCGCGAAAGTGCGCCAGCCCGAAAAGGCTGAGTTGAAGCGTATGCGCGACGGTCAGACCTTGATTTCTTTCTTTACGCCAGCGGCGAATGACGCAGGTATGGCGGCGGCCAAGAAGGTCGGCGCGAATGTGATTGCCATGGAAATGGTCCCACGTATATCGCGCGCTCAGAAAATGGACGCGCTGTCGTCAATGGCGAATATTGCGGGTTACCGCGCTGTCATTGAAGCGGGTAACAACTTCCCACGTTTCTTCACAGGTCAGATCACCGCAGCGGGTAAAGTTCCGCCTGCGAAGGTTCTGGTTGTGGGCGCTGGTGTTGCTGGATTGGCCGCTATTGGCACGTCCACATCGCTTGGTGCGATTACATACGCATTTGACGTGCGCCCGGAAGTGGCCGAGCAAGTTGAAAGCATGGGCGCTGAGTTCGTCTTCCTTGATTTCAACGAAGAGCAGGCTGATGGTGCCGCGACGGGTGGCTATGCTGCTGTGTCCAGCCCTGAGTTTGCTGCTGCACAACTTGCGAAGTTCCGCGAGATTGCGCCGGACATGGATATCGTCATCACGACGGCCCTGATCCCGAACCGCGAAGCGCCAGAGCTTTGGACCAAAGATATGGTCGAGAGCATGAAGCCGGGGTCTGTAATTGTGGATTTGGCCGCTGAAAAAGGTGGCAACTGCAAGCTGACTGTGATGGACGAGAAAATCGTTACGGATAACGGCGTGACCATCATTGGCTACACCGATTTCCCATCTCGTATGGCGGCGCAAGCCTCGACGCTTTATGCGACAAACATTCGTCACATGCTGACTGACCTGACCCCTGAAAAGGACGGCCAGATCAATCATAACATGGAAGACGATGTTATTCGCGGCGCGACGGTCACGTTTGAGAACGAGATTACCTTCCCACCGCCACCGCCGAAAATTCAGGCGATTGCAGCGCAGAAGAAAGAGCCGATCAAAGAGCTGACGGCTGAAGAAAAACGTGCAGCAGAGACAGCCGCATTCAAAGCGCAGACCAAACAGCAAGTTACTTTGCTTGCGGTGGGCGCAGTGCTTTTGCTGGGTGTCGGACTTGTGGCACCTGCCAGCTTTATGCAGCACTTTATCGTCTTCGTTTTGTCTGTTTTTGTTGGCTTCCAAGTCATTTGGGGCGTGGCGCATTCGCTGCACACACCCCTTATGGCGGTCACGAACGCGATTTCTTCGATCATTATCTTGGGTGCTCTGATGCAAATCGGATCGGGATCCTATTTGGTGATCCTGCTCGCAGCGGTGTCGGTCTTTATGACGGGCATCAACATTTTCGGCGGCTTTCTTGTGACACGGCGTATGCTCGCCATGTTCCAGAAATCTTAAGGGAGGCTGGATAAATGGAATTTGGTTTTACAACAGCGGCTTATGTCGTTTCGGCTGTCCTTTTCATCCTCTCTTTGGGTGGCTTGTCGGGACAGGAAAGCGCCAAGCGCGCGGTATGGTATGGCATTGTCGGCATGGCGCTAGCAGTGGCTGCAACCCTGGTCGGACCGGGGGCAGGATATTGGTTCCTGTCGCTTTTGATGATCATTGGTGGTGGCGCAATTGGGTATCAATTGGCGACGAAGGTAAAGATGACCGAGATGCCAGAACTGGTGGCTGCGATGCACTCGCTTGTTGGTTTGGCTGCGGTTTTCGTGGGCTTGATCGCACATATCGAACTGGGCCGTGTTTTGGCGATGGACGATGTGCAAAAGAAAGCACTTGAGGGGTTTGGCGCACTCTTGGCCAAGAAAGACGGCGTTGAGATCGGCATTCTGCGGGTTGAGCTGTTCCTGGGTATCTTCATTGGCGCGATTACGTTCACGGGCTCTGTCATTGCTTACGGCAAGTTGGCGGGCAAAGTGGATAGTGCAGCGACAAAGCTTCCGGGCGGTCACATGCTGAATGCTGCGGCTGCTGGTGTGTCGCTGATCACGCTAGTTTGGTATTGCAACACCGGCGGTTTCTTCCCGTTGTTCTTGATGCTGCTGGCGGCCTTGTTCATCGGGTATCACCTGATCATGGGCATCGGCGGCGCGGATATGCCGGTCGTTGTTTCGATGCTGAACAGTTATTCTGGTTGGGCCGCTGCGGCGATTGGTTTCTCCCTTGGGAACGACCTGTTAATCGTGGTTGGTGCGCTGGTTGGCTCAAGTGGTGCGATCCTGAGCTATATCATGTGTAAAGCGATGAACCGTTCGTTCATCAGCGTTATCTTGGGCGGCTTTGGCGGACCTGCGGGTGAGCAGATGGCAGTCGAGGGCGAGCAGATCGCAATCGACACGGATGGCGTTGCCGCTGCGTTGAATGAGGCGGACAGTGTTATTCTGATCCCTGGTTATGGCATGGCCGTAGCACAGGCACAGGCGGCTGTTGCCGAGTTGGTGCGTAAGTTGCGAGCTCAGGGTAAGACGGTTCGCTTTGCGATCCACCCTGTTGCAGGTCGTTTGCCAGGTCACATGAATGTTCTGCTGGCAGAGGCTAAAGTGCCTTATGACATCGTGATGGAAATGGACGAGATCAATGACGACTTCCCGACAACGGACGTTGCGATTGTGATCGGTTCCAATGACATCGTGAACCCAGCGGCGCAGGACGATCCAAATTCACCCATCGCGGGCATGCCCGTTTTGGAGTGCTGGAAAGCCAAGCAGGTGTTCGTCTCTAAGCGTGGTCAAGGTACGGGGTATTCCGGCATCGAAAACCCGCTGTTCTACAAAGAGAACACTCGCATGTATTACGGTGATGCGAAAGAAAGCTTGAACAAGCTTTTGCCGCTGATCGACTGATCCGAAGCGACACGACACGACAAAAGCCCTGCCCGTTTGGTGGGGCTTTTTTTATGTGGTGGCTTTCCTTTCGTCTTGAGTGCAACACTTAAGATTGGAAGCAAAAAGAAAATGGCCATGAAAACTCTGTCAACGTTTAGCGCAATTGCCTGTCTTCTAGCATCGACTTCTCAAGCGGATGTGTTGGTGCGCTTTATTGAGGGTGCGCCGAAAGATCGTTTTGTTATCAGCGCCGATACCAATGCGTGCGCAGGTGTGGCGAAGACCGTGACGATAGACCTTGTGACTTCAAGTGGCGGGCTGATCTTTGATGTTACGGGGCAGGGTAGTGGCGTTGAAGTTTTTCAACCGTTTGAGCTGACCTCTGGCGCGGATAAGGTTACTAAGGCCAGCAAATTACGCGACGGTGATCAGGTTTTAACTCTAGAGCTGTCACAAGTATCCAAGGACATGCCGGTCAGTTTCACGACGGATCTGGATGATACTCAAGCGGGGAGACAAATCACCGTAAGTGGCTCTGAAATCACGGGTGCGATGGTAAACGTCACGCAAAACGGCAAGATGTACGTCGGGACGTTTGAGAGCGACGCACGAGCGCGCGTTGCGACGCAGGCTTGTGCTTCTTAGCGCTTGATTACTCAGCAGGCAGGATCGAGGCAGTGCTACGCTGCGTGCGGTTCGCGTCACGTGACAGCAGTGCGTTGGCTGCAAACGTCCCTGCGGCAATGGCAAGTAACGCGATCAGTGCTGCAAAGCTAAGTGTTGGAATACCTGCTAAACCTGCACCAACAGTACAACCGCCTGCTAAAACGCCGCCCATGCCCATCAGCACAGCGCCACCGATGTAGCGGCCAGTTTGGGCGGGGTCTTCGAAGCTTTGCCATTTGAACGTGCCAAAGATCAGTGAAGCAAGCAGTGCCCCTGACACTACGCCGCCGATCAGTCCGGTGCCAAACCCTGCGGGGATCGAGGTGGACGCGACGGACCAGAACAAGCTGTCAGCCATTGGTGATGTGAACGACAGACTTTCGAGTGCGATGGGGTCAAATTCGTCGAACAAGACAAAACCTGTACCGACCCAAGCCGCAGGGACCAAAAGGCCCAAGGTTGCGGCCAGAACGAATGTCTTTGCTTGAATGCCAGAGCGAAACGCGAAACCGAGGGCTGTAAGAACGATAAGTGCGCTCCAGAACACTGCGCCGCCGGGAAGCGCTGCGAAACTAATCGTCGAACCGAGGTCGACAGTCACAGATCCAAGCGAGGTACGGATAGGGGCAAGGACGCCCTTTAGCGTCGCATGCGCTGTGATCGCGAAAAGGATCATGACGAACAGGGCGCGTAAATTGCCCGTGCCTGCCAATACAGTCAGGCGCGATGCACAGCCGCGTGTTAAAACCATGCCTGCGCCAAACATCACACCACCCACAAGGATCGCAAGGATTGGCAGACCCGCCGCGAAGAAGCGGTGCTCTTCAAAGGTGATCAGTTCCGCGAAAACAGCGACTTGGGTTCCGATAATTGCAAAGGACAAAGCCGTGAGCCATACGCCCATTGACGTTCGGCGGGCGTCGCCGATGAGGGCGCTGCGGAAACAGAATTTTGTGCGCTCGGCCAAGATGCCAAACGCGATGCCCAAAGCGAGGGCCAGAAAAACAGATGCGGCTTTGGGTGTGATGTCCAAGCCTGTGATGTCGAGTATTGTTTCAAACATGTCTTCTGTCCTTCGCGCGCGTGCATACCAAGAAGCCGAATGGGGTGGAGGATGGAAACTGTCAAACCCGTAAAAGGCCTGTTTTATGCTCTTGGACAGAACGAACGTTTCGTAATTTGTGAAATTTAGATTGATTTGTTCCGATTTTGAGAGAATTTTGCAACTGCGTTCTGCCTTTGATGATCAGGTTAGATCGGCTGTGTTTATTCTACTTTCGCCTCTCAAGACGCGAGCACCACGAAGGGCTTAGTCGATTGCAAAAGCGTCGCGAATGGGCGCGACGGGTCGCAGATTGGTTTTTTAGGTTGGTGTTAAATTTCAAGGAGATAGACATGAAAATCGGATTTATTGGGCTGGGGAACGTGGGCGGCAAACTGTCGGGCAGTTTATTGCGCAACGGGGCGGATTTGGTGGTGCATGATCTGGATGCTGACCTTGTTGCATCATTCGTCGCGCAAGGTTCGGTGGCGGGGGGCAGTCCGGCCGCGATGATGCGCGATTGCGATGCGGTGATCACGTGTTTGCCCAGCCCTGCGGCGTCTGACGTGGTGATGCAAGAGATGCTTCCAGAGGTTTGCGCAGGCAAGATCTGGATGGAAATGTCCACCACGGATGAGGCGGAGGTCAAACGCCTTGGTACACAGGTGATTGCAGCAGGCGGTGCGGCAGTGGATTGCCCCGTCTCTGGCGGGTGCCATCGCGCGGATACGGGCAACATCGCAATCTTTGCAGGGTGCGAGCGCGACACGTTCGAGCGCATTTTACCCCTGCTTACGATTATGGGACGACGCGTTTTGCACACGGGCGAACTGGGATCGGCAAGCATTTTGAAGGTCATCACGAACTACCTTGCAACAGCCAATTTGGTGTCTTGCGCAGAAGCGTTGACCGTTGCCAAAGGGGCCAACATGGACCTTGCTACCGCGTTCGAAGCGATCCGTATTTCGTCGGGAAATTCCTTTGTACATGAGACGGAAAGCCAGATCATTTTGAACGGCAGCCGCGATATTTCGTTCACGATGGACCTTGTCGCAAAAGATATCGGCCTTTTTCAAGCGGTCGCTGATCGTGCAAATGTGCCGTTAGAATTGAACCCTTTGCTGATAGATATCTTCAATGACGGGATCGAACGCTTTGGCCCTCGTGAACTTTCGCCAAACATTATCAAACGCTTAGAGGAAAGAACCGGTCTTGATGTGACCGCGCGAGGCTTTCCCGCTGAGATGGTGGATGATGAACCAGAAGAGCGCGGTGCAGAGGTTGTTGCGCGCCGCTAAGGGGCGCGTCACGAATACTGGGTATCGCAATCACTTGGATCTAGGGATAGAGGTCGTCGCCAATTCTTGACTTGAAAAGGCGACGGCATGTCTGACCCCTCAAATGACCCCATAATTGCAAAGTTATCCGCATCGCCACCACGGCGCTGGACGGGGACAGTGATGCTATCCTTGCTTGGTGGATTGATGGTTTACCTTGCGCTTTCCGTACCGTTTAGCGTGTCCCAAATTGGCTTGTTCCTGTGTGGTTTGGTTTCGCTGTTTGCAGCGATGCGGATGCATGCCAGCACCGCGCAGGAGATTGAACTGACCCAAACAGAGCTTCGCATCAAGGGTGGTTTTGTGTTGGCGGAGGTCGCAAATATCGCGCGTGTAGAACGGGGCGCGTTTGCTTTCAAACCTTCGAATGGATTTCTGGTGTCGCTGAAAGAATCGGGCCCACGTGGTTGGTCGTTGGGATTGTATTGGCGATTTGGCAAACGTTTAGGGGTGGGCGGCGTGACTGGCGCGCCACAAACCAAAGGAATGGCTGAGGCCCTTGCGATATTGATCGCAGCGCGGGATCAAACCTAAGACAAAAACCGCCGCGCTGAGATACTTCAACGCGGCGGTTTCAATTTTGATGTGTTTGGACCGGGTTAACCTTCGGCGTCCCAAACGATCTGAGGTGCATAGCGCGGACGCGTGAACACGAAGGTTTCGATGATGCGCGGGGCAAGACCTACGTTGAACGCGGGATCATAGTCGGACGCAGTTTCCACCAAGATGATACGCTCGTTTGCGATCAGCGGTGGCAACAATTCATCATAGTCACTTACATCACGTGTGCGCAGACGGGGAATATCACCGCGACGCTTGGACCAATCAACTTTGAAGACATTGTTGTTGCCGTCCCAGCGTAGCAAAGTCACGCGAAGGGTGGTGTCCCCAGGGCTAAGACCAGACAGGTCTTTGTAGATATTGCGCGCATTGGTCATATACGTTGGCGTGATCGGTGCCGTTTCACGGCTGATCATGTCACTGACTGAATACGCGGCTTTTTCTGCAACCGCTTGAGCACGATAGGCTTCATAGTAAGTGAAGGACGCGGCGTTGGCCCAGAAGAGGACGGGGAAGATGATCATCGCCTCGATCGACGCATTCGCTTTTGTTTCACGCGCAAAACTGCGCAGTTTTGAAAGGATTAGCTGTTTCATAGCGATTACCTCGGTTCCTGGGTGAAAGCAGAAACGGCAACGAGCGCGCTTTTACCATTCTGGTCTGTGGATCGTGCAAGAGCCAGTTCGGATGTCGGGAAGACTGGATCGTAGAGAATACACGCGCGAACAATCATCAACTCGTTTGATTGACCGGACGAGAATTCACGAACAGGGTTCAAGACTTCGTTTGTTCCAGCGGTTTGAATGACGCAGTCAACGGTCGCTGGAAGCGGCACATAATTGCGTGGGTCATTCGGGATCAATTCCAAACGAAGGTTCGCTTCGCAATCGTCAAAAATCACAGCGCCGTTACAGATCATATCGCGAACTTGATCGTGGGTGAATTGTGCACCCGTACCGATCCGAACTTCGCG
>NZ_JABBAM010000058.1:0-1847 GCF_018607965.1 Planktotalea sp.
GAGTAACCTACGACATCTGCAGCTAATACAGCGACAAGATTGCTGTTCATCGGGTATCCTCTCGGGCAGAACGCCTGCCTATGATAAATTTGCGGGCCAAAAATATGGCCGCTGAAATAGTTACGTGACCCGATCTGCAAAATAGCAGAGGCTTTTCCCTGATTTTTCGACCATATGTGTATAGTATTTAATAGACCAGCAGCTTTGCGCGGGTCGTTCGGATTATTAAAGTCGCCCGCCCGCATCTCCAAAAAATTTAGATGACCAAAGGAATTTTTCACCCATGTCGAAAACCAGTTGGAGAAGCATTCAACGGCAGTTGAAGAATTTGCGGTACGAGCCGGGACCGATTGACGGCGTGCAGGGGGCCAAGACCGTTACTGCGGTCAAAGCGTTCCAAAGCGTCAAGGGACTTGTCGCGGACGGGATCGTCGGGCCCAAGACCCGCGATGCCCTGTTCGGTGCCGCGGGGGTGATCGACCATTCCGTCATGACATGCGCGAGGCTGGCTGAAATCGCCTATACGCTCAGACCCAGGCAGACGACGCCGGGCGATTGGAAGCTGGAGAAAGAACACAAGCTTACGGTCGTGAAAAGTTGCCCTCATGCCAATGTCGAAGCCTATATGCTCAGCAACGGCTGTCTGTTGATACCGGGCAGCAATTCCTTTGCCGATTATGTGTGGTTCAATCTGCGCGTCAAAAATGCAGGGTCCAAGAAGCTGAGCCTGAGCTATATGCATGCCAAGAACGACGTGTTTTCCGCAGGCTCCAAGCAAGGGGCGTCGCGCACGTTCTGGCATCAGGGGTTTCTGGCCCATGCCAATATTATCTATAAATGGATCGGAAATGACCCCGCCAATTGGCCCAGACTGATCATCGGCCATTCACTGGGGGCGGCATCGGCGCAAACACGACAACCTGTCGCTGTCGATCTGTCGCGATGATGACATCGTGTGCAGTTTGCCGACAGGTTTCCATCATACGGGGCAGACAAAGGTTCTGTACCACAAGAACCGCAAAAGCGGCCTGAACCACAAGATGGAATGCTATATTGATGCGTTGGAAAACCAAAAGTCCGGCCTTTCGGTGCCCTCAGTCTGGAACCCATGAAGGTACCGTTTTCCCCAAGCCCGCCGTTTTCCCCACGCCCGTCGTGTCAGCCCAAGCCGTCCTGACCGCCCTCAGCACCCGCTGAGGTCAGACGTGCCATCCGGCATCATTGTCCTGCACAATCGGGCATCGTCAAAAGATACCCCGGCAAGGTTCGCACCAAGAAACACGGCCCCCTCCAGCTCGGCCCCCGCAAGCACCGCGCCGCTCAGGTTGGCCGAAATCAGGTTTGCCTTTGTCAGGTCGGCTCCGGTGATGTTGGCACCCGCAAGGCTGGCCAACTCAAGATAGGCCTCGGCCAGGGTGGCCCCTGAAAGGTTGGACATGTCCAGATTTGCCTGCGTCAGGATCGCGGCCGAAAATTTCGCACCCGACAGGTCGGCCCCGCCAAGGTTTGTACCCGTCAGATACGCCCCCGAAAGATTGGCGTTCGCCAGATTGGCCCCGGTCAAATCTGCTGTACCAAGGCTGGCCCCCTCAAGGTTAACGCCGCTCAGGTCAGCGCCGCCAAGATTGGCCGCCCAGAGCTTTGCCCCCGACAGATTTGCCCCCGCAAGATTGGCACCTGCAAGATCGACCCGCTTGAGGTCGACCCCCGACAGGTCGCATTGCTGGCACTGTTTGGTTTCCAGCAGTTGCCCGACATCGGCCTCGTCGAAAGCCGCCGCCTGTATTGGAAGTAACGCCACCACAGCCGCCGCCAAATATAATCCCTTCATCGCGTTTCCCTCCATC
>NZ_JABBAM010000058.1:1857-2838 GCF_018607965.1 Planktotalea sp.
CTAGATAACCATATGGGCGAGGGGGGCGTTAGTGTTTTGACCTGGGTCAAGCGGGCCGGTTATTATCACAGGTCGCCGGATATCCCGGCCCCAAGCCCCACCAGCAAAGCGTTAAGATATGTAGCCCGCGACCGCCTGCAACAGTTTATAGGCGGTGCGCGCGTCATGGCCGACAACATCCAGAAAGGCATCTGCCCCGATGCGCAGACAGGTCAGATCGGTCGCCGCCCGCATGTCCAATGCGCGCGGTTCATTGCGGATCAGGCCCAGTTCGCCCACCAGTTTGCCGGGACCGGATGTCGTGACGAGCAGATCATCGTCATCCCCCGGACCGGGCAGCAGCAACTCCGCCGTGCCTTCGGTGATCAAAAACGCCCCGCTCGACGGACCGTCGTCTTTGTGAAACACATATTCCCCCGCCTTGGCGGTGTACCAGCGCGCGCTAAAGGCCAGCAGGCGCAGTTGTTTGCGTTCAAGCCCCGAAAACAGGTCCGTCTGTTCAAGCGCGCGCAGCTTGCGGGCCAGATCTGCGCTGACGGTGTCATCCTCTTGGGGGGTCACATCGCTGCCGATCGTGGAAATGCGCCCCTGTTGCAGAACGAATTGTGCGTCAAATCCGCTGACCTCGTCAAAGCTGGGCTGGAGGCAGATGATGGTCGTCTGGGGCAACAGGCCGCGTAAACGGGTGTGCAGGTCTGCGCGGATGGGGGCGTCAAAACTGTTTAATACATCGTCGAGGATCAGCACATCAGGGCGCTTGATCGTGGCGCGGCTGATGGCCAGCGTTTCCGTCAGCAGCGCAGGCAGATTGGTGCCCCCCAACGTCAGCGGAATGTCAAAGATCAGATCCAGAACCAGCCCTTCAAGCTCTGCTTCATAAAGCGCATCCACTGCGACGCGCCGCAAGGCATCGCCCTTTCCGCCGGCGGCTTCGGTCATCTTGCCAAACAGCACGTTTTCCAAAACGGTCAAACCGGCGAC
>NZ_JABBAM010000058.1:2848-3712 GCF_018607965.1 Planktotalea sp.
TTCCAGCACCCTGTTGATGATCTTGTCCGGAAAGGCAGAGCCCAGCTTTTCAACGGAAATCGCAAAAGTCACGGCCAGCAAGGACGCTTTGTCCGCCACGCTCAGGACGGCACCTTCAAGTTGCTTCACCCTCAGGTCAACGGCGGCCTCATAGGTCGCGATATCAAGGCCAAGCTTGCGAAAAAGTGGATGATCAGACCCGTCGACGCCAAAGGTCTGGCGCAGAATATCGACCGTATCGACGGCAATTTGCAGCAGGTCATGTTCGATATTCAGGGTGGTCAGCAGGGTGATGAAATCCGTCTGACCTGCCAAGAGGGCAGGGGTGATGCGGGTTTTGGGCGTTGCAAAGATCAGGTTTTCAGCGACAGGCAAGGTGGGATTAAAGCTGTCTTTGTCAAAGCTATGAACATATCTGTCCAGCTTGGCCGCTTTCAGTTTTTCGGCAACGCCCGATCGCAAATCCACCACTGCGGCTGCCAAAAAAGGGTAGGCTTTGGCGTCAAAACGCTGGTCCAGCCCCCGCGAAAACAGCGCCTTGTCAATTTGCATCCCCTTGATCAGCGCCAGCCACCATATGCGCAGCTCCCCCTCGTTTTCCATCTGAAGATCCGCCAGATCGAACCACAGGGCGTCCGAAGCATCGGTGCTGTTGCCCGCTTTCGCGCTTTCGATCGCCACGGGGGCCAAAGGGGTGCCGGTGTGGGGCCGCAAGCGAAGCGGGAGGATGACGTTATCACTGAAGCTGCCCAAAAACATCACCGGGCGGGAGGTCGCATAGCCCTCGCGCTTTGCAATCGTCGCCTGGTGCAGTTGTGATAGCGGTTGACCTGCAAGGCTGATCGCCCCTGCCGAGGGCATCAC
>NZ_JABBAM010000051.1:0-5488 GCF_018607965.1 Planktotalea sp.
TTTTTGGCTGTGTGCGGGGGGACTCTTTTCAAATCAATGTGTGGGCTTTAGACAGGGCAAAACACGATAAAAAGAGCTGCTCATGACCGACTTTTCCCGTATCCGCGGCAAGATCACGATGGATCGACCTTTGGCTGATCTGACGTGGTTGCGTGTTGGCGGGCCTGCGCAGATGTTTTATCAGCCCAGCGATGTGGATGATTTGCAAGCCTTTCTTAAGGCTTTGCCGCTAGACATGCCTGTGTTTCCGATGGGCGTCGGGTCGAACCTGATTGTGCGCGATGGGGGCATCAAGGGTGCTGTCATCCGCATGGGGCGTGGGTTTAACCATATCGAGATTGAGGGCGACACTGTGCGCGTCGGTGTTGCAGCGCTCGATAGCCACGTTGCGCGCAAAGCGGCGGATGCGGGGTTGGACCTGACTTTCCTACGCACAATTCCGGGGGCCATTGGCGGCGCGGTTCGTATGAACGCTGGCTGCTATGGTAGTTACGTTGCGGACCACTTTGTTGAGGCGACGGCGATCACGCGGGCAGGGGATCAGGTACGTTTGAGCGGTGATGAGTTGGATTTCGCCTATCGCCAAAGCAGCTTGCCCGAAGGTTATGTGCTGACAGAGGCTGTATTGCGGGCGCAAAAGGGCGATCCAGAAACGCTGCACGCGAAGATGGACGAACAGCTGCGCAAGCGTGACGAAACACAACCGACCAAGGACCGCACCGCAGGCAGCACATTCCGCAATCCCGCTGGTTTTTCTTCGACAGGGCAGGCGGATGACACCCATGAGTTGAAGGCGTGGAAAG
The DNA here is from genome assembly GCF_018607965.1 of Planktotalea sp. Classification (GTDB taxonomy): domain Bacteria; phylum Pseudomonadota; class Alphaproteobacteria; order Rhodobacterales; family Rhodobacteraceae; genus Planktotalea. The sequence goes on from NZ_JABBAM010000051.1 coordinate 804, forward strand.
TGATTGATGATGCAGGCATGCGCGGCGCGACCCTTGGCGGGGCGCAGATGAGCATGAAACACCCGAACTTTTTGATCAACACGGGTGGCGCAACTGCCGCAGATTTAGAGGGTCTGGGCAACATGGTGCGAAAAAAGGTTTTCCAAACACAATCAATAGAGTTACACTGGGAAGTTATGAGGGTCGGCGAAACGGCCCCTGAAGAATAGGGCACTCAGGTTAACTGGGGCCACAGGCGGAAAAAGAGGACGGCTAACTTCCTTATTAAAAAATTGAGGCACGAGTTGGGAATGTCGAGCAGGCAACCCCGAACAGTAGCTGTATTGATGGGCGGACCTTCGGCTGAACGCGTAGTGTCTTTGTCATCTGGGCGCGCATGCGCTGCAGCACTGCGGGAACATGGATATACGGTTGAAGAGATTGATGCGGGTGCTGATTTGGCGGCCCGTCTTGTCGATCTCGCGCCTGACGTTGTTTTCAACGCGCTCCACGGTCGGTGGGGCGAGGACGGTTGCGTCCAAGGTCTACTGGAGTGGCTGCAAATTCCCTACACACATTCTGGCGTTTTGGCCTCGGCTTTGGCGATGGACAAGCAGCGCTCCAAAGAAGTCTTTCGCCAAGTCGGTTTGCCGATTGTTGAAAGCGTGATTGTTTCAGCCGCAGAGGTGCGCGCGCGTCACGTGATGGATGCGCCCTACGTTGTGAAACCCAATAGTGAAGGGTCATCGGTTGGTGTTTATCTTGTGAATGAGGCCAGTAATGGCCCGCCACAGTTGGACGACACGATGCCCGAAATGGTCATGGTCGAGGCGTTTGCGCCGGGTCGTGAATTGACGACAACGGTCATGGGCGATCGTCCTTTGACAGTTACAGATATCCTGACCGACGGTTGGTATGATTACGATGCCAAGTACAAAGAGGGCGGTTCACGTCACATTGTGCCCGCCGAGATCCCCCAAGATATCTGGGATGCCTGCATGTCTTATGCGGTGCGCGCGCATGATGCGTTGGGATGTCGCGGAGTGTCGCGTACAGATTTCCGTTGGGATGAGAGCAAGGGGATCGATGGCATCATCTTGCTTGAGACAAACACGCAGCCTGGCATGACATCTACGTCGCTTTCGCCAGAACAGGCACAGGCGATTGGGATCAGTTTCCCCGACTTGTGTTCCTGGATCGTCGAGGACGCGTCATGCAACAGGTAGGCGCAGCAGGACCAAGAGGGCCGCAGGGTCAAGGCGCGCGCGTTTTGAACCGCTCGACCAAACGGCGCAAGGCCGATCCCGCGCCGTCGCGTTGGTCCTATCGTTTTCAACGCTTGATGCTGACACCCTTGTTTCGGTTTTCGCTTCGCGTTGGTGTGCCATTCGCACTGACCTTTTCGCTTGGCATGGTGTATCTGTCTGATGAGGGACGTCGTACAGAGTTACAGGATGTGGTGGCGCAAATGCGCTCTAACATCGAAGAACGCCCAGAATTCATGATCCAATTGATGGAAGTTGAGGGTGCAAGCGAAGATGTTGCCTCTGCCATCCATGAGATCGTGCCGATAAAATTCCCGATAAGTTCGTTTGATCTAGAGCTGGCGAGTATTCAAAAAACAGTCTCAAGTCTTAACCCTGTGCGCAGCGCAGATGTGCGATTGCAGCCCGGTGGTGTGCTTGAAGTTGTGATCGATGAACGCGAAACTGCAGCGCTTTGGCGAACCCATGACGGGCTTTTCCGAATTGATGCAGAGGGCGTTTATATCGGCCTTGCCCACGCACGCTCTGACTTTCCTGAGTTGCCGGTCTTGGCTGGTGAAGGTGCCGATACAGCAGTTGTAGAGGCGAAAAACCTGATGAAGATTGCGGCACCTTTGGGGAGCCGTGTCGTGGGACTGGTACGCATGGGCGCACGTCGTTGGGATCTGGTTTTGGATCGCGAGCAACGTGTGATGTTACCTGCCAAGGGCGCAGCACGTGCGCTGGAACGCGTGATTGCCCTGGACCAAATGCAAGACGTGCTGGAGCGAGATTTGGCGCGCGTTGACATGCGCCTCTCGCAAAGGCCGACAATTCGAATGAACGAGAACGCCGTAAAAGAATTATGGCGCATCAAGACGACAGCAGTGGAAAACCGTTAAATGAATGATCTTTACAGTTCTCAGCGCGCAATGCGTAATATGCGAAAAGCAGCGATTCAGCGCGGTGTTGTGGCGGTTCTGGATGTTGGCAGCTCAAAAATTGTCTGCCTGATTTTGCGCTTTGATGGCACAGATAAATCCACTGAAACTGACGGGATTGGATCCCTTGCGGGTCAAACAGGTTTTCGCGTAATCGGCGCGGCAACGACACGTTCGCGCGGTGTGCGGTTCGGTGAAATCAGCGCGATGTCCGAAACAGAGCGCGCGATCCGTACCGCGTTGCAATCTGCACAAAAGATGGCGCAAATTCGTGTTGATCATGTGATTGCCTGCTTCTCTGGTGCCGAGCCGCGGTCCTACGGGTTGGACGGGTCTGTCGATATCGAGAATTCAATTGTGTCCGAGCAGGATGTTGCGCGCGTTCTTTCCTCCTGTGACATGCCTGATTTTGGCGCAAGTCGTGAAGTGTTGCACGCGCAACCTGTGAATTTTGCGCTGGATCATCGCTCTGGGTTGAACGATCCGCGTGGCCAAATTGGTCAGAAACTTAGCACAGATATGCATTTGCTTACGGTCGACGCGGCCGCAGTTCAAAACCTTGCGCATTGTGTGCGTCGCTGTGATCTGGAACTCGCGGGCGTCGCGTCGTCCGCTTATGTGTCGGGCATATCGGCGCTTGTGGAAGACGAACAAGAACTGGGCGCGGCCTGCATCGATCTTGGTGGCGGCGCGACAAGTATTTCGATCTTTATGAAGAAACACATGATTTTTGCCGATGCTGTGCGCATGGGCGGGGATCACATTACGTCTGATATTTCCATGGGTCTTCAAGTTCCTATGACAACGGCCGAGCGGATCAAAACCGTGAACGGCGGCGTTGTTGCGACGGGCATGGATGATCGCGATATGATCGATACGGGCGGGGACACGGGCGATTGGGATCATGATCGCCGTCAAGTCAGCCGTGCGGAACTGATCGGTATTATGCGCCCTCGTGTTGAGGAAATTCTGGAAGACGTGCGTGCGCGTCTGGACGCGGCGGGCTTTGATCACTTGCCGAGCCAGCAGATTGTTTTGACAGGTGGCGGGAGCCAAATTCCGGGCCTTGACGGGTTGGCAACAAAAATTCTGGGTCAGCAAGTGCGCCTTGGTCGTCCTTTGCGCGTGCATGGTTTGCCTGGCGCAACAACAGGGCCGGGGTTTTCCAGTGCGGTTGGTCTGTGCCTTTTTGCGGCCCATCCACAGGATGAATGGTGGGATTTCGAAATTCTTGATAACTATCAAGGACGTTCGTTCAAACGTGCCATGAAATGGTTCCGCGACAACTGGTAGCCCCTACATCTGCGCATATGCGCTAAATTTGGCAGAATTCCGCTGAAAAACTCGCATATTTTGTGGGTTTTTCGCTTTTTTGCGTGACTGCACCGAATCGGTTGTTTAGGGTGGAATGCAATAGGCAACAAAAATGGCCCGAAAATGGGCCGGCAGACACAGGCGGACAGAGCATGACATTGAACCTCACGGTGGCAGGACAAGACGATCTGAAGCCACGTATCACAGTATTTGGCGTTGGCGGGGCAGGCGGAAACGCGGTCAATAACATGATCGAGAAAGAGCTTGATGGGGTCGACTTTGTTGTCGCAAACACCGACGCTCAGGCGCTGCAGCAATCCATGTCTGAAAGCCGCGTCCAGTTGGGCGTTAAGGTTACTGAGGGTCTTGGTGCGGGTGCGCGCGCCTCTGTTGGTGCTGCGGCGGCCGAAGAAAGTATTGAACAAATTGTTGACCACCTCGCAGGCGCGCACATGTGTTTTATTACTGCAGGTATGGGCGGCGGCACGGGTACTGGTGCTGCGCCGATCATCGCGCAAGCGGCACGTGAACTTGGTGTTCTGACTGTCGGTGTTGTGACCAAGCCGTTCCAGTTTGAGGGCGGCAAGCGCATGCGCCAAGCTGACGATGGTATCGAGGCGCTGCAAAAAGTTGTCGACACGCTGATCATCATTCCAAACCAGAACCTGTTCCGTTTGGCGAATGAGAAAACGACATTTACCGAAGCCTTTTCGCTTGCGGATGACGTGCTTTATCAAGGTGTTAAGGGTGTTACGGACCTGATGGTTCGCCCTGGCCTGATTAACCTAGACTTTGCTGACGTTCGCGCCGTTATGGACGAGATGGGCAAGGCAATGATGGGTACAGGTGAAGCGACAGGCGAGGATCGTGCGATCCAAGCCTCCGAGAAGGCAATCGCGAACCCGCTTCTGGACGAAATTTCATTGCGCGGTGCCAAGGGTGTTCTTATCAACATCACAGGCGGCCACGACCTTACGTTGTTTGAACTCGACGAAGCGGCCAACCGCATTCGCGAAGAGGTTGATCCAGAGGCGAACATTATTGTTGGTTCTACATTGGATACAGCCCTTGAAGGTGGCATGCGCGTATCTGTTGTTGCGACAGGTATCGACGCTGTTGAGGTTAACACAGACCTTCCAGTGCCACGTCGTTCTATGGCGCAGCCTTTGAAGCAAGCCGAAGAGCAGACACGCCAGGCCGCGCCTGC
>NZ_JABBAM010000051.1:5588-24622 GCF_018607965.1 Planktotalea sp.
CTATGGCGCAGCCTTTGAAGCAAGCCGAAGAGCAGACACGCCAGGCCGCGCCTGCGCCCGTTTCAATTGCACCAGTTGCAACCATAGCCACAGCAGAGCCTGCATTGTTCGAAGATATGAACACACAGCAAGCTGCAGCGTCCGAGCAAGTCGAAGACATTTTTGAAGAAGAGGCGGCAGCGTTCCAGCCAGAGCTTCCGAGCTTTGTTGCTGAGCGCCGTCAACAACCCGCAGCGCATGCGCACGCTTCTGATGATTTGCCACCTCCCGCTTATCAGCCACCAGCGTTCGAGCCGCAGGCGATGCACGAACCAGAGCAAGGGGCCTATGTTGAGCCCAAAGCACATGGGCTGGGTGCGCCTTCTACTGAAGCGATGGCACGTTTGCAGGCGGCGGTTCAGCGCGCACCTGGGCAAGAAGCGCGTCATCAGCCGGTACACCAACCAATGGCACAAGATGCGCCCAACGATGTGGATCGCCCCCGTTTTGGCATCAATTCGTTGATCAATCGCATGACGGGTCATGGCCAAGATGGCACACCTGCACCAGCGGCGCGTCAACAACCACAGGTGCAAACGGGCCATGCGGCACCTGCGTCTCAGCCGGTTGCGGACGTTGATCCAGAGCAAGAACGCATCGAAATCCCAGCGTTTTTGCGTCGCCAAGCAAACTAAAGACCAAACTACTACGTAGGAAAAGGGGCGCTTTTAGCGCCCCTTTTTCGTTTTAATAGGGGGTTTTGCGGCGCTAACAGCGTGATAAGCAGCTTTTTGCCTATTTGTTTTGGCTGCATGTTTCAGTTCGTTGCAAAGTTTGAGTTGAGGCATGCATCGCTCATCGTTACCAAACCGTTAACGCCACTAAAAACATTGACGCTTTTAATCACATTGATTTCTTTTACGCCCTAGTGGGTGCCCCCCGCTGAATGCTTCGGAGCAAAAATTGCAAACAACGTTGAAATCATCTGTAACTTTTAAAGGCGTCGGACTTCATTCGGGCGCTCCTGTTACGATGACAGTTCATGCTGCTGCTGCGAACCATGGGATTTGGTTCAAGCGTTTGGACGTTGTCGATGCAGACGCTTTGGTCCCTGCACGGTGGGACGCTGTTCATCCAACGCCGCTTTGCACAAAAATTCAAAACCTCGATGGCGTTGTGGTTTCTACCATCGAACATATCATGGCCGCGCTTGCGGGCTGCGGTATTGCCAACGCTTTGGTCGAAATTGATGGCGAAGAAGTTCCGATCATGGACGGAAGCTCTGCTGAGTTTGTGCGCGGAATTTTGGCGAAGGGCGTTCAAAAACAAAGCTTTAATGGGTGTGCATTGCGTATCTTGAAGACTGTTGAAGTGCGTACTGATTTGGGCTGGGCGCGTTTAGAGCCAGCGCGTAACCTGTCGATCGATTTTGCGATCGATTTTGAAGATGAAGCGATCGGCTCTCAGAGCAAGTCCCTCAACATGGCAAATGGTACGTTTGTGCGCGAGTTGTGCAATAGCCGTACATTCTGCCGTAGTTCGGACGTTGAAGCGATGTATGCGCAGGGTCTTGCAAAAGGCGGGTCGCTTGAAAACGCAGTTGTTGTGGACGGCGATCGTATTCTAAGCCCGGGTGGTCTGCGCCATGCGGACGAAGCTGTGCGTCATAAAATGCTCGACGCGCTTGGCGATTTAGCTTTGGCCGGTGCCCCGATTTTGGGTCGTTATATTGGCATGCGGGCCGGGCACTCGATGACAAATGCATTGCTGCGCGCGTTGTTTGCAGAGTCATCTGCATACGAATTGGTAGAATGTGACGAGGCGATTAATGCTACTTTACCTGGTGCTGGCGTGACGCGTAGCGAAATTCCTGCACCACATTAATGTCAAACTGTCGTGATCCTAGCGAATGGCGCAAGATTTTGTGCCATTGCCATTTTGTATGCGATTATTATGTGCTAGGACCGAAGGGCAAACAGGGATAAAACCCTGACAGGTTCGATCAAAGGTGCTGGAATGAAACGCAAAACTGCGCGTCACACTCTGACCGCCGCTGTACTTGTTTCCATGACGCTCGCAGGATGCAGCGGTGGAAGCGGTGGCGGTGTCACTCGCTTTCTTGGCGGGGAAACCATTGTGCCGCTTGAGAGCTTTTCTGCGGAACAAATCTATGAGCGCGGTGAGTTCGAAATGGAGCGTAGCCGTGACGACGACGCAGCGTTTTATTTTGGCGAAGTTGAGCGACTCTATCCGTATTCTGATTGGGCAAAGCGTGGCTTGATCATGCAGGCCTTTGCCTATCACAAAGACAAAGACTATGAAAATTCTCGCGCCTCTGCGCAGCGTTTCATCGATGTTTACCCTACTGATGATGATGCGGCTTATGCCGAGTATTTGCTGGCGCTTAGCTATTATGACCAGATCGAAGATGTGGGGCGCGACCAAGGTTTGACGTTCCAAGCCTTGCAAGGTTTGCGGACCGTTATCGAGCGCTATCCTGACAGCGAATATGCAAGTTCCGCCGTTTTGAAATTTGACTTGGCGTTTGACCATCTTGCTGGCAAAGAGATGGAAATCGGGCGCTACTATTTGCGTCGTGATCACTACACGGCCTCTATTAACCGTTTCCGCGCTGTTGTTGAGGATTTCCAAACAACGACCCACACGCCAGAAGCGCTGCACCGTTTGGTCGAAGCCTATCTATCGCTGGGCCTGATCGAAGAAGCACAAACAGCGGGTGCGATCCTTGGCTTTAACTACAAAGGTACGGATTGGTACGAGGACAGCTTCAAGCTGCTCACCGGACGTGGACTTGAATTGAAGGCGGCTGGCGATGGTTGGTTGCGCCAAGTGTATCGCCAAATGTTGCAAGGCAAGTGGCTGTAATCGAAACGCATCGCGGCGTGTGTCCGCGCAGGAATAGCTCATGCTGCGCACGTTAGATATCCGCGATATCCTGATCATTGATCATCTCGAACTTGGCTTTCAAGGCGGCTTGAACGTGTTGACCGGTGAGACGGGCGCGGGCAAGTCTATCCTTTTGGATTCGTTGGGTTTTGTTCTTGGCTGGCGCGGTCGCGCAGAGCTGGTGCGTACGGGCGCGGAACAGGGCGAAGTGACGGCTGTGTTCGATCTGCCTGACGGTCATCCCGCACATGCCGTTCTTGAAGAGGCGGGCCTGCCGCGCAGTGACGAATTAATCATGCGCCGTGTTAACCGCAGTGATGGGCGCAAAACCGCTTGGGTCAATGATCGCCGCTGTTCTGGTGAAGTATTGCGTGCTTTGTCCGATACGTTGGTCGAATTGCACGGTCAACACGATGATCGCGGATTGCTGGATCCCAATGGGCATATGAATGTCTTGGATCAGTTTTTGGATAGGCCTGCCTTGCATACGGACGTGCGTGCGGCGTGGAAGACGCTGGCCGCTGCACGCAAAACACTAAGCGCCTTGGAAAAGGCGATTGCAGCCGTGCGTGAGGAAGAAGATTTCTTGCGCCATGCGGTTGCAGAGTTGGATGATCTTGATCCGCAGCCGGGTGAAGAGGTGGTACTGGACACGCGACGTCGCAAGATGCAGGGCGCAGAAAAAATTCGCGACGACGTCGCCCGCGCCCTTGGAATGCTGGGCTATGAGGGCGCAGAGGGTGTGATTTCTGAATCGATCCGCTGGCTTGATGGGGTGTCTGCGCAGGCTGACGGAACGCTTGATGCGCCAATTGCGGCGTTAAGTCGGACGTTGGAGGAACTGGGCGAGGCGACGGCGGGTGTTGAGCTGTGCCTGAGCAATCTGGAATTCAGCAGTTCAGATTTGGAGTCCTGCGAAGAGCGCCTGTTTGCGATCCGTGCGTTGGCGCGCAAACATGAAGTGCTGCCGGACGAGCTGGGAACCTTTGCAATTGAATTGCGCGCGCGCCTTGCGGCCCTTGATGCGGGCGATGCGCAACTGGGTGAAGCACGTGCCGCTGTAAGTTCTGCCGAGGCGGGCTACGACAACGCGGCAGGAACGTTGACTGAGGCACGCGGTGAAGCGGCGATGCGCCTTGATGTGGCGGTCACGGCGGAACTGGCTCCGTTGAAAATGGAGCGCGCTGTGTTCACGACGCAGGTCAGTGAAACAACGGCCAGTGGGTCGGGGCGTGACGCTGTTGCGTTCACGGTTGCGACCAATCCGGGTGCGCCAAGCGGTCCTTTGAACAAAATTGCCTCAGGCGGTGAACTAAGTCGTTTCCTCTTGGCGCTTAAGGTGTGTTTATCTGATGAATCCCAAGGGATTACGATGATTTTCGACGAGATTGACCGCGGTGTTGGCGGTGCGACTGCGGATGCTGTCGGGCGCCGCCTTTGCGCACTTGCGGACGGTGGTCAGGTCTTGGTCGTCACCCATTCGCCCCAAGTTGCGGCACTTGGTGGACACCATTGGCGGGTTGAAAAGCGGGTCGAGAATAACGCGACGCTGTCCACGGTGGTTCCCTTGGACGAGGGCGAACGTATTGATGAAATCGCACGCATGATTTCCGGTGACACCATCACCGATGAGGCACGCGGAGCTGCGCGTTCCCTGCTGGCGGGTTAATCATGTTTCGCGCTGCATCCACCGCGCTTGCAGCGCAACTTCAGGACGCCAAGGTCAGCTTTGGACGCGGCTGGCAATTGCTGCGCCATCGCGGCCCATCCCAAATTCAATTCTGGTTTATCGCCTTGATGATTGGCATCGCTGCTGGCCTTGCCGCCGTTGCCTTTCGTTTTGGAATTTCATTTTTGCAAACAACACTTTACGGGGTTGGTGAGGTCACCGAACTGCATAGTTTTGCGGCCTCGCTTCCATGGTATTGGACTCTGATTATCCCGATGATGGGCGGCTTGGCGGTTGGCCTTATCTTGCATCATTTTACGCCTGACGGGCGTGCGCGTTCGGTTGCGGATGTCATTGAGGGTGCGGCACTGAACAACGGGCGCGTTGAAAAGAAGGCGGGCGTTGCCTCTGCATTTACGTCGATGATTACGCTTGGCACGGGGGGCTCTACAGGTCGTGAAGGGCCTGTTGTGCATATCGCTGCGATGATATCGAGTTGGGTCAGTAACGTCATTCGTGCGGACGGAATTACGGGGCGCGATCTGCTTGGGTGCGCTGTGGCCGCAGCCGTTTCGGCCAGCTTTAACGCACCTATCGCAGGGGCATTGTTCGCGCTTGAAGTGGTCCTGCGCCATTTCGCCGTTCACGCCTTTGCACCCATCGTGATCGCCAGCGCGGCAGGCACGGTGATCAACCGTCTGGTCTTTGGCGATACGGCTGAGTTCGCTTTGCCCGGTACGACAGCGCTGGAATTTTACGCTGAGTTACCCGCCTATCTGATCCTTGGCCTTGTCTGTGGTCTTGTGGCTGTGACGCTGATGCGCTGTGTGTTTTGGGCGGATGATATGGAGACGCGTTTGCAAAACCGCCTTGGATCGCCCTCATGGTTGCGACCTGCTTTTGCGGGGGCATTGTTGGGGCTTCTGGCGATCCAGTTTCCACATATCATCGGCGTTGGGTACGAAACGACGTCGGCTGCGCTGACGGGTAAGTTGTTGCTACATGAAGCCGTCGTCTTCGCGATTATCAAGACTGCTGCTGTGGCTATCACGATGGGTGGACGCATGGGCGGGGGGATCTTTTCGCCGTCCCTCATGCTGGGGGCTCTGACGGGTTTGGCGTTTGGTTTGATCGCGACCAGTATTTTTCCCGAAGTCAGTGGATCGCATACGCTGTATGCCTTAGCAGGGATGGGCGCGGTTGCGGCCGCAGTTCTTGGTGCGCCGATTTCGACCACGCTGATCGTGTTTGAACTTACGGGCGACTGGCAGACGGGTTTGGCGGTGATGGTGTCGGTGTCTATTTCAACTTCGCTTGCGTCGCGCCTTGTGGATCGTTCGTTCTTTTTGACGCAGCTTGAACGGCGCAACATTCATTTGGCGGCAGGTCCGCAGGCCTACTTGCTGGCGATGTTCCGCGTCGCAAGTGTGATGCGCAAATCCGAGGACGGCATTGAGGACGACGCCTGTTGGGAGATGATTTCAGAGGGGATCTACGTGGACGGCAACGCGACGCTAGAGGCCGCGATGCCGATCTTCGACAAATCAGGCGTATCATTCATTCCTGTTGTGACGCTGTCAGGCGAGGGCCAAGCGCCCGAAATTTGGGGCGCTTTGTACCATGTGGATGCATTGAAAGCCTACAATCGCGCTTTGGCTGCGACGGCGGCGGAAGAACATAGTTAAAGCGGCTTGGTCGCCGCGATCAACCAAGCATGCGTATTTTCGCTGAGTTTGCCTGAGAGCTTGGCCAAACAATCTTCGTGATAGGCGTTCATCCAGTCTATTTCTGCCGTGGTCATCAGGGCCGTCACGATCAAACGACGATCAATCGGGACATAAGCAAGCGTTTCGAAATCATACATTGCGCGATGTGCATCGCCGCCCTTGGGCGTTCCTGCTTCGCGCACGACCAACAGGTTTTCAATGCGAATGCCGAACGCGCTTTCGCGGTAATAACCGGGTTCGTTGGACAGGATCATGCCCGGATCAAGTGGGATTGCGCTAATGCGGCTTAAACGTTGGGGACCTTCATGAACATCTAAGAAATGGCCAACGCCATGGCCTAGGCCGTGGTCGAAATCTTGTCCCGCCAACCAAAGTGGAACGCGCCCGACCGCTTCAATATCACGTCCTGCAAGGCCCTTGGGCCAGCGCATCCGTGATACGGCGATCATGCCTTGCAGCACGCGCGTGAAGGTGGTGCGCTCTTCCAAACCGACGGTGCCAATGGCGATGGTGCGCGTGATATCTGTGGTGCCATTCAGGTATTGCCCACCGCTGTCTAAGACGATCAGATCACCGTTTTGCAAGGTGCGCGAGGTCTCGTGCGTGACGCGGTAGTGCATGATTGCACCATTGGGACCGGAGCCCGCAATGGTGTCAAAACTGATGTCATGCAGCGCGTTCGTGGCGCGCCGTGCTTGTTCTAATTGGCTGACCACATCGATCTCTGTGGTGCTGCCAGCGGGTTGTTGATCAAGCCAGCAAAGTAGTTCGCACATGGCCGTCGCGTCGGTGATGTGTGCGTCGCGCGTGCCTGCGATTTCTATTGAGTTTTTGCGTGCTTTGGGCAGGACACAAGGTTCCGCACCATAGGTTATGTCAGCGCTGCCCGCTTGCAATGCGTGGATCACAGCCACCGGGACCGATGTTTTGTCGCAGCGTATTTTGCCTGTCAGCTTTGTGAGTGCGTTGGCAAAGTCGGTGGGTGCTGCAATATCAATCGCAGGATCGGGGGTGAGCGCTTTGATCTTTTCAGAGGCCACGAACAGTTGGACCTGCGCGTCGGCTTGCAAGAGTGCGAAGCCATGCACCAGCGGGGTTTTCGCAACGTCCGCACCGCGAATGTTAAGCAACCAACACAGGCTGTCGGGCAGGGTGATCACGGCCCCGTCGTCGCCGGTATCTTTGAGATCTGCAGCGCACTCGGTGCGCTTGTCGGCGGATGATTTTCCCGCGTATTGAATGGGGTAGGGGAAGGCAGGTGTCATAGGTGGTTCAGGTTGATCGTCCCAGACAAGATCGACAAGGTTCTCACAAGGACGCAGCGTGATGCCCGAACCGTTCAACGCTTTCTCGTGCATTTCTAATTGGCCTTGGGTCATGAGCCACGGATCAAACCCAACACCCCCTCCACTGGGTAGCTGTTCTTTCAGCCAGTTCGCCAGTGATGTTTCTGGCCAAGGAAAGGGTGTGAAATGGTCAAGATCGACCTGTGATTTCACCTGTGTGCGATAGCGCCCGTCAATGAAAACGCCAGCGGTCTTCGCCAATGCGCAGCAAAAACCAGCGGACCCTGTAAAGCCTGTCAGCCATTGCAGACGCTCATCATGGGCCGCGACGTATTCGCCTTGATGGGCATCGGCGCGCGGGATGATAAATCCGTCAAGGTTTGCGATCTGCAATTGAGCGCGCAAGGCAGCAAGGCGCATAGCCCCGTGTTCGGGTGTGCTGGTGGTGTCAAAGCTTTGAAACATCGCGCGGTCCTCTTGTTCGCTAAACATCAGGACTGTCGCAGATGTCAGGGGCGCGTCAACCGACTTTGCGCATGCCCATGACACGCGCGCGTGCACGGGGATCATTGTCAAAGAGGGCCGCCAATTGTTCGGTCATGGCACCGGCAAGCTGTTCCACATCGGTGATGGTCACCGCGCGTTCATAGTAACGCGTCACGTCGTGACCGATACCAATAGCAAGCAATTCAACGGCGCGGCGTTTTTCGACCATCGCAATCACATCGCGCAGGTGTTTTTCTAGATAATTCGCAGGGTTCACCGACAGCGTGCTGTCATCCACAGGTGCGCCATCTGAAATCACCATCAGAATTTTGCGTGCCTCTGGACGGTTCGCCATACGGCGGTGCGCCCATTCAAGCGCCTCACCGTCGATGTTTTCTTTCAGCAGGCCCTCTTTCATCATCAAGCCCAAATTGGGACGAGAGCGACGCCAAGGTGAGTCAGCACTTTTGTAGATGATGTGACGTAAATCATTCAAACGACCTGGCTGCTGATCACGACCCGCGTTCAACCATGCCTCACGGCTTTGTCCGCCCTTCCAAGCGCGCGTAGTAAAGCCAAGGATTTCGACCTTCACATTGCAACGCTCAAGCGTGCGCGCAAGAACATCGGCACAAATCGCAGCGATAGAAATTGGACGTCCGCGCATGGAGCCAGAGTTGTCCAGAAGCAGCGTCACAATCGTGTCGCGAAACTCTGTGTCCTTTTCCATCTTAAAGCTAAGCGGGGTGGTGGGGTTGGCGACAACGCGCGCAAGGCGGCCCGCGTCCAGCGTGCCTTCCTCAAGATCAAACTCCCAAGATCGGTTTTGCTTGGCCTGCAAGCGACGCTGCAATTTGTTGGCGAGGCGGGACACAGCACCCTTTAGTGGCTCAAGCTGTTGGTCGAGATAGGCGCGCAGGCGCTCTAACTCGATAGGTTCGGCCAGATCTTCGGCGCGGACTTCTTCGTCAAATTTGGTGTCATAGACCTGATAATTCGGATCAGCGTCAGACACTGGCTGGGGCTGGGGCGGCTCCATCGGGGCCTCACCCTCTGGCATTTCTGCCTCTTCGCCCATTTCTTGGTCCGACATATCGTCCATGGATACTTGGGCTTGGGCCGCGTCTTGCTGTTCTTCTTGGCTCCGCTCTGCAGAGGCCTCATCAGAGTCCTCAGAGTCCTCGTCCTGACCAGAGCTATCAGGATCTTGATCCTCTTCGCCGCTTTCTTCTGCATCGTCTTGGGCGTCGTCATCGAGCTCGTCTGGGTCATCGCCCAACTGGTCGCCATAGCCCAAATCTTGGATCAATTGACGGGACAGTTTGGCAAACGCGGCCTGATCATCCAGAAGCGCATCGATGTCTTCAAGCGTGTCGCCAGCTTGCTTTTCGATGAAATCCTTCCAAAGGTTCATCATATTTTGCGCGCCCTCCGGCAGATCACGGCCCGTGGCCAGATGACGGATCATATAGCCAGCCGCGGTCGCCAAGGGCGCATCAGCCGCATCGCGGATTTGATCGTAGCCTTTGCGTATCGCGTCGTTGCCAATCTTGGCATCGATATTACCAGCGGTGCCCGGCATATCGCGTGCGCCCATGGCTTCGCAACGTGCGGTTTCCATGGATTCATACAACTCGCGCGCCATTTCGCCCTGTGGGACATAGCGGGAATGGGTGCTGTCGTCGTGAAACTTGCGGTGCATCGCCAAAGCATCAGCAGTGCCGCGTGCGATCAACACTTCCTGACGGGTCATGCGGCGTGAAACCTGTGGCAAGCGCATCGTGTCGCCAGAAACCCCAGAGGGATCGACTGTATAGGTCACGGCCAGATCGGGATCATTTGCCATGACCCGAGTTGCCTCTGCCAAGGCTTTCTTAAACGGATCTGCTGGATTGTCGTTGTTACTCGCCATCAGCTTAGCCCACCTTCACTTTTTTCAAAATATCCCCGCCGGAGGCTTCGATTTTTCTAGAAAAATCGCATCGCCCTGAATTATCCCAACGAAATGCTTGCAGCGCTTTCTGGCAGTTCTTCGTCAAAACAACGCTGATAGAACTCGGCAACCGTTTGGCGTTCAAGCTCGTCACATTTGTTCAAGAAGGACAGACGGAACGCGTAGCCAACATTGCGGAAAATCTCGGCGTTCTGCGCCCAAGCGATTACGGTACGCGGGGACATAACGGTCGATAGATCGCCGTTCATGAAGGCCGTGCGCGTCAGATCAGCGACTTTGACCATCTGCTTCACTGTTTTGCGACCTGCTTCATTGTTGTAATGCGAATTCTTGGACAAAACGATAGAGGCTTCCGCTTCAACGCTGAGATAGTTCAATGTCGCGACCAAGGACCAACGGTCCATCTGACCTTGGTTGATTTGCTGTGTGCCGTGATAAAGACCTGTCGTGTCTCCCAAACCAACCGTGTTCGCGGTCGCGAAGATGCGGAAATAGGGGTGGGGGTCGATCACTTTGTTCTGGTCAAGCAATGTCAGTTTGCCGTCGACTTCCAAAACACGCTGGATCACGAACATAACGTCTGCGCGGCCCGCGTCGTATTCATCAAATACGATCGCAGTCGGGTTGCGCATGGCCCAAGGCAAGATACCTTCTTCGAACGTCGTCACTTGTTTGCCGTCGATCACTTTGATCGCGTCTTTACCGATTAGGTCGATACGGCTGATGTGGCTATCAAGGTTCACACGCACCGCTGGCCAGTTCAAACGGGATGCGACCTGTTCGATGTGCGTGGATTTACCTGTACCGTGGTAGCCTTGGATCATCACGCGGCGATTGTGCGAAAACCCTGCAAGGATTGCCATTGTCGTGTCGGGATCAAACTTATAGGTGCTGTCCAACTCTGGGACACGATCAGTACGCTCGGCAAAGCCTTTGACAACCATATCTGTATCAAGGCCAAAAACCTCGCGTACAGAAATGTCTTCAGTCGGTTTCGTGTCGATATCGAGCGTCCGGTCAACCATAGTCCATGTCCTTATCTTGCGCACAGATTGCGCCAACTAACTTTGTCTATGTGGTGCAACATAATTTTAGCAAGGACAAGGGGAAGGTGCGGGAATAACACTGCATAATTGGATCATTTGGACTATGCAGATCGAACAGGTCGTGACAGTCTGAGGCAACTTTTGAAAGAGCCTGAATGAGTACCCCAGAGCAGATCGAAAAATGGATTGCACAGATGGCGCTGGGGGACAGAGTTGCCTTCGAAAACTTGTATCATGCGACGTCTGCGAAACTTTTGGCGTTAGCCTGCGTGTTTTGAAGAACACAGCTCAGGCAGAAGAGGCGCTTCAAAATACCTACCTTAAGATTTGGCGCAACGCATCGCGCTATCAAGTGAATGGCCTGAGCCCTATGTCGTGGCTCATAACAATTGCGCGCAATACCGCAGTGGATAGTTTGCGCGCACAAAAGAATGTTGAGATTTCAGGTGGCTCTGACTTGATGGACACTTTTGCAGACAGCCAGCCTGGTCCAGAGGATCTTGCGATTGCGAACTCGGAAAACGAAGTTTTGCGCGTTTGTTTGGCGGAATTAGACGACGCGCAAGCGGCGGCTATTCGCGGTGCGTATTTGGATGGTAAGACCTATGCAGAGCTGGCAAGCGATGCGAAGGTTCCTTTGAATACAATGCGAACTTGGCTGCGGCGCAGTTTGATCAAACTCAGGGAGTGCCTGACGCGATGAGTATCGAGACAGAGACAAACACAGCACAGACGCCGCCTCGTAAAGATAAGGCAGGCGAATATGCACTTGCTCTTTTAGAGGGGGCTGAGCGGGACGCGTTCGAAGCGCAGCTTCAAGTCGATCCGACCCTCGCGATAGAAGTGGCGCGTTGGTAGGAACATTTCGCAGCACTCGGCATGGATGTCGAAGAGGTTGCGCCACCTGCGTCTGTTCTCAAAATCCTAAAAAGAGAACTGTGGGGCGAGAATCAAATGCCGTGGCACCGTCGGATCCGTGTCTGGGAATATGCGATTGGCGGTATGGCTGCTGCCCTTGTTGCGTATGCGGTCTTTAGCTCTGATGCATTTAACGACGTCCAAGTTCCTGTGTTGCAGGCAAGCATCGCGAGCACTGAAATTGATCTTCAAGTCGCCTTTGCGCTCAATGTTGGCACAGGATTGTTGCGCATTGAACAAGCGGGTGTTGCGCCAGCAGAAGGCCGTGTCTTTGAGCTTTGGGTGATTGCTGACGGGGTTGGCCTGGTCTCGTTGGGCGTGTTGCCGAAGGTGCGGGTCACTGCGCTGCGATTGGATGAATCACAATCCGCGCTGGTGCGTGCAGGTGTGACGCTTGCGCTTTCAGATGAACCTACGGGTGGTTCGCCGACGGGGTCACCCACGGGAGTTGTGCTAGGGGCTGGTGCGCTTCAGGTGCTCACAAACCTGTGATCGGTTTCTTTAACTTTCTTTGAAACTATCCAAACCCAGCCTGCGTGTCTTCAGCAGACCCGAACGAAAAAACGTTCGCGGCACGCTAGGAGACTATACGGTGACTCTCAAGACAACACTGATCTCAGCAACTGCAGCTTTGGCCCTGATCGCGGGTTCTGCTTTCGCAGGTAGCCATTCCGCAAAAAACCCCGATGTTGGTGGCGCAGAAATGTTTGCCGACAAGAACATCATTGAGAACGCTGTAAATTCAGCTGATCACACCACATTGGTCGCAGCCGTTCAGGCCGCAGGTTTGGTAGAAACTCTGCTGTGCGCAGGTCCGTTCACAGTATTTGCACCAACCAACGCCGCTTTCGCAGCATTGCCAGAGGGCACAGTTGAGACGCTGCTGAAGCCAGAGAACAAAGATATGTTGGTCAAGATTCTAACGTGCCACGTTGTTGCGGCGGACGCGATGTCCATGGCGATCAAGGGTATGGTTGATGATGACAATGGCAAACATCCTGTTCCAACGGTTGGTGGATGTACGCTGCAAGCCACATATGACGGCGACATGATTATGATTGAAGACGAACAGGGAGGCACCGCGACGGTAACGATTGCTGATGTTAAACAGTCCAACGGTGTAATTCATGTGATCGATAAAGTTCTGCTGCCCGCAAAATAAGCAGTAACACTCATCACATGGATGTGCTTGGCCCGCTCTTGCAAATGCGAAGGCGGGCCATCATTTTTCGATAAAGGAGAACGATAATGCAACGACGTCACTTTCTATCACTCGGGGCCGCAAGCGGTCTTGCTTCCATGAGCATCTTGGGCGCGTTCGGCACGCGGGCAAGTTCTGCAGCGACCGGCACGTTCGAGGTCACGCGCAGCAAAGCACAATGGAAAGCGATGCTTTCGAATGCACAGTACAAAGTGATGCGTGAAGAGGGTACGGAGCGCGCTGGATCGTCTCCACTCGATAAGAATTACGCCGCAGGCACATACCATTGCCGTGGCTGTGATCTGGCACTGTATCCATCCAAGACCAAGTTTGACAGCGGCACAGGCTGGCCGAGTTTCTATCAGTCTTTGCCCGGTTCAATCGGTATGAAAGAGGATCGTAAGTTGTTTTCTGTAAGAACAGAAGCACATTGCCGTCGTTGTGGTTCGCACCTTGGGCACATCTTTGATGATGGTCCCAAGCCAACGGGCAAACGTCATTGCTTGAACGGTGTGTCGTTGGTGTTCAAAGCAGCGTGATCCGATTTTTCTAGAAAAATCGCGGCCTCTATTCGGGTTCTGGATAGAGGTCGCGGATCGCGTCTAAATCGGCCTCATACTCGCCCAACGCTGTTTGACCCTTTGGGCTAAGCCAATAAATCCCTTTTGAGACACGTTCGAACCAGCCGTAATGGTTGTGCGACATCAAGTTGCGCGCATTTGGGACACCCGTTTTCTTTGCGATGTCAGAGGCTTTGGTGGGTCCATGCCCTTCTAAAAACCCCAAACATTTTAGTGCATCTTGGCGATAGGCGGTGACTAAACCTTGGCGGGTAGAACCGCCTGTGTTCGGATCGCCGACAAGACGCTGAAATTCGCGCAGGTGTTTATCGGTTTTTTTCTTTGATTTGCGCGGGATGTAGGGGGTTGGATCGACGTGGGCTTCGACGAAATTGTCAGTCGTGCGAACGGTAAGCAGGCCCAGGCCAAGACGGCGACACAATATTGCGTTCCGCTTGAGCGATTTCAAACCCACTTTACCCTTGGGCCGCGGCACACAAATGTAGACCGTGTCGCAGATCGAAAGGCGTTCGACCCCTTGATGGAACAGAGATAGCGAAAACCCAGTTTTGAGTTCGACAATGACCGGCGGTTCATCACCGCGCATCCCCATCACATCGAGTTTGCCGACTTCGCCTTTCACCTCATACCCCTGTGCTTCCAAAAAGGATTTCACAGGGGGGTAGAGGTCGGTTTCGCGCATGGGATTACTTGAAGTTTCGGCTGTCTTTGAGTTGATCCCACGCCCAAACAACTTCTTGCAGCTGTTCTTCTTGTGAGCGATCACCACCGTTCATGTCCGGATGCAAAACTTTGATAAGGGCTTTGTAAGACTTGCGAATTTCTGGTTTGGTCCAAAAATCCTTCGCCTCAAGTATTTCCATCGCACGGCGTTCGGTCGGCGGAAGACGCTTGCCCGCGCCGCCACCTTTACCAGGGTTACGTGTGGCGTTCACACCCAAGACCTGATGCGGATCTTCGATCCCCAAGCGCGCCCAGGCGGCGGCTTCAGGATCTCGGATCGGTTTGGTTTCGCGCTCCCACACTTTGTCAGTCGTTTGCTGTGCGTTCAACTCAGCCTCTGTGGTGCCGTTGAAGAAGTTCCACTTCAAATTATATTCGCGCACGTGGTCTTTGCAGAACCATATGTAATCATCCAGAACGTCGGGCGCACGGGGGGCGCGGAACTTGCCCGGTAGTTCGCAGCCATCATGGGAGCACACGCGTACGGATGTTTCAGACTCGCCCGACATTCCCCGACGACCGCGTGGATTTTTCTTTTTCGCGGTGGACACGGACATGTCAAAACCGAAAGGATCGTTTTTCTTTTGCATTGCTCACCTCGTCACATCAGGCGCATAACAATAGTGGAATTACCGCGACTTAGAAGGGGAGATTTGGAAAAATGTCGAGGGCAGATGAAATTCGTTCAAAGCTGGAGGTGGCATTGGCCCCTATTGAGCTAGACGTGGTTGATGATAGTGAGAGCCACAGAGGCCACGCTGGCTTTAGTGAAGGTGGTGAAAGCCATTATAATGTGCGTATTCGCGCAGAAATGTTTGCAGGCGAGAGCCGGATCAATCGGCACCGCATGGTGCATTCCGCGTTGGGACCTGAGTTGATCGGTCGCATCCATGCTTTGGCGTTGGATCTGGATGTGCCCTAGCGGGCGCAGGATTCGTTTGGATTGGGGGCGCTGCCCCGTCTGCTGCGCAGCGCCCCGAAGTTTATTTGGAAAGATGAAGCGGTTAGTCTAGTTTTGAGAGTTGTTCTGCGCGTGCTTTAAGCGCGTCGCTGAGGTCTTGCACGCCAGATGGGTCGTCGTCTTCGGTTTCAATGTCTGGTGTGGTGGATTCTGTTGGGGGTGTGTCAGGGTCTGCGGGTGCTTCAACCTCGGCAATAACGGGGACAACGGGGGCATCTAGCAATTTGGGTTCAACCGCGCTGATGTCTGTTTCGATTAGACACCGAAAAACAAGAACATTGCGGAAGACCGTTGTTTTCGAGGTTAGTCCAGAGCGTTCCTCTGAGGGAAGCGTTTCTGCGCGCTGATATTCCCAACCCTGTGCGCCCATATCGTTCATCACTTGCTCAAGTGCGTTGGCAAATTTGCCCTCAGCGCCCTTGACGCCTTTGCCACGTAGCCCGCGCGTTGGGGCGGGGATGATTTTGTATTGATATGGGGTCATGCGGGACGGGCCTTTTTGTCGCTTGGATTTTCTTTAGCAAGCGCGCGGCAAAGGGGGAAGGGTGGTTAGGTGTCGAGGAGGGCGGCGAGAATTTTCATGCGCGAGTCGATCGCTTTTTTGTGGTCGTAGGGCATATGGGTAGGAGCGAAAATTTTCAAGGCGTTGTCGATATGGTTCAGAGCGGCGTCTAGATGTGGGCGCGGGTTTACCGTTGAATCGTGTTTGGCGATTTTGCGTTCTAAGATTGCCATGTTCTGTTGGGGCATGGCCCAATCGATTGGATGATTTACCTTTGTGCGGATAAGCAACGCGTCGTCATAGGCCGTGGTTGCCTCTGCCAGTAAATTCGCACCAATCTCAGCGCTGGTGCGGCCCCCTTGTTCCTGAAGTGCGATGGAGAGGCCGTTTGTTCCTGCGGCCCGAAGCCATAGGTTACTTTTCATAAGTTTAGGGTCAATGACGGTTGCAGTAGGTCCCGCGCCAATATCAGACCTGTTCCGCCATCGCTTTGTCCATGATCTCTCAGAACCGCTTAGTAGAGCAGTATGCGCCGGCGCGTGGGTTCGATTGGTTCAATCGCCGCAAAGCTGTCGATGGCGGCGCAGAGCAGGGCGAAGGCTTGTTCGGCTTTGGCGCGATGTGTATCGCTTTTAGGATTTCGTCGGCATCCAAACCGCGGGCCGCGATGTCAGCACCTGATGGGAAGGCCGCGATCAGCATTTAGGGCTGCAGCACGCGCGCATCGGCAGGTTTATCAAAGCGCGGGGATTTCAGGTTTTGCTGAAACTGTTTATCAAACGCGCGGGCGATTTTTGTAAGATCGGCAGTGCCTGTGTACCAATTTTTGATCGGCTGAACGGTATCGATTGCAAGCGTTGTCGCAGCTATGCCTGTTGGATCAATCATGACAGAAAATGCGCCGACGATGAATTTTCCAGCCTTTAGCGATTGCACCACATGCGCCCTCTTACATTAGGTTGGGCGTGGTGATTTGTGGGGCCCGCTGCAAGCTAGTCGCGCTTGATGCCGATCTGGCGACCCGCGCGGGTGGGATAGGGGAGTTTTGCGTGCTCTGCGTGGAGCTTTTGCATCACCGTGTAGGCCTCTGGCGGCATGGCTGTGACACGCGGGCCGGAGAGGTCGATGTGCAGGCTCATGCCTTCGCCAGTGGCCGAAAGCCAGCCGTCTTCGTGGTGCAATTTTTGAAAGAAGTGAAACCGTTTTTCATCGAAATCAAGGAGTTGCGAGGTGACGTACACTTGGTCGCCCTCATGCACTTCGCGCAGATAACAAACGTGAAATTCAGTGGAGAATGTCGAATGGCCGGTGCGTTTGGCGTAATCGGGGCCAAACCCGAATTGCGCGAACAGCTCGTCCGCGCCGCGATCAAACAGCACGTTGTAATAGGCCATGTTGAGATGGCCATTGAAGTCGATCCATTCGGGTTGAACCGTGAGCAACGAGGAGCGGTGCAGCGCGTCCATTACTCGGCCAGCTTGGCTGCGATGATCTCGTTCACGGCCTTTGGATTGGCCTTGCCGCCCATCGCTTTCATGACTTGGCCCACGAACCATCCCGCGAGTTTGGGGTTCTCTTTCGCCTTGGCGACTTGCGCGGGATTGTCGGCGATGATCTGTATCACCGCGGCCTCGATTGCGCCTGTGTCGGTGACTTGCTTCATGCCGCGCGTGTCCACGATTTCGGCAGGGTCACCGCCTTCTGTATAGACGATTTGGAACAGGTCTTTGGCGATCTTGCCAGAGATTGTGTCGGATTTGATCAGATCAATGATGCCGCCAAGCTGTGCGGGCGTCAGTGGGCTGTCGGTTATGTCTTTTTCGTCGGCTTTGAGGCGACCGAAGAGTTCGTTGATGACCCAGTTTGCCGCAAGCTTGCCGTCACGGCCCTCGGCCACGGACTCGAAATATCCGGCAGAATCTACGTCGGCTGTCAAAACGGACGCGTCGTATTCACTGAGGCTGAAGTCTTTGACAAAGCGTGCTTTCTTCTCATCAGGAAGTTCCGGCAAGGTCTTGGCAATATCATCGACCCACGCCTGTTCGATTTCCAATGGAAGCAGATCGGGATCAGGGAAATAGCGGTAATCATGTGCTTCCTCTTTGGAGCGCATGGAGCGGGTTTCGCTCTTGTCTGGATCGTAAAGACGGGTTTCTTGATCGACCTTGCCGCCGGCTTCGACGATTGCGATTTGGCGTTTTGCTTCCACGTCGATGGCTTGTTGGATGAAGCGCATAGAGTTCATGTTCTTGATTTCGCAGCGCGTGCCAAGGTGGGCAAAATCGCCAGTTTCAGCAAATTTTTCGTATTGACCGGGCAAGCAAATCGACACGTTCACGTCCGCGCGCATGGATCCGCTTTGCATGTTGCCGTCGCATGTTCCCAAGTAGCGCAGGATTTGGCGCAGCTTTACAACGAAGGCTGCTGCTTCTTCGGGGCCACGAATGTCGGGACGCGACACGATTTCCATCAGTGCAACGCCTGTGCGGTTCAAATCGACGAAGGACATATTGGGGTCCATGTCGTGAATGGATTTGCCTGCGTCCTGTTCAAGATGGATACGTTCGATGCGCACGCGGCGCGCGATGCCGGGTTCCATGTCGACGATGACTTCGCCTTCGCCCACGATGGGGTGATAAAGCTGGCTGATCTGGTAGCCCTGGGGCAAGTCTGGATAAAAATAGTTCTTGCGATCAAAGGCAGAGAACAGATTGATTTCAGCCTTTAGACCAAGACCCGTGCGCACGGCCTGTTCAACACAGAACTCGTTGATAACGGGCAACATTCCGGGCATGGCGGCATCAACAAAAGCGACGTTTGAATTGGGTTCAGCCCCGAATTTTGTAGACGCACCCGAGAACAATTTCGAGTTCGATTGGACTTGTGCGTGGACTTCCATGCCGATCACGAGTTCCCAGTCGTGCTTGGCCCCCGCGATGGTTTTCACTTTTGGGGTCTCAAAGGTCAGGTCTAGCATGTTGCGGGTCCATGAAATCAGGGCGTTTCATGCGTTTTACGGTACAGACCTAGGGGGGGCAAGAGGGACAGCACGTATGATCAATGCACAGCTAAACAAAGATTTATATGCAAATGA
>NZ_JABBAM010000026.1:0-4310 GCF_018607965.1 Planktotalea sp.
TGCCTTTGATGTTCATTTTGCTGGAAATCGTCGCGTGCTCTTGCGTGTTCATTTTCACCAGACGCGCTTTGCCAGGCAGCTCGGACGCGGCTTTGTTGAATTCTGGCCCCATCGCTTTACACGGGCCGCACCACGGGGCCCAGAAATCCACGACCAGCGGGACGTCGTCGTTGGCGGCGGCCTTGGCGAGAATGTCTGGCGTGATCTCGACCGCCTTTTTGGGCATCAAGCCTTTGGCGCAGGACCCGCATTTCGGGTTATCGCCAAGTTTGTCAAAGGGCACGCGGTTTACTTGTGCGCAGTAAAGACAGGTGAGTTTTTTGCCGGCCATGGTGTTTCCTTATAAAAGAGCGAGCCAGATGCCTGCGAACATAAGCATGCCGCCGAGGTCCACCCATGAATGCCAGATTGCGTAACGAAATGGTAAAGTTTTGCGCGCATAGAAGACCGTGCCGAATGCGTAGGACGCGCTGCCTGCAAGGATGAAGAGGGGCGTCGCGGCGGGCACGCCTTTTAGGTCGGGCAGGGCGAGCAGGCCAATGGCCCCAAGCGCGAGGTAGGACGCGGTTGACCAGCGCGATTTGATCTGCGGGTTGGTGATCTTGTTCCAGATCGCAAGGATTGCGAGGATCCAGCAGAGTGCGAGGATGATTAGCGTACGCGTGGTGCCTGCTTGGACCAGAAGGGGCGTGAACGTGCCTGTGATGCTTGTGTAGATCGCGGCGTGGTCGATGCGGCGCAACAGGACGCGATGATCGTGCCAAGGCGCGAAATGGTAGGCACAGGACGCTACGCTAGAAACGAGCGCGCAAAGGATGTAGACGCTCACCGCGAGGATTAATGCGGTGGACAGCGTATTCATCGCTTTGACCAGCAACCATGTGCCTGCGATCAAAATTGCGCAAAAGCCGAATGCGTGAACTGCCATGTCGGCGCGTCTGTGCGAAAGGATGGGGCTGGGATACATACGCGTGCAAGGCTTTCGTCGTTCGAAGCTGGTAAAGCGAAAGCACCGCGAAACAGCAATGATGCTTCACAGATGCCTCGTTTGTTTTGGCAGAGTTTAAGTGATGTGACGCGCCCGCGCACCACGTTCGATCGCTGCGGCATGAAGGCGATCCAGATCCAGCTCGTAACGGATTTCTTCAAGAATACGCAGTTCACTTTCTTGCAGCGTACCATCCGCAGCAGCCACATCGCATGATAGTGCATAGGCCGTTTCAAACAGGCGCTCAGGAAGGTTGTCGCGGATCAAACCGAACAGCGCATCAAGGCCGTCTTCTTGTTCAAACAAATCAAACACCGTCTGTGCCATGATATTCATGCGATCAATGTCATAGGTGGCAAACACGGGAAGATTGTTCACGGCGGACTGGATTTTGACCAGTTCTACAGTGCGTATATCTTCATCGGATGCAGAGACGGCGATCATTAGTGCGACAAGGCAATCTTGCGGGCTAAGCGGGTGGGGGGCAGGCTGTGTCACGGCGCGTTTGCTTTCATTTGGAGGCATCTTGGAATGCACGTGCAGAATATTGACGAAAACCTCTGCATTCAATAGGTAGCGCACACATGCCTGCCCCTTTGGGCAGGTTTCTTTTTTGGAGACCTGATATGTCTGATCTGCGCGATGCTGCGATGAGCTCAAAAGCCTGGCCGTTTGAAGAAGCGCGCCGTGTGCTGAAACGCTATCAAAAAGCCGCTCCAGATAAGGGTTATGTTCTGTTCGAAACGGGGTATGGCCCCTCTGGTTTGCCCCATATCGGGACATTTGGCGAAGTTGCACGTACGTCGATGGTACTGCGCGCCTTCAAGGAAATCAGTGACTTACCGACCAAGTTGGTTTGCTTTTCGGACGATCTTGATGGCATGCGCAAAGTTCCAGGCAATGTTCCGAACGCGGATAGTCTGGCCGAGCATTTGCAAAAGCCACTGACGTCCGTACCCGATCCGTTTGGCGAGTATGAAAGCTTTGGCCATTATAATAACGCGATGCTGCGCCGTTTTCTTGATACCTTCGGGTTCAAGTACGAGTTCATCAGCGCAACCGAGTTTTACGCGTCAGGCAAGTTCGACGAAGTGCTTCAGCGCGCGGTCGACAAATATGATGCGATTATGGAGGTCATGCTGGCGTCTTTGCGCGAAGAGCGTCGCCAGACATATTCGATTTTCCTGCCGTTTCATCCAGAGACTGGCCGCGTTTTGTATGTGCCGATGAAGTCGATTAACCGTAATGATTATACGATCACGTTTGATGATGAAGACGGTCGTGAGTGGACAGTGCCTGTGACGGGCGGGAATGTGAAATTGCAGTGGAAGCCGGATTTTGGCGCGCGTTGGGCCGCTTTGGGCGTTGATTTTGAGATGTATGGTAAAGATCATTCTACCAACACACCGATTTACGACAAGATTTGCCGCATCCTTGGCATGCCTGCACCTGAGCATTTCACATATGAATTGTTCTTGGATGAAGGGGGGCAAAAGATTTCTAAGACCTCGGGCAACGGTGTGTCAATTGACCAGTGGTTGACCTATGCGTCGTCTGAAAGCCTGTCGTATTTCATGTATCAAAAACCCAAAACGGCGAAGCGCATGCATTTTGACGTGATCCCGAAAGCGGTTGATGAATATCATCAACAACTTCGTGCGTATGTGGATCAAGATGCTAAGGCACGGTTGAACAATCCAGTTTGGCATATTCATGGTGGGAACGTGCCGGTCAGCAAAATGGTTGTGCCGTTCTCTATGCTGTTGAATCTTGCGTCAGTTTCGAGCGCCGAAGACAAGGACCAGCTATGGGGCTTTATCCAGCGCTATGCGCCTGAGGCGAGCGCTCAAACGCATCCTGATCTGGATCAAGCAGCAGGCTTCGCGGTTCGCTATTATAACGATTTCGTGAAACCGACCCGCGTCTTCCGCGCGCCATCAGAGCTGGAGCGTGAAGCGCTAATAGAGCTGCGTGATGGGTTGAAAGCCTGGGATAAAAGGCTGGACGCTGAAGAGTTGCAAGGTCTTGTTTTCGCGTGCGGACGCGAACGGTTCGATCCGTTGCGCGGTTGGTTTACTGCGCTATATGAAGTGCTGTTGGGCTCAAGCCAAGGACCGCGGTTTGGTGGTTTCATCGCGCTATATGGTGTTGATGAAACAGTTGAATTGATCGATAGCGCCTTGGCGGGTGAGTTGACCTAGGTTTGACTTGAACGCGTCATGGTTTAGTTCTCCTCTCATATAAAGAGAGGAAAGCACCCATGTCATCTCGATTTTCTACCATCCTGACTGTCATCGCGGCACTGTTTTTTGCGACTGCCGCGAATGCGCAAGAGACGGAAAAAACCGCGATCACCAGTACAATTCAAAGTCAGTTTAATGCCTTTTCGGACGACAATTTTGAGCAAGCGTTCACATACGCCAGTCCGTTCATCAAAAGACTGTTTGGGACCCATCAGAACTTTGGCGTGATGGTATCGCGTACCTATCCTATGGTACACCGAGCCGACGATGTGCGCTTTCTTGAGCTGCGATACATTGCAGGCAAGTTGCACCAGAAAGTTCAAGTACGCGACGCTGACGGGCGCATTCACTTCTTGGATTACGAAATGATTCTTGGCGAAAATGGCTGGAAAATCAACGGTGTCCAGTTGATAAAAGCGACGGGCTTTTCTGCTTAACCGCTCCGTCCTAAATCACTTAGCAGCACCGTCACGGTGCTGTCAGTCTCTCTTAAGTCTTCTTTTGCACACTTGCGCTTTGGATTGGGCCCGTGCGTAGCGGCCCTTGGCGCGAGAGGAAGATTTATGAACAAGGCAATCACCGACGGTGTGGTTCTAATGCCCCCTGCATTTGCTCAAGGTTTGAATATTTGGGCTCGTGGGGACGGAACACCGGGTTCTGATACATATCAAGGCACAGCCACCGCTGCATTCGTGCCCGCAGACCTTGATTTCAGCGGGTGTCTCGAAGTTCAGAAAGCCGATGCGACGCAGAAGCTGCGCTACATGGGTGAAACGCTTTTGCTGCCTGGTTGCTATTTGCGCATCACTGCTAAGATAAAAGCGATGAGCGGACCGCTTCCAACGGTTCGTATTGCGGGTTGGGCTGTGGGCTCTGGCGGATCTCATGTGAGCGGTGTGAATGAAACAGGCAATTCGGTCAGTTTAAGTTCGTACGGGGAAATTGTTGAGATTAGCGCTATTGTCGGATCCGGTCAGCGGACTGGCGTTGATATGGTGTGGGGCAGTGCGGCGTTATATGGGCATTTCGGCCTTGATCTAACGGGTCCGAATGGCGTTGTTGTTCGTATTGAAGATATC
>NZ_JABBAM010000026.1:4410-24585 GCF_018607965.1 Planktotalea sp.
GAAGATATCACGAGTGCATTTTACCGCGATATGATGAACCTTGTGGATGTTCGAGATTACGGCGCGGTTGGGGATGGCACGACAGATGATCAAGCCGCGTTTGTTGCTGCGGAACAGGCGGCCAATGGGCGCAAAGTATTTGTTCCTGCGGGCACGTATTTCATCGGATCTTCCCTGTCTCTAAACGAGTGGGTGGAATTTGAAGGCAAGCTGGTGATGGCTGCTGGCGACATTCTATCGCTGACAAAAGACTATGATCTGCCCAAATATATCGATGCTTTCGGTGGCGACGAGGAATTGGCATTTAAGAAGGCCTTTCAAGCACTTTTAAACGGTTCTGATCACGAGACGTTGGATTTAGGTGGGCGTCGCGTCACGATCACTGAACCCCTTGATTTGCAGGCTATTGAAGGGTCGCGTCAAAGTTTTGCGCAAAGACGGGTCATTCGAAATGGTCAGCTTTACGTGGCCGATGGACCCGGCTGGGACGTTGATGTTACAATATCTGCTGCCAGTTACAGCACATCTAACGATGATCGTCTTACCTCTGTCACGAATGTCGCAAACATTCAGGTGGGGTCGTTGGTACAGGGAACCGGCGTTGGCCGTGAGGTCTATGTCCGTGAAGTGAATGTCGCGGCCCAAGAAATCCGTTTGTTCTGGTCCGCTATATGATGCTGCGGGACGTCAATCCTACGGTTTTCAGCGCTTTAAATATGTTCTTCATTTCTCTGGGTTTGAATTGGTTAGTCAGCTGGTGTTGCTGGATCTGGAAATTCTTTGTCGTGGGTATGCGTCGGGAATTATGATGCCGCGCTCTGGTGTCGCCAATACCCTCAAAAATTGCTTTATAACCCGACTAAAAGATTGGGGATTGACATCAATCGGTGGTGGCTGTCAGGGAATGTGCATTGAGGGATGCCAGTTCATTGCCAATGAAGGTGGTGCGCACGCACAAAGCCGTTCCAGTATTGCAATGAATGCCAATGCGAACGATTTAAAAATTCGCAACAATCGCGCCAGTCAGTTCCGACATTTTGCTGTTCTTGGCGGTCAGAACTACGTGATGACAGGTAATCATGGGTGCCAAGGTGACAGCAATGTTGACGGTGCGCGTATGGCTGGGTTTGTTTTCACTCGCAAGAACGTAAATCATACGTTTTCAAATAATTACGTCGACAACTGTCATGTGGAATGGACGAATGAATCAACGGCAGCGCCTGTGAACACAGGAGGGTTTTCGTTTAGCGCGTTGTCGATCACGAACAATGTGTTCTTGTGTAGTGACGTGGCGCCTTGGTTTTCGTTTGTCTTAATCAAGCCTTATGGTTCGGGTCATACGATCCGTGGATTTACGATGACTGGCAACATGTTCCGATCTACTAAAGGGACGATTGATCGTGTCGAACGCGTCAATACGACCTTTGCGTCTTTGAATTTGGATGCCGCGCGCGATGTTGCGGTACGTGGGAACATGTTCTTGAATGTTGTAACAGGAACCGAAAATCCGCTTACTTTGGACTACACGCAAAGCAACCATTCGCAGTCCTGGTACGTATCATTTGCGGGTCGTCTGCCATTCTCAGGAAGGGCACAACGGGTTCCAGCGCTGACCCTTCGCAGCAAGATTAAAACGATTGCGAACGTTAACCAATTCACCATGCCGTGGATCACACCCGAACAAGGTGCTAACGGAGATGTGGTCTTGTTGAATTGGGAAAAAGACGTTGCTGGTATTGTCACCATAACGGCCCGTATGGACGTTTAAACGTTCTTAAAAATCTTGCCAGATCCCGATTTTCAAGGCGGGGTCTGTTTTGCCTTTTACATTGAATGAAAGGCTGATTTCTAAGTGCCGCCCAGATTTTAGATCCAAAGCATAGGACGGGGTGAAAGACATTGTGGATTGCTGACGTGCCGATTGAAATGCTGAAAACTGTCCCATAATTTTGCTGCGCTTCATTGTAATGCCAAGAGTACCGTCCAAGGTTTTTGCGGACTTGCGTGTTTCAAGATCAAACAGCGTATGTCCTTCAAGCGACAGCCAGCCCGTACGGTCCATTAATTTCAAGCCCATGCCAAACGCAGCACCGGCTCTGATCACAGAATTGCCAAGATAAGAACCACCGCCCAAATCAACTGCCAGTTGATGGCGCGCATTTGGGTTGCTTAAGTTGTAGCGTATAAATCCAACAGCTTTCAATTTGCTTGACTTGGTTGAGTCCGAGCTCCCGACGTCCATACCTAGGGTTAAACTACGCCCTAGACCGTATTCAGCGTAAGCACTTCCATAGACGTCAGGCAGTGACAGTGGACGATCCTTGGGCCAGCTCATGCTTGCAGACGATGAGAAAAAGACGCTTCCCTTTGTGCGCGACCATGCACCTGCGCTAGATTGCTCACCAATAAAACAGAGCAAACAAACCAACCCAAAGAGACCTAGATAACGCATGTGTATCACCAACTGCCTATGATCTGCGCTATTAAGCTGAACAACTGGTTAACAATGCTATACTTTTGGGTTCTGGCCATGACGTGACAGGCGCGGTATGGGAGGGCAAAAGAGGGTGTCAAATGAGCGATTTGCTAGAACTCGAACGATTGATCAAAGCAGATAGCGAAGAGCGCGGGCAAGCTGTCAGCAAGCTTGGGTATTTCTGCGCGCCGTTTCGTCCCGCCACAGGGCCGTTGTCGGACAAAGTCATCAAGGTTTATCGTGGTTTGCGCAATCTGGCTGAACTCGAACGTCTCGCGCAGTGCCACGACGACTATGTTGCGGCCCTTGCGTTGACAGGCGTCGATCTGCCTGAAACCACGTTTCATCTTTTAGATATAGACGGCGCGCGCATCCCCGTGATCGTGCAAAAAGCACTGCCGGCGGATAGTATGATGCGCCCACAAATCATTGCTGCTGATCTGAATGGTGCAATCGAGATGATGGAAGCCGCTGGGCAGGTCATTGCGACCTTCTGGAACAATGCGGACAAGGTTGAGGGCCGCGTTGGATTTCATCCCTCCATCCGCAATTTTGCCTACGTCGACGGGCAAGCGTTGTTTTTTGATACGTTCCCGCCGCTGATCCATTATACACGCGATGAAATGGGTAAGATGCTGCTGACCTTCTCGGACAAACGCCTTATGCGTTGGGTCGGGCCGTTCATTCAGGGGCGTGTTACAGGCATTCAAGACGAATGGTATTCCGCGCCTGAAACGTTGGTGGGTCTTGTCGGAAGTGCATGTCGTTTGCGCCCCAATGACAGCGATGCGTTCCTTGAATGGGGACAAGATTTCGCGCATCGCGCGATGCCGCGTTGGGCCGATGGGGCAATCCCAGAAATGAAAGCACCACCAAAGTTGCCGGGATACTGGACTGGATTTCGCAAAGTTTTAGGTCTTCAAGGAGAGCCAAATATTTAAATGGGTTATTTTGTTAGGTGCATCTGCACTGTTAATCTGCTGTGGTGTGCCCTTCGTACCATTGGTGTAAACGCACACCGGACACGGCTTACGACATTGGAACGCTTGGCTCGCAACGCCTGAAGGCGTCCACAGGCGCGCGTGCGCCAGTAAGATCAATCTCTCGAACCATATCACCCAAGATGATCTGGGCAGTTTGATTGATCTGCAAGCCGGTCAAAACATTTCCAAACCCTGTGTCGCTGACCGTAAGGGTGTTGCCCTCGACCTTATGGTTACTGGTCGAAATATACGGGCCAAGCGGCGCAAATCTGATCGAGAATACAGGTTCACTGGGCCAGCCATCGGCATGGGGCAAAGCTAATGCGTAAAGCTGGCCGTCATAGGTCAACTTCACATCTGTGTGCGACCCCGCATCTGTCAGTGTGCAGATTGGTGTCGGTGAAAAGTCCCACGCCAGCGCAGGCTGCGCGAGGACAAGCATCAACGCCGCTAGATATATATTCATGCCAAACCCATCTCACGAATTGAGAGCATATTTCTACCGCCTCCGCCGTGGCTTGACCCCGCCGCGCTGACCGGGGCGACCTGCCGTTGAACGACCGGCCGCTTTATGCGCATCACTGACCGCTTCTTCGATCACCGATTGGCGTGCCATGGGATCAGCCGACACGGCAAGATCCACTGCTTCCAAGCGCTTTAACTCATCGCGCAAACGCGCAGCTTCTTCGAACTCGAGGTTTTCCGCCGCTTTACGCATATCGACGCGCAAACCATCCAGAACGACCCGCAAATTAGCACCCGCCAAGGGTTTGTCAATCTTGGCTGTCACGCGGTTCATATCCACGTCGCCCTTATAAAGCCCCGCCAACACGTCATCGACGTTCTTCTTAACGGTCGCAGGCGTGATGCCGTGTTCGACATTATAGGCTTCTTGCTTGGCACGGCGGCGATCGGTTTCGCCCAAGGCGCGCTCCATAGATCCTGTGATCTTGTCCGCGTACATGATCACGCGGCCTTCTGCGTTACGCGCAGCACGACCAATTGTCTGGATCAGCGAGGTTTCAGAGCGCAAGAAACCCTCTTTGTCAGCGTCCAAAATAGCGACCAAACCACACTCTGGAATATCCAAACCCTCACGCAAAAGGTTGATACCGATCAGCACGTCGAACGCACCAAGACGCAGATCGCGCAGGATTTCGATCCGTTCAAGCGTGTCAATTTCGCTGTGCATGTAGCGCACTTTGATGCATTGCTCGTGCATGTATTCGGTCAAATCTTCGGACATGCGTTTGGTAAGCGTTGTGACCAATGTGCGAAAGCCCGCCTTGGTGACTTTGCGCACTTCATCCAGCAAATCATCGACCTGCATATCAACGGGGCGAATTTCAACCATGGGATCAAGAAGGCCCGTGGGGCGAATGATCTGTTCTGTGAACACGCCGCCCGTTTGCTCCATTTCCCACTTGGACGGGGTCGCGGACACAAAGACCGATTGCGGGCGCATCGCATCCCATTCCTCAAACTTCAGCGGACGGTTATCCATACAAGAGGGCAGGCGGAAACCATGTTCCGATAGCGTCATTTTACGACGGAAGTCACCCTTATACATGCCACCAATTTGGGGCACAGAGACGTGGGATTCATCTGCAAAAACAATGGCATTATCAGGAATAAATTCGAACAGC
This sequence comes from Planktotalea sp., assembly GCF_018607965.1. Classification (GTDB taxonomy): domain Bacteria; phylum Pseudomonadota; class Alphaproteobacteria; order Rhodobacterales; family Rhodobacteraceae; genus Planktotalea. The sequence goes on from NZ_JABBAM010000026.1 coordinate 9,516, forward strand.
GTGGGGGGCGGTTCGCCCGGTGCGCGCCCCGTGAGATAGCGCGAATAGTTCTCGATACCGTTGCACACGCCCGTGGCTTCCAACATTTCGATATCAAAATTGGTGCGTTGCTCAAGGCGCTGTGCTTCGAGCAATTTCCCTTCGGCCACGAATTGATCCAAACGGATGCGCAGCTCTGCTTTGATCTTTTGAACGGCCTGTTGCATCGTTGGTTTCGGCGTCACGTAGTGCGAGTTCGCGTAGACCCGAACACGCTCCATCGTGCCCTTCTTTTCACCAGTAAGCGGGTCAAATTCTGTAATACGTTCCAGCTCATCCCCAAAGAAGGACAAACGCCACGCGCGATCCTCAAGATGGGCCGGGAAAATCTCTAGACTGTCACCGCGCACACGGAATGATCCCCGTGCAAAGGCCGCGTCATTGCGTTTGTATTGCTGCGCAACAAGGTCTGTCATGACCTCGCGCTGGTTGTATTCTTTGCCGACCTCTAGATCCTGCGTCATGGCCCCGTAGGTTTCGACCGAGCCAATACCGTAGATGCACGACACCGACGCAATGATGATGACATCATCACGCTCAAGCAGCGCACGCGTGGCTGAATGGCGCATGCGGTCAATCTGTTCGTTAATTTGGCTTTCTTTTTCGATGAACGTGTCCGACCGTGCGACGTAAGCTTCGGGTTGGTAGTAGTCATAAAAGCTTACGAAATACTCAACGGCGTTTTCAGGGAAAAACCCTTTGAATTCGCCGTATAATTGCGCGGCCAGTGTTTTGTTCGGGGCCAGAATGATCGCAGGGCGTTGTGTTTGCTCTATCATCTTGGCCATCGTGAACGTCTTACCCGTACCCGTCGCACCCAACAGCACCTGATCGCGCTCGCCCTCGTCAATGCCCTCGCAAAGTTCTTTGATCGCAGTGGGTTGGTCACCCGCTGGTTCGAATTCCGTCTTCAGTTGAAAGGCAATGCCGCCTTCCAATTTCAGCCGCTCACGCACGTCCCCTTTGGGCGCATTCAGCAGGGTGTCAGAACCGTCGTTGTGAACAAAGGACATATGCGACTCGCTTGGTAGGGTAGTCCCTACATTTGATCGCTTTTTGTTCTTGTTCAAGGGGCTAGGGCTTGGCAGATAGTCGGTAGGGTGGTTTAAATAGCTGTACCTGTTCAAAAAGGACTGCACTGTTTACCGTTTGACCGCCTTTATTGTTGCCTTGTGCTTGCCCAACCTCCTTGTTGCGCAAAGCTTTTTCGCGAATGGGCAATGCGCTATCGTTCTGGCCTCCAAACCTTCTGCAACCCTCGCAATTGAAGAAGCAAAATCGCGGTTTCGAGATAAAGACGTCACGATCTATCGTTCGAAGAATGGCTGGTATGCGACCACGTGGTCTGTGCTGGAAATAAGTGGGTCAAAGCAAACACTGCAGCGTCTGAAAGCCGCTGGCGAAATCCCGCAGGATGCCCTTTGCTCGCGTGGCAGATCATACGTGAGTCGCGTGACAACAGTCCGTGCTCAAAGTGCAAGCCAAACACCAGTGCCTTTTGATTTAGAAAGCAGTTTGCTTGCTCCGCTCAATGCCAACTTGCTGACACGTGCCGAAAAACGCTTCTTACAGCTCGCGCTGGCGTTTGAAGGCGACTATGTTGGGTTGCTTGATGGGGATTGGGGTAAAATCAGCAATCGCGCAATGCGTACCTTTTCCGCGCGCGAGTTTGGATCGAATGCGCTTAACCTGCATATGACAGCCTTGGCTGCGCGGGTTTTTACGCTATTCGAGCGTGATGGTTGGGCCATGATGCAAAATGAACCCTTAGGTATGTCCTACCTATTCCCGTTCAAAGCTTTTCGGGAAGGCACGGTGTCGAGTGAGTTCGTAAATTTCGAACATCAAAACAGCTCACTTGGCATTTCCTTGTCGCGTGGTGGCCAAGCTCAAGCCAACGCGCTGCATAGATTTACGGTTTCGAGCCATCGCGGACCTACGCCCGTCTATTCAGTGCGCAAATCCAATTACGCGGTGACCTCAATTTTCAAAGCCGATCGTAGCCTGCTTTATGTGCGCTCTCACTTCATTCGTGGGGCTTGGTCTTCTGTCGTTGTCTCCGCAGCGGCGCGCGACATCAAAATTTTTCGTGGTGTTACATCCAGCATAGCACAGGGCACCGTACGTGATCTTAACTATGAATCCAACGGGTATTTGAATGCCAATATCGAAGCAACCTTGGCAATCTTAGCACAAGATGACAACAAGCTAGACAAGACGCCTCCGTACCAACATGCTGAGTTGCCGCCGTCCTCAAGCGAACGGCCCAAGCGCGATCAGCGGCAATCCTCAAAACCAAAGCTTTTAGCGACAGGGTCTGGGTTTGTGGTGGGCAAAGACGGAACAGTACTGACAAATGAACATGTGACCGAAGGGTGCACGCGACTTGAAATAGACGGAAAGGTTGCGCGCGTTGCTGCCTCTAACACCACATTTGATTTGGCGGTTCTTACGTTTGAGAGCGATGTGGGTCAAACCGTAGCCAATTTCGCACCCACGCCTGCTGGTCTAAATGCTGATATCACCGTTGTTGGGTTTCCGCTAAATTCGATGCTAGGTGGCCTGAACGTAACACGTGGCGCAATTTCAGCGCAGGTTGGCCTGCGTGGCGATGGCACACAGATGCAGATTTCCGCGCCTGTGCAACCGGGAAATTCTGGCGGTCCTGTTCTCGATAAGACTGGATCAGTGGTTGGTGTTGTCGTGTCGCGCTTGCGTTCGCGGCTATTGGAAAATGATCAGCTGGATGTTCCGCAAAATGTGAACTTCGCTATCCGCGCTGAGATTGCAAAGCTCTTTCTGTACCAAAACAATGTGGTGCCTCAGATTGCACCGGACAGTTTGCCCCGACTTGAACCAGAAGATCTTGCGCGCCAAGCGAGTCGGTATACGAAGTTGATTTCGTGCTTTGAATAGGGCGCGCTTCCTTTCCGAACGTAGCGCAGGCGAATGTTTCTAGCAGAGTTGACGTAGATTGACGCAATTGGGCGCTTGCGAGCTTGTTTTAAAATGCTCATAAAGCGCTAACACTTCAAAGTGATCGAGGAACATCATGCGCGCACGGATTTACCAACCCTCTAGAACTGCAATGTCGTCAGGCACCGCTAAAACGCGCACTTGGATATTAGAGCACGTCGCCGAAACTGCGCGCGCTGTGGATCCATTGATGGGCTGGACGTCGTCAGATGACACGCAATCCCAAGTAAAGCTAAGCTTTGAGAGCAAAGACGCAGCGCTTGCCTATGCGCAAGCGCATGGAATTGACGCAGCCGTTCGTGAGCCAAACAAGCGCAAGGCAAATATTCGCAGTGGTGGATATGCAGACAACTTCGCAACCAACCGTCGTGGCGCTTGGACACACTAGGTTTTTAGACTGCTTAAATATTTGAAAAAGCCCGCGGTAAGTCGCGGGCTTTTCTTGTTTAGGATTGGGTATCTTCCACCGCGACATCCAAGGTGGACCACGTCTTGTCACGCGGCGGGGGGGGGGGCGTTTCGCAGGCACCCAGATGAATGTTCACTTTCGCAATGAAGTTCGCTGAAATCGGGGCCGTTACAAACAAGAACCCCATGATCAGCAATTCGTGCATCGAGGAGTCACCCAGCAGAAACGAATGACCGATAGACGCAAGAAGAAGCGCGCCAATCCCAACCGTGCCAACTTTGGTCGGCGCATGTAGGCGCGTCATTGAATCGTTGAACTTCAGCAGGCCAATGACGCCAACCGCGACAAATCCAGATCCGATCAGCAGCAAAATCGCGACAGCGTATGTTCCGATAATTTCCATGCTCATTCGATGATGTCCCTCCGTAGGATGAAGCGCGCAAGGGCGACCGTGGACAAAAAGCCCAGCATGGCAATCAGCAAGGACACTTCGAAATAGATTTGAACGCCTTGGTAGATGCCCAGAAGCACGACCAATCCCAACGCATTGATCACCATCGTATCAAGCGCCAGAATGCGATCACCCGTGGTTGGCCCCAGTACCAACCGCACCATCGACAGGATTTGCCCAAGGGCAAGCACCGCGAAGGTGATGATAATTGCAATATTCATGAAGTCAGCGGCGGCTGTCATTGGAATATCTCCTTCAAACGACGCTCATAGCGCGTCTTAATCTCGTCCAGCACAGCGTCTGGTTCGTCAGTGTGTAAAACATGCACAAGCAAGCTGTGCCCCCCACTTGACAGGTCCGCAGAGACGGTGCCTGGTGTTAACGTGATCGTGCCTGCAAGCATCGTGATCGCTTCTGGTTGCACCAGATCAAGCGGCACGACGATCCATGCTGGTTTAAGTTTCGCATTGGGGACGGATATCACGATCCATGCGACTTGAATGTTGGCGACGAGAATATCCCACATGACAATCAAGCTGTAGGACATCATCTTGCCAAGGCGAAATCCCTTTGGCGTATCGGGCCACCAGATCGATGTCATGCGGGGGATGATGATCCCCAAGATGATGCCAAAGACGACCATGCCCGCCGACACGTCATTCTGGAGCAAGGTCCACACGACGGCCAAAAGCAGCGTTAGAAACGGATGTGGCAAAAGCCACTGATAGGCGCGGGTCATGTTAATAGCCCTCTTTCGGTTTACTGAGCTTGCCCGGCGTGTCCACCACAGCCGCGATGTAGGGTTCGGGTGCGAACAACTGCGTTGCCATTTTGGTGGTGTAGCCATGCACTTGACCCGCAAAGATAGTATGCGCGACCAAAAGCGATATCAGACCACCTACGGCAACATAGGACAATGTGGCAGGGCGCGGCATTGGCGCGGCACCTTCTTCGGCTTGAACACTATGGGCTTTCCAAAACAGAATGCTGCCCGCGCGTGCGAAACCCAGAATGCTGATCAGGCTGGAACCCAGTACGATCACCCAGATCCATACCATCAGATCACTCTCATAGGCGGCATCCAGCACTAAAAGTTTGCCAAGGAAGCCGGAGAGCGGCGGCAAGCCCGCCATTGCAATGGCAGCGATAAAGAACAAACCCGCAGTCAATGCGTTGCCCGAAATGACAGGCTGTGGTGTCAGATCCACATTAGCACGGCTCGTGCGCACAAGATCAGAAATTAGGAACAGCGTGGCACCTGCAAGCGTCGAATGAACAATATAGTACAGCGCCGCTGCGATGCTTGTGGGCGTAAAAAGCGAGATCGAAATCATCACCATACCCACAGAACCAATGACCGAGAAGGCGACAAGGCGATCCAGCTTTTTGGCCGCAAACACACCCGCCATACCGATGGCAAGCGAGACAAGCGCCGCTGGCAAAAGCCACACATCATGCAAGCCGCTTGTAACTGCCAAATCTGGTGGGAAGATCATCGTGTAAACACGGATGATCGCGTAGGCACCGACTTTGGTCATGATCGCGAAGAGTGCAGCCACTGGGGCAGGCGCTTCGGCGTAGCTGGACGGAAGCCAGAAGTGCAGTGGCACAAGCGCTGCTTTGATCGCGAACACCAGCAAGAGCAGGACCGCTGCGACACGAATGCCTACAGTTGCTTCGGGGCTCACCAGCGCAACGCGGTTTGCAAGGTCTGCCATATTCAACGTCCCGGTCTCTGCGTAGATGGATCCCAGCGCGAACAAAAACAATGTTGATCCAATGAGATTGAAAAGAACATACTGCACACCCGCCCGAAGGCGCGCATTGCCACCCGCGTGGATCATCAAGCCATAGGAGGCAATCAACAGGACCTCAAAGAAGACGAACAAGTTGAACAAATCGCCCGTCAGGAACGCGCCCATAATGCCCATCAACTGGAACTGGAACAACGCATGGAAGTGGCGCCCCCGATCATCCCAGCCAGAACCTATGGCATAAAGTAACACAAACAGCGCAAGCACTGCCGTGAGTAAGACCATCATCGTGGACAAACGATCCCCAACCAGAACGATGCCGAACGGTGCCGCCCAATCGCCCAATTGATAGAGCGTGATCGTGCCATCCGCGGCTTGCAGCGCAAGGCCAAGCGCAACTGCGATCAAGACCAAAACGCCGGCAACCGATAGGACGCGTTGAATGCCAATGTGATAGCGCGCCGCCAAGACAATGAACGGCGCGACCAATGCGGGCAGGATAATCGGGGCTACCATCCAATGGGTCATGAACGTGCCTCCGGTGCGTCTTTCACTGCGGCCGTGTTGGTCTCAGCTTCGGGTTGGTCATCAACGTGATCATCATCTGATCCAAGGAACGCACCAAGACCAATCATCACAACAACTGCGGTCATGCCGAAGGAAATCACGATAGCTGTCAAAACAAGCGCTTGGGGCAGGGGATCGGCATAGGTCTCGATCCCGTCGCGCAAAATGGGTGGCGCGCCAGTGGTCAATCGACCAGACGCAAACAAGAACACGTTCACAGCATAGGTCAGCAATGAAATCCCCAAAATAACAGGGAACGTTCGCAGGCGCAGCATCAAATAGATGCCGCCTGATGTGAGGATGCCAATGGCGGAAGCGACTAGAAATTCCATGTTACACGGCCTCCTTTCCAGAGGACACTAAATCAGGGGCCACCGCGTCATCACGGGATGGATCAATGTCCATTGGGTGATCACTGCTCGGCTCGCTTGCAAGACGGGCAAGGCGCGAGAAACTTTCAAGCGACAGCATCACAGCACCAACGACGGCAAGGAACACACCAAGATCGAACAATGCAGCGGTGGCCAGTTCGAATTTCTCAAAGGGCGGAATACGTGCGTAGGTGAAGTCAGACGTCAGGAATGGTTTGCTCACAAACCATGATCCAATGCCGGTTAGTCCAGCAATCAGAACGCCCGCGCCAATAACACCGTGGTACGGGTATTTAAGACGCGCAGACGCCCAGCCAAATCCGCTGGCCATATATTGCATGACAACGCCGATCGACACGATCAGGCCCGCGATGAAACCACCGCCGGGTTCATTATGGCCGCGCAAGAAGATGTAAAACCCAACCATCAAAACAACAGGCATAATAACACGAGTCATCACGACCATCATCATGGGATGCATATCCCCAGCACGTGCTTGATCAGGTTTGCGGTTCAGCAAACGTGCACGCACAGGACCACCAAGTAGCGTTTCTGTCAGTGCGTAGATCAGCAGTGCAGCGATCCCAAGCACGATGATTTCACCGTATGTATCAAACCCACGGAAATCGACGAGGATCACGTTCACTACATTCGTACCGCCCCCCCCTTTGTAGGAGTTGGCAAGGTGGAACTCAGAGATCGGCGAACTTACCGCATCGCGCAGCATATAGTGATAGGACAGCGCAAAGGTCGCCAAGCCACCAATGATCGCCACGCCCGTATCGCGCACACGGCGCAAGACCGAGCTTTCAACAGGGGTCTTGTTGGGAAGGAAGTTCAAAGCGAGCAGGAGCAAGATAATCGTCACGACTTCTACAGTGAACTGGGTCATCGCAAGGTCCGGCGCGCTGAAAAAGACGAAGCCGATGGACACCATCAGACCGACAATCCCGATTAAAATCAGCGATAGCAAACGGTTGCGATGCAGGAATACCATTCCAATAGTTGCGGCCACCAACATCAACCACCCCGCAATCGGCACAAGCCCAGCAGGTTGCATGATCCGCGTTGTCGCGCTCATGGTTCCAGTGGTCCAAGCGTGATAACCGACAGAAACCATAACCACAGTCGCAATCGCGGCGTAGCGTGAGAACGAGCCGTTGTGCAAAGGTAGGATCACAGCGCGCGCCAACTTGGCTGCGCCTTCAATGAGGGCCTCGAAGATCGGCTTGGCTTCGGGGCGCGGCACCGCATCCCAAAAGCGCAAAGAGGGCTTGAAGACCGCGAGCATGATCAGACCACCCACGACAGCGACAATTGACATGTAGAGCGCAGGAACAAGACCATGCCAGATCTTAAAGTAGGCCTTTGGTACCTCGGCTGCATCGCCAAGCACAGAGGCCGTGACCAGCTTTACGAACGGCTCAGCAAGAAAGGGCGCTATACCAATGACAACAACAAGCACCACAAGAAGTGCGGGTGGCAACCAAAGTCCCGTACCGGGATCATGTGGTTTCGCAGGATAGTCGTCGCGCACGGGTCCAAGAAACACGTGACCAATCAAGCGGAAACAGTAGGCCGCGGAAAAAAGCGACCCAAGGGTGGCCATCACAGGAACAAGCCAGACAGCGTTGAACAGAACCGTGTGATTGGCTTCTTCCAACATCATTTCCTTGGACAGAAAGCCGTTTAGCAGTGGAATGCCCGCCATGGAAAGCGCGGCCAACGTCGCGATCACGAAGGTGACAGGCATCAACTTGCGCAAGCCACCAAGCAGGCGAATATCGCGTGTGTGGGCTTCATGATCGATGATGCCAGCAGACATAAACAGGGCCGCTTTGAATGTTGCATGGTTCAAAATGTGGAACATGGCCGCCATTGCACCGAACGCTGTGCCAGTGCCAAGCAGCATCGTTATCAGACCCAAATGGCTCACGGTTGAAAAGGCCAACAACGCCTTAAGATCATGCTTGAACAGCGCGATGACTGCGCCCAGAACCATTGTGATCAGACCCGCGGTGGTCACGATCATGAACCACTCAGGCGTGCCAGACAACACAGGCCACATGCGCGCCATCAAGAAGATGCCCGCCTTCACCATTGTCGCAGAGTGCAAGTATGCAGACACAGGCGTTGGGGCGGCCATCGCATGTGGCAACCAAAAGTGGAACGGGAACTGTGCGGATTTGGTGAAACACCCGAGCAAGATCAAGATCAACGCTGGCACATACATCGGATCCGCTTGGATCAAGTCGCGGTTTTGCAAGATCACACTTAGATCGTAACTGCCCACGATCTGGCCTAAGATCAACATGCCACCGATCATCGCAAGTCCACCCATGCCCGTCACGGTCAACGCCATGCGCGCACCTTGCCGCCCCTCGGGCAGATGCTTCCAGTACCCAATCAGCAAAAAAGACGAAAGGGATGTTAATTCCCAGAAAACCAGCAAAAGCAGGATGTTATCGCTTAGAACGATACCGACCATCGCGCCTTGGAACAGCAAGAGATAGGCGAAAAACTGCCCCATATTATCGTCACGGCTAAGATAGTGGCGCGCATATGCGATGATCAAAAGTCCGATGCCAAGGATCAAAAGCGCAAAGAAGAAACCAAGACTGTCTAGCATCAATGTGAAATTCAGCCCCAACATTGGCATCCAATCGACGGGGGCCAAAACCACATCGCCCGCCAAAATTGTAGGCAGGTTCGTGAGAATTCCCACAAAAGCCGCCAAGGAAACCGTGAATGTAACTCCAGCTGTCGCAGATCGCCCTGCTGAATTCATTAAGCCTGGAAGCAGTGATCCAAAGAATGGCAAAGCGACGATAAAGAAAAGGGACACAGCGGCTCCTAAAACAGGTGATACTCGGTTTACTGTAGATGTGCGGTGAATCCGTGAAAGCACAAGGGCAGGACGCCGAATATTTCAAGATTCACACATTTGGTAACGCTAGTTGAAAGGCAATGAAATTGTCAAAGGTTTCGCTCGTAAATGACGCCTGTGTTTGTACCGACGATTGCATTCAAGGCTGCACAATAACACGCATGTGAAACGAAAAAAGCCACCTAGAAGGCGACTTATCGTAACACTAAATGTTAGACCAAATGGAGCGGGCGAAGAGATTCGAACTCTCGACCTAAACCTTGGCAAGGTTTCGCTCTACCCCTGAGCTACGCCCGCACCGTTTGGTAGGGCGTGATTAGTCCTAGCGCGCTTGACCTGCAAGAGGAAAATTCACTCATTTGTAGATTTTTTCACTCAAGTCTTAGGTAGGTTCAAACGACACATCAAAACAATCCATGAAACAATAGGCCCAATGCGCTCAAAAGGATCATACTCAGTGTCAGCACCATCCCAACCACACGTCCCATCATAACAGGAGGGGAGGCCGAAAATCCCCACGCATGTGCAAGTCGACCCAACACCAACATCGCACCCAGAAAATGAACTGCAACCGTTGGCGCGTCTGATATCTCGACAAAGGCCAACAGCATAACGCCAAACGGCGCATACTCCGCGCAATTTCCCTGTGCCCGCATTCTTTTAAGCAGGCTGTTGTCCCCATGATCACCCATCGAAATCAAATTCTTACGCCGATACACAACCACGCGCGCGCTCTCTCAAATCACTCAAATTCAACCAGCAGGTCTTTTGCATCGATCTGTGCGCCAGCACCCACATGAACTGCATTAATGACAGCGTCGCGTTCCGCGTGAATACCCGTTTCCATCTTCATCGCTTCAATCGTAAGCAACAAATCACCCTCTGAAACCTTGCTCCCCGCGACTGCAGCGACGGATGCCACAACACCCGGCATCGGTGCGCCCACATGGTTCTCATTAGCAACGTCAGCCTTGGGTCGCGCAGCCGTTGCTGCCTTGACGGAACGGTTCGGCACACGAATAACACGCGGTTGGCCGTTCAGCTCAAAGAACACCTTCACATCGCCGTCATCCAGGGTCTCACCCACGGCCTGCAAACGAATCTCTAGTGTCTTTCCTGGATCAATTTCGGTGGTAATCTCTTCGGCAGGTTCCATCCCGTAAAAGAAGGTCTTTGTTGGCAAGGCCCGCACAGGACCATAGCTGCGGTGACGGCCCATGTAGTCTAAAAACACTTTGGGATACATCAGGTAGCCATTGAGATCTTCACCATCAATCTCGCGTCCGTCTAGCAATTCAGATAGTTTCGCGCGCTCGCCCGTCAGATCAACAGGGGCCAAGGATTTGCCTGGCCGCTCCGAATTCGGGGTCTCGCCCTTTAGAACCTTGCCGACGATCCCAGCAGGAAAACCACCGGGAGGTTGTCCAAGGTTACCGCGCATCATGTCGACAACGCTGTCAGGGAAGGCCACATCAACTTCGGGATCTTCAACCTCTGCGCGGGTTAGACCTTGGCTGACCATCATTAACGCCATGTCGCCAACGACTTTAGAGCTTGGCGTTACCTTCACGATATCACCAAACATTTGGTTCACGTCCGCATAGGTATGCGCCACCTCGGACCAGCGCTCTTCCAGGCCTAACGAGCGTGCTTGCGCCTTCAAATTTGTAAACTGACCACCGGGCATTTCGTGCAGATAGACCTCTGACGATGGTGCCTGCTGGCCGGTTTCGAATGCTGCATATTGAGCGCGCACTTGTTCCCAGTAATCCGAAATTCGACGCACGGATTCGATGTCGATCCCTGTATCGCGATCCGTGTGACGCAGGGATTCAACCACCGTGCCCAACGTCGCTTGACTGGTGTTGCCCGATAGCGCGTCCATGGCGCAATCTACTGCATCAACACCCGCTTCAGAGGCCGCTAGGATCGTCGCGCAGGCAATGCCAGCGGTGTCGTGTGTGTGGAAATGGATCGGCAGACCGACCTCTTCTTTCAACGCTTTCACCAGCACGCGCGCAGCGGCGGGTTTCAGCAACCCAGCCATGTCTTTCAAGCCCAACACATGTGCGCCTGCGGCTTTCAAATCTTTGCCCATTTGTACGTAGTAGACGAGATTGTATTTCACGCGATCCGCGTTCAGAATATCGCCTGTGTAACAAATCGTGCCTTCGCAGACTTTACCAGATTCTATCACCGCATCCATCGCAACGCGCATGTTTTCAGTCCAGTTCAGACTGTCAAACACACGGAATACATCAACGCCGGTTTCTGCCGCTTGGCGCACGAACTCTTGCACCACATTGTCAGGATAGTTCGTATACCCAACCCCGTTAGCAGACCGAAGCAGCATTTGCGTCATGACATTTGGCATTGCCGCACGAATGTCGCGCAGACGCTGCCACGGACATTCCTGCAAGAAACGATAGGCCACATCAAACGTCGCGCCCCCCCAGCATTCAACAGAGAAAAGTTGCGGCATTTCAGAGGCATAGGTCGGTGCCACGCGGATCATATCAATCGAGCGCATACGCGTCGCAAGCAAGGACTGATGCCCGTCGCGCATCGTGGTATCGGTGAGCAAAAGTTGCTTTTGCGCCGCCATCCAATCAGCCACCGCTTGGGGGCCTTTTTCATCAAGTAAATTGCGCGTGCCATAGGGCGCAAGTTCGCCTGTTGGCGCAGGGGGCTTTGGCGTTTTAAGGTCCGCAGCAGGCAAGGGACGCCCCGTTGTCTCTGGATGTCCGTTAACCGTGATATCGGCGATATAGATCAAGATCTTCGTCGCGCGGTCGCGGCGTTTCTTGAAATCAAACAAGTCGGGCGTGTTGTCGATAAACGTCGTTGTATATTCGTTGGACAAGAACGTTGGATGCTTCAACAGGTTCTCAACAAACGCGATGTTTGTGCTGACGCCGCGTATACGAAATTCTCTCAAAGCCCGATCCATGCGCGCAATCGCCGCCTCTGGCGTTTGCGCGTGCGCGGTCACTTTCATCAACAGGCTGTCGTAATAGCGCGTGATCACGCCGCCGGAATAGGCCGTGCCACCGTCCAGACGAATGCCCATGCCTTGGGCTTCGCGGAACGCGGTGATGCGGCCGTAATCGGGAATAAAGTTGTTCAAAGGATCTTCAGTCGTGATCCGTGTTTGCAGGGCGTGGCCATTCAAACGGACGTCGTTTTGGGATGCTTTGCCGGTCGCTTCGGCAATTGTTTTACCCTCGGCGATCTTGATCTGCGCCTGCACGATATCGATGCCCGTGACTTCCTCGGTCACAGTGTGTTCGACCTGCACGCGCGGGTTCACTTCGATGAAGTAAAACTTGCCACTGTCCATATCCATTAAGAACTCAACAGTACCTGCGCATTCATAATTCACGTGCGCGCAGATTTTGCGACCCAGCGCGCAAATCTCTGTGCGTTGCTCTTCGCTCAGGTAGGGGGCAGGGGCGCGCTCAACCACTTTTTGGTTACGCCTTTGAACGGAACAATCACGCTCAAAAAGATGATACATGCCGCCATGGTTATCGCCCAAGATTTGCACCTCAACGTGGCGTGCGCGCACGATCATCTTCTCTAGATACCCCTCGTCGTTGCCAAAGGCCGCACTTGCTTCACGACGCCCCTCTAAAACCTTCTCTTCCAATTCATCCTCAGACCAGATCGCGCGCATCCCACGACCGCCACCACCCCATGACGCCTTTAGCATCAAGGGATAGCCAACCTCAGCCGCCTCTTTTTTCACGGCCACCATGTCGTCGCCCAGAACTTCGGTCGCAGGCACCACAGGCACACCCGCATCCATTGCAACACGGCGCGCGGACGCTTTGTCCCCAAGCGCGCGCATCGTTGCGGCTTTTGGACCGATGAATGTGATGCCAGCTGCGTCACACGCATCTACGAAATCAGGGTTTTCAGACAGTAGGCCATAGCCTGGATGGATCGCATCTGCGCCGCTTTCCTTGGCCACGCGAATAATCTCTTCAATCGACAGATAGGCCGCAACAGGCCCCATGCCCTCACCAATGCGATAGGCTTCGTCGGCTTTAAAGCGGTGCAAACCCAGCTTGTCCTCTTCCGCGTAAACAGCGACAGTTTTTTTCCCAAGCTCGTTTGCCGCGCGCATGATACGAATGGCAATTTCGCCGCGATTGGCGATGAGGATCTTGTTGAATTCAGTCATGGCAGCTTTCCCGTGTTGGTCTGTTACGCAGAACATAGCGGCCCATTTGAGGGTGCGTTATTCGTAGTATTGGGTGTTTTTCAGATTAATGGCTGTATGTTAACGCTAATATTAAGAGTCAAGGTACTGTTCGTGTGAACGTTTGTCCTCGCACATCATTCAGGCGTCGCGCACCAAGTTGGCCCATATTGGCGATCAAGTCCGACGTTAGCATGTCAGCCAGATGCGCAGGACCATCGGCCCCCAAGGCCCCCAGCGCGTAGTGCCATGCGCGGCCCATCATCACGAAATCTGCACCCAAAGCGATGGCGCGCAGCATGTCCAAACCGCCCTCGATCCCACTATCAAAGATCAAAGGTAGCTTGGTGGCCGCGCGTATAGCAGGCAGAACTTCGATCGGGGAAGGGGCCGCATCGAACTGACGACCTGCATGATTAGACAGCCAAATCGCATCAACGCCCGCTTTTTCCAGCGGCGCAACGTCTGCTGCGTTCAGCACACCTTTCACCACAAGCGATCCATCCCACTCATCGCGCAGCTTGCTCACGTAGTCCCAATCAGGCGAGGTGCGCAGTAAATATCCAACGTGCGCGGTACTGCTTAAACCCTCGGTCTGACCCTTCACATGATCCGCATAGCTGTCCATCAAACGCATCCGCGGCATGCCAAGGTGCGCTGTCCCCAGCGCCCAGGCAGGACATTTCGCAACCTGCGCCAGTAAACGCGGCGTAATCTTGGGTGGCTGTTGCAAGCCCCCGCGCAATTGGCGTTCACGGCGCGAGGCAACGGGCACATCGACCGTCAAGATCAACGTATGAAAGCCCGCCTTTTTCGCGCGCGCCAGCATATCCGCACGAATACCTGCATCTCGCGGCGGGTACATCTGGAACCAACCTTGGGCGCCCAAAACAGGTTCAATCATCTCTGGCGTCTGCGTCGCGACAGTTGATAGACTATAAGGAATACCCAAGTCCGCCGCCGCGCGTGCTAAATGACATTCCGCGTCTGGCCAGATCAGGCCCGACATTCCAACAGGTGCTATCCCAAAGGGCAGGGGCAAGTGTTGACCCATAAGATCAACCGACAGATCAGGCGTCATTTCACCGTGCAACACCGAAGGCATCATCAGAACCTCGTCCAACTTGGTCCGATTGCGCGCTTTCGTCGCTTCATGTCCCGTTGCGCTATCCAGATATTCCCACACGAAATGCGGAATACGGGCGCGCGCTCGATGGCGCAGATCAGAGATGGCGGGGTAGGTGCTGTGCAAATCCATGTAATCATTTGTCGCCGCAGCGCGGCAATTGTCCAGAAAAGAATGTGGAACATTATGCGAACCTCTCTTTTCCTATCGGCTTTTGCGCGCTAGTGTCAATCTCATGAGCAATTTCGACGAAATGGACGCCTTTGATGGCGCATCCCAATCCCTA
>NZ_JABBAM010000067.1:0-18917 GCF_018607965.1 Planktotalea sp.
CGTTTGGCCGATGGCGCAACTGGTCTTTATGAAATGCGCATTGCCCAAGTTTCTGATCGCTTCGGTCCTGGGCTGTTTGCGCGACAAGTTGTTGGTTAATAACACAGCAAAAACAACATTGGCTGATCTTATTTTAGGTGTTCGCTATCTTTTGAAGTTTTCCAAAGGAGAGCGAACGATCAGGTCACAGGCCCTATTCGCGCAAACGAAAGAGGCGGCAACGTATTTGAAGAAGACAGGTAGCGCGCATCCTCTTTATGGGGACGGGACATTAACCGCGGTTGTGCTGCGTCATGGGTTGGGAGCAATGCCTTTGGATATGACACAAGACGTTTTGGATGCATTTCAGATTGTGCTCGGCGACCTTTCTCATCAACAAGAATGAACCTTTAACGCCGCCAAATCCAATCCATCGCACAATGCAATGTCATGGATCACCTCTTTGCATTTGTTCTTTCGGTCTTATCTGCGATAGAACGATTTGAATGAATGAGGAATGCTGACTTGGCACAGGCACAACAAGCAATGCGAAGCGTCGATCCGGTTTGGGAACGTATTTCGCTAGAAGCGGAAGACGCCGTCAAAAGTGAACCGCTTATGGGCGGATTGCTGCACGCATGTATTTTGCACCATGCCAGTCTGGAAAAGGCGTTGTCTTACAGATTTTCTGCCAAGTTGCAGTCCAATGAGATGAGCCAGATTATTCTGCGTGATATCGCAGACGAAGCCTATCTCGAAGATCCTTCAATCGTTGAATCTGCACGCGCTGATTTGATGGCGATCTATGATCGCGATCCGGCGTGCCATCGCCTATTGCAACCCTTGGTTTTTTTCAAAGGGTTTCAAGCGATCCAAGCCTACCGCATTGCGAATTGGCTTTGGGCAAAAGGGCGTATTGATTTGTCGTATTTCGTGCAAATGCGTGTGTCAGAGATATTTGGCGTTGATATTCATCCCGCAGCCAAGATTGGCAAAGGCATAATGATTGATCATGCACATTCGATTGTGATTGGTGAAACGGCTGTCGTTGGTGACAATGTCTCCATGCTACATTCGGTTACCTTGGGGGGCACGGGCAAGGAAGAAGAAGAGCGTCATCCAAAAATTGGAAATGGTGTTCTGATTGGCGCTGGCGCAAAAATTCTGGGAAACATCAAAGTAGGCCATTGCAGCCGCATCGCTGCGGGTTCAGTGGTCTTGGCTGAAGTACCGCCGTGTAAAACGGTTGCGGGCGTACCTGCTAAGATTGTGGGCGAAGCAGGCTGCGATCAGCCGTCAGTTTCTATGGACCAACTTATAAATTCAGCACCCAAATAGCGGGTGCTGGAATGCCTCCGGCGGAAGTTTTTTTGGAAAGATGAAGCCATTGATTAAGCGAGCATTGCCATTGGGTTTTCGAGATTGTCTTTGATTGCGCTAAGAAGCTCGGCCCCAAGAGCACCGTCGATGACGCGATGATCTACAGAGAGCGTCACTGACATCACGGTTGCAATCCCAAGGTTTCCATATTCAGTCACGATTGGCTTTTTGACACCAGCACCCACGGCCAAGATTGCGCCGTGCGGTGGATTAATCACGGCATCGAAATTATCGATCCCCATCATGCCCAGATTGGATATCGCAAAACTGCCACCAAGGTATTCATGCGGAGCAAGTTTGCGAGATCGGGCGCGTGTCGCAAGGTCTTTCATTTCTGATGAAAGTGATGAAAGCGACTTTGTTTCAGCATCTTGAAGAACTGGCGTGAACAATCCCCTTTCAATCGCAACAGCAACGGCAACATCAGACGCCTCCATCTGCAAAACACGATCACCTGCCCAAACCGCATTGGCCTGCGGGACCTGTTGTAGTGCCAGTGCGCAGGCTTTGATGATGAAGTCATTCACCGAGAGCTTCACATCGCGCTTTTCAAGTTGTTTGTTGATCTGACTGCGGAACTTCAACAACGCGTCCAGATGGATATCACGTCGTAGATAGAAATGTGGGATAGTTTGCTTTGCTTCTGTCAGACGCGCGGCGATAATTTTGCGCATGCCGTCGAGAGGTACTTCGGTATAGCTGCGACCCGCATAGAGTTTAGTGATGTCGTTAGGATCGGTTTGAACCGGCATTGCAACCGGTTGGCTTGCCTTTGGTTCTGAGGCAGTGACTGCACCGTGAGCGTTCTCAATATCTGCTTTCACAATGCGACCCTTTGGGCCAGAGCCGGTGATCAGACTTAGGTCAATGTCCTTATCCTGAGCAATGCGACGCGCCAAAGGCGATGCAAAAACGCGAGTGCCGTTTTTGATCGGAGCCGCTTCAATCGGCGCTGCGGATGACACCTTGGCCGCAGTGGGTTCGGGTGTTGCCGTAGCTTGTGGCACTATCTCTGCGCCAAGCTCTTCACCGTCTTCTAATAAAACCGCGATTGGGCTATTCACCTTCACAGCTGCCGTACCAGCCGCAACCAGCAGCTTGCCTATTACACCTTCGTCGACAGCTTCGAATTCCATCGTGGCTTTGTCAGTTTCAATCTCGGCCAGCAGATCGCCAGAGGCAACGGTATCGCCTTCCTTGACCAACCACTTCGCGAGCGTGCCTTCCTCCATCGTCGGGGACAGCGCGGGCATGAGAATTTCTAGTGCCATGGGGCGATCTCCTTAACGGTATGTGACTTTGTGCACGGCTTCGATGACATCGTCAGTGGTTGTCAACGCCAGCTTTTCTAGGTTCGCAGCATAGGGCATGGGAACGTCTTTACCTGTGCAGTTGATGACAGGCGCATCAAGATAGTCGAACGCCTCTTGCATCAAAACAGCAGAGATATGATTGCCAATAGAACCAACAGGCCAGCCTTCTTCAACTGTGATGCAGCGATTGGTTTTCTTGACGCTTTCAATCACGGTTTGTGTGTCCATTGGGCGCAAGGAGCGTAGATCAACAACTTCAGCCTCAATCCCGCTTTCCGCTAACTTTTCAGCAGCTTCCATGGCATAGCTCATCCCAATTCCAAAGCTCACGATTGTCACATCCGTACCGCTACGTGCGATCTTTGCTTTGCCGATTGGGACAGTGAAATCCTCCATCACGGGCACATCAAAAGAGCGGCCATACAGGATTTCGTTCTCAAGGAAGATCACAGGGTTCGGATCACGGATCGCTGACTTCATAAGACCTTTCGCATCAGACGCAGAGTACGGCATCACGACCTTCAAACCTGGAATATGTGCATACCAAGCCGCGTAATCTTGCGAATGCTGTGCACCGACACGCGCGGCGGCACCATTTGGTCCACGAAACACCATAGGTGCGCCCATCTGACCGCCCGACATATAGAGCGTTTTTGCAGCAGAATTTATAATTTGATCAATAGCTTGCATCGCGAAGTTAAATGTCATGAACTCCACGATCGGTTTCAATCCACCGAATGCTGCACCAACCGCGATACCCGTAAACCCATGTTCCGTGATCGGTGTGTCCATCACGCGTTTAGAGCCAAATTCATCTAGCATGCCTTGGGATATCTTATAAGCGCCTTGGTATTCGCCCACTTCTTCACCCATCAAAAACACATCCTCGTCGCGTCGCATTTCTTCGGACATGGCATCGCGCAACGCTTCGCGCACGGTTTGTTTCTTAAGCTCGGTGCCTTCAGGCCAATCGGGTTCGGGCGCAGTCCATTCAACAGCGCTTGGCGCCTCAACGGGTGCTGCAACTTGTGCTGGAATGCTCGCGGCAGCCGCTTTAGGCGCAGCAACAACTGCGTCATCCGGGCTTTCACCGTCTTCCAACATCAACGCAATCGTGGTGTTTACCGCCACACCAGCGCTGCCCTCAGGCACAAGGATCTTGCCGATCACACCTTCATCGACGGCTTCAAATTCCATCGTGGCCTTGTCGGTTTCGATTTCGGCAAGGATATCACCAGAGGCAACTGTGTCGCCTTCTTTAACCAGCCATTTGGCAAGCGTGCCTTCTTCCATGGTGGGCGATAAGGCGGGCATTAGGATCTCAATTGCCATGATTTATAACTCCGCCTCAGCATATATGTCGGTCCAAAGTTCGGACAGGTCAGGCAAGGGGCTTTCCTTGGCAAAATTTGCCGAGGCGTTCACGACCTTTTTGATGTCCTTGTCTATCGCCTTCAGATCGTCCTCTGTCGCGTGTTTGCCCGTCAAAAGCATATCACGGACTTGTTCGATCGGATCACGCTCATCACGCATTTTCCGCACCTCTTCACGTGTGCGATATTTCGCAGGGTCCGACATGGAATGACCACGATAGCGATAGGTTTTGATCTCTAAAATATAGGGGCCTTTGCCAGAACGACAGTGTTTAACCGCGCGCTCGCCTGCGTCTTTCACGGCCAATACATCCATGCCGTCCACCGCTTCACCGGGAATGCCGAAGGCTTCACCACGTTTATAGATGTCTTGCGAAGAGGTCGATCGCCCTTGGGCCGTGCCCATCGCATATTGGTTATTCTCAATCACAAAAATGCAGGGCAAATCCCAAAGCGCGGCCATATTGAAGGTCTCGTAAACCTGTCCTTGGTTCGCAGCCCCATCCCCGAAATAGGTGAAGGTCACGCGCCCATTGCCCTTGTATTTATCCGCGAAGGCCAAACCTGCGCCCAAAGGAACTTGGGCTGCAACAATGCCGTGGCCACCGTAAAAATGCTTCTCTTTCGAGAACATGTGCATGGAGCCGCCTTTACCCTTTGAATATCCATCCTGCCGGCCTGTCAGTTCGGCCATCACGCCATTGGCATCCATACCGCAGGCTAGCATATGACCGTGATCGCGGTAAGACGTGATGCGCTTATCGCTTTCCTCTGCTGCGGCTTCTAGACCGACAACAACCGCTTCTTGGCCGATATAGAGATGGCAAAAACCACCAATCAAACCCATCCCATAAAGCTGGCCTGCCTTTTCTTCAAAGCGGCGGATCAAGAGCATATCTTTGTAATAACTGAGCAATTCCTCAGCAGACACGTTAGACTTTGGATTTGATTTTCGCGCGGCCATGTGCAGTGTATCCTCCCAGAAACAGAGATTGGTTTAGCGTTAAACTAAAGCTTAGCGCAGGAGAGATTGTCTGACTAGAGGGAAGTGTACTTGAGCAATACAGCGCTTAAATTTAGCGAACAACAACCTCGTCAGCGCGCAGTAGGCCCAGAACATCGCGCGCTTGTTGATCCAGCAGATCAAGATCGAGATAGGTGTCAGACAGACGCTTGGTCAGGTTTTCCATTGCTGCGACTTCACCTTGCAACTGGGTCAGTTGTAGATCCAAGTCACGCGCCCCAACTGTAATCTCAGCACGTCGGAACACACCGTAGTCGCCTTGGACAGCCGCAAACGTGAAATACGTCGCAAGGCTGAAGGCCACTGCGAAATAGATCAAAGCGCCAAGCGCTGGTTTTGCGGTTTTTGTCATACTGCCCTCAAAAACGACTCTTGCGGTCGCTGTTCAATCTATGTGCCATGAAGGTTTGATGCAGGTCAGCTCTTTTTCCCCTAGCTAGACAACTGTGCAGACAGGTGTGTGATGAAAGGCACAATTACGGGAATGAGTAATGCGCAGTTAGGGCTTCACCAAGTCCTTCAAAACATCCGCTGCCAATTGAAACGAGCGCACGCGCGAAGCGTGATCATGAATCATACCTGTCACCATAATTTCATCAGGCTTATACCGTTTGATGATCTCTTCGAGACGGCTGTGCACCACTTGCGGCGTTCCTGTTGCCGACACTAACAGCGCATGGTTCACGCTCTGCATAACTTGGGCAGGGATCATGCTGGCCACATCTTGAACAGGCTTGGGCAAGGGACCGGGTTTGCCTGTCCGCAAACGCGCAAAGGCAAGGATCTGGGACGAGCGCAGAAAATCTGCCTCTTCTTTTGTCGGTGCAACGCACACGCCCGCAGCCAGCATTGCATGGGGTTTGTCTAAAACGGCAGAGGGCTGAAACGTGCTGCGATAAGCATACAGTGCTTCTTCCAATAGATCAGGCGCGAAATGCGACGCAAACGCATAAGGCAGACCAAGATACGCCGCCAATTGCGCGCCGTACATGCTTGATCCAAGGATCCAAACTGGCACATTCATTCCCTGACCGGGGATCGCGCGCACGGGCGCGCTGTCATCTCCATCGGCCAAGTAACCCATTAATTCCTGCACATCTTGGGGAAAACTGTCCTCTGGTGCCATATGGCGGCGCAACGCGCGCGCTGTTGCCATGTCAGAGCCGGGCGCGCGCCCAAGCCCCAGATCAATGCGATCAGGATACAACGTCGCAAGCGTGCCAAATTGTTCTGCAATCACCAAAGGCGCATGATTGGGAAGCATAATACCACCAGCTCCAACACGAATAGTCTTCGTGGCAGCCGCTACCTGCGCAATCACAAGCGATGTCGCCGCACTCGCAATACCAGGCATATTGTGATGCTCGGCCAGCCAATAGCGTTTGTATCCTGCATCATCCGCCGCTTGGGCCAAAGACACAGTGTTCAGGATCGCATCACGGGCGGTCTTGCCCTCAGGAATAGGCGATAGATCAAGTAGGGAAAACGCGTCCATCTTAGTATCCGCGCCAAATCCAGCCGCCGCCAAAGATGCGCGAACTCTCGGTATCATAAAACACACAAGCCTGACCGGGGGACACGCCGTCCTCTGGAGTTAGCAATTCAACCGTGGCTTCAGTATCAGAAATCGGACGAATAATCGCAGGACGCGGTGGGCGGGTTGAGCGCACACGCACCAAAACATGCCATTCTTCTTGCGACGACATTGGTTCATCCCCAAGCCAGTTTATCTCACGCACAGGAATAGTGCGCGTGCTCAACATCTTTTTCGGCCCAACGATCACATGTTTCAAATCAACATCCAAACGCAGCACATACAACGGCGTTTCCAGCCCCCCAATGCCCAAACCTCGGCGCTGACCAATCGTATAATGGATCACGCCGTTATGCTGAGCCAGAACGTTGCCCTCAGTATCAACGATATCACCAGCCTCAGCAGAACCAGGCCGCAGTTTTTCAATCACCGCCGCGTAGTCGCCATTTGGCACAAAACAGATATCTTGGCTGTCGGGCTTGTCGGCAACGCTTAATCCATATTTCTCCGCCAACGCGCGCGTCGCATCCTTGGAGGGCAGGTGGCCTAATGGGAAACGCAAGTAGTCCAACTGCTCTTGCTTGGTTGAGAACAGGAAATAACTTTGATCGCGGCCCGCGTCCGCCGCGGAATGCAGTTCAGCCTTTTCAGGCCCCATCATACGTTGAATGTAGTGACCCGTTGCCATGCAATCCGCATCCAAGTCCTTCGCGGTCTCCAATAGATCTTTGAATTTCACACGTTCATTACAACGGATACAGGGAACTGGTGTTGCACCGGCCAAATAACTGTCCGCAAACTCATCAATTACCGCGTCCTTAAACGTGTTCTCATAATCGAGCACATAGTGAGGGAAACCCATTTCTTCGGCCACGCGGCGTGCATCATGAATATCGCGACCAGCGCAACATGCACCTTTCTTGGCCAAAGCAGCACCATGATCATAAAGCTGCAAGGTCACACCGACCACATCATAACCCTCAGATGCCAATTGCGCGGCCACAACCGAACTATCCACACCACCCGACATTGCAACAACAACGCGCGTCTCGGACGTGGGCTTTGCAAAGCCGAGGCTATTCAATGGGACAGTATGATCCAGCGCCATAGCGACAACTCCTTAGAAGAAACTAAATAGATATAGGAAAATCCTACACACTCTCAAGGGGGACGTTTCACATCGCTTTAAGAGGTTGGGGGTAAAAAGGCCATAAGTAGAAACGAGGCGATAAGATGTATCTCAAAAAATCGACGGCCCACGTGCGGTCACACTGCCAAATGGCAAGGTGATGAGCCGCGCTGACCTTCCTGACAAACACACGACTCGCTGGGTGGCATCGCGCAAAGCGGCTGTCGTGCGCGGCGTCAGTTATGGGTTGATCACCCAAAGTGACGCGTTGGAACGGTATTCAATTAGCGAAGAAGAATTCAAGCAATGGGTGCAAGCGGTCGCAACGCACGGTGAAAAAAGCGCTAATAACAACTTGCGCTCAAGTATATATACAATCTTAAGTTGATTTTGTTACATTTTCCTAATTGAGGTAACGTAAGTTAACCATTTTCGCTCAATTTGAAGTTGAAGCACAGCTAAACGGAGTGACCCCATGCGCGTACTGTTGGTCGAGGACGATTCTACGACATCGAAAAGCATCGATATGATGTTAACCCATGCAAATCTAAACGTTTACACAACATCGTTTGGTGAAGAAGGAATCGATTTAGCAAAACTATATGATTACGATTTGATTCTTCTCGATTTGAATTTGCCCGATATGAACGGCCACGAGGTTTTGCGCCAATTGCGTCTTGCACGGGTTGAAACACCCATTTTGATCTTATCGGGTTCCGATGACACCGAAAACAAGATCAAAGGTTTTGGTTTCGGAGCAGATGATTATCTCACAAAACCTTTCCATCGCGACGAATTGATTGCCCGTATTCACGCGATTATTCGCATCTCCAAAGGGCATTCGCAGTCGATCATCCATACCGGAAAAATAGCGGTGAACCTTTATGCAAAAACTGTCGAAGTCGACAACACAACGGTTCACTTGACCGGCAAAGAATACCAAATGCTTGAATTGCTTTCCCTTCGCAAGGGAACGACACTGACGAAAGAAATGTTCCTCAACCACCTGTATGGCGGAATGGACGAACCCGAACTCAAAATCATTGACGTTTTCATTTGCAAACTGCGCAAGAAACTTTGCGAAGCTACTGCTGAAGCCAGCTATATTGAAACAGTTTGGGGGTGTGGATATGTCCTACGGGATCCCGTTGCAGTACCGCAAATCGAAACAAAGATGGCGGTTGCAGGCTAAACCGTAAATTTGAATTTGAACGCCAATTGAAATTAACCGCGCGCGTGTTCCCTTCCTCTGGACGCGCGCGCGTCGCCCCCCTATCACTGATCTATCATCAGGTAGGCAAGCGCGCATGACACAGACCGACATCAAAGATTTAACGCTAGATGCTGCGCGCTCCGAATTAGCCGATCTTGCCAATAAACTCTCAAATGCCAATTCAAAGTACCATGGCGATGACGCGCCAAATTTGGATGACGCGACATATGACGCCTTGAAGCGCCGTAATACGGCCATTGAGGACCGTTTTCCCCAACTTAAACGCAAAGACAGCCCGAGCGATCAGATTGGGACGTCAGCCCAAGATGGCTTTGGAAAAATAACACATGCTCAGCGCATGATGTCGCTTGGCAATGCTTTCACCGAAGAGGACGTTACGGACTTCGTGCAAGGCATTCGTAAATTCTTGGGGCTCGCGCCTGAAACACCACTCGCCTTCACTGCAGAACCAAAGATCGACGGTCTTTCGTTATCTCTTCGTTACGAAAACGGTAAACTCATTCACGCCGCAACACGCGGGGATGGCACGACTGGCGAAGATGTTCTCGCAAATGCACTTACAATTGGCGATGTCCCACACAAGCTTCAAAATGCTCCCGACCTTTTGGAAGTCCGCGGTGAAGTTTACATGAGCCACGAACATTTTGAGGCTTTAAATACACGTCAAACAGAACGTGGCGGCAAAACTTTCGCAAACCCGCGCAATGCCGCGGCAGGGTCTTTGCGCCAACTGGATGCAGAGATAACAAAGTCCCGTCCATTGCGCTTTTTCGCATATGCATGGGGTGTTTTGTCTGAACCACTCGCAGATACGCAATCCGCATCTATTGAACGCCTCAGCGCGCTTGGCTTCCAAACCAACTCACTGACAAAACGTTTTGAGAACGCGATAGAATTGGTCGAACACTACAAAAGCATCGAACAACAGCGCGCTGATCTGGGATACGACATTGATGGCGTCGTGTATAAAGTCGATGATTTAGCCTATCAAACGCGGCTCGGATTTCGCGCAACCACACCGCGTTGGGCCATTGCGCATAAATTCCCCGCCGAATTAGCTTGGACACATCTTGAAGCAATTGATATTCAAGTCGGCCGCACGGGCGCGTTAAGTCCTGTTGCACGCTTGACCCCCGTGACTGTCGGTGGCGTCGTCGTGTCTAATGCGACCTTGCACAATGAAGATTACATCCGAGGGCGCGACAATACTGGCGATGATATCCGAGAAGGGCGCGATATTCGCATCGGTGATTGGGTCCAGATTTATCGCGCAGGCGACGTAATCCCGAAGATCAAAGATGTAGACCTGTCAAAACGACCAAAGGATAGCGTCGCATTCGACTTCCCTAAAACCTGTCCAGAGTGCCAAAGTGCAGCGTCCCGCGAAGAGGGTGATGCGGTCAGGCGATGTTCAGGGGGATTAATCTGCCCAGCACAAGCCGTTGAACGCCTCAAGCATTTCGTGTCGCGCGGCGCTGTTGACATCGAAGGTTTGGGGGCAAAACAAGTCGAGATGTTCTACCACGATCCAATGCTGTCAATTCGCGAACCGTCCGATATTTTCACGCTCAAACGCCGCGATGCGGCGCAGCTGACAAAATTGAAAAACCGTGATGGATGGGGATCAAAAAGTGCCGAAAAACTGTTTGACGCCATCGATGAGCGCCGAAATATTAGCTTCGCGCGCGTGCTCTATGCACTCGGATTGCGTCACGTCGGATCACAAAGCGCATCCCTTATCGCGCGCCACTACGGATCTTGGTCAAAGTTCATCGATGCGATGGAGAACGCTAAAGGTATGGAGGGCGCGCAATGGGATGAACTCATGTCCATCGATGGCGTCGGCACGGTGATGGCGACATCGCTTGTGACCAGCTTCAAGCAAGAGTCTGAGCGCGCATCGATCCAAAGGCTAACCGACGAATTAAACATTGAAGACGCACAAGCCCCCGACCAAACCAGCCCCGCTGCAGGTAAAATCGTTGTGTTCACAGGAACCTTAGAAAAAATGAGCCGCGCAGAAGCCAAAGCGCGTGCCGAAACACTTGGTGCCAAAGTGTCGGGGTCCGTTTCAGCCAAAACCGATATTCTTGTTGCAGGCCCCGGTGCGGGATCAAAAGCTAAAAAGGCGGCTGATCTTGGGATCAAAACTTTGGATGAAGACGAATGGCTGGAGTTGATCGCAGGA
Source organism: Planktotalea sp. (assembly GCF_018607965.1). GTDB lineage: Bacteria > Pseudomonadota > Alphaproteobacteria > Rhodobacterales > Rhodobacteraceae > Planktotalea. The sequence continues at coordinate 11,155 of NZ_JABBAM010000067.1, forward strand.
TTATGAGCGGGCGTCCAGAAATCCTTTTCCCTTTGTTTGCGGCTCTAACCGCGCTTGATGGCGTGGGCCCAAAAACGGCCCTGAACATGGCAGGGCTTGGCGTCGAAAAGCCCCGTGATTTGTTGTTTTTGCTTCCATTTTCTGGAATTGACCGCACACTCAAAGACAGCGTTCAGGGGGCGGATCTGCCCAACACATTGACTGTTGAGGTTGAAGTCGGCCAGCATCGTCCACCACGCAACAAAGGGGGGGCCTATCGCATTGATGTAATTGATGCACAAATTGCATTCCAACTGGTCTATTTTCATGCACGCGGTGACTATCTAAGCAAACTGTTACCAACAGGCCAACGCCGTGTTGTTTCTGGTAGGGTCGAACTTTTCGATGGGTTGGCTCAAATGGTGCACCCGGATCATGTCGTACAACTGTCTGACGCAGATCAAGTTCCCAGTTTTGAACCCGTTTATCCCCTAACTGCGGGCGTGACGCAAAAGCCCTTGAGCAAATCAATTGCTAGCGCTTTGAAGCGCATGCCAGAGCTGGATGAATGGATCGACCCTACACAGAAGTTGCAAAAGAATTGGCCTGATTGGCACACGGCTGTGCAAGCGGTGCATGCGCCTAACTCAATGATGGACCTTGCACCAACCGCGCCTGCGCGTGAACGGTTGGCCTATGATGAATTTATGGCACATCAGCTCACTTTGGCCCTTGCGCGCGCGAACCGTCGTCGTGCGCAAGGAATGGAAAGCCATGGAACAGGCCTCTTTCGCAACAGAGTGTTAAAGGCGTTGCCGTATAAACCAACCGGCGCGCAGCTACGATCAATCGACGAAATTACGGCAGATATGGCCAGTCCGCATAGGATGAACCGTTTGCTGCAAGGGGATGTTGGGTCTGGCAAAACGCTTGTGGCGTTCATGGCGTTGCTAACTGCTGTAGAGGCTGGTGGGCAGGGCGTTATGATGGCCCCCACTGAGATATTAGCGCGCCAGCATCTTGAGGGGTTGCAACCTTTGGCTGAAGAAGCCGGGGTTGTGCTTGAACTGTTAACGGGTCGCGACAAAGGCCGCGAGCGCGTGGCCAAGTTATCTGCGCTTCAGGACGGCAAAATTCAGATACTTGTCGGCACCCACGCGGTGTTTCAGCAAGACGTCAAATTTTCTGACCTGCGTTTGGCAATTGTTGATGAGCAGCACCGTTTTGGCGTGCGTCAACGCCTTGAGCTGGGCAAAAAGGGCGAGAACGCGGATGTGCTGGTAATGACGGCCACGCCGATCCCACGCAGTTTGGCCTTGGCGCAATACGGGGACATGGATGTGTCAGTGCTAGACGAAAAACCAGCAGGGCGCCAACCGATCAAAACGGCGCTTATTTCTGATGAACGCGTACACGAAGTTGTGAAACACCTGCGCAAAGCCATTGCTGAGGGACGCCAGGCCTATTGGGTTTGTCCTTTGGTCGGCGAAAGCGAAGTGTCCGACTTGATCGCGGCCGAAGAGCGCTTTAAAACCTTACGTGCGTTGCTTGGCGAAGACGTTGTGCGCCTTGTTCATGGGCAAATGCCCAATGCGGAAAAAGATGCTGGAATGGCCGATTTCGTGGCAGGTCGTGCGCAAGTGCTTGTGGCCACGACTGTGATCGAAGTGGGTGTGAACATTCCCAACGCGACAATCATGGTGATCGAGCGCGCAGAAAGTTTTGGTCTTGCCCAGCTTCATCAGCTGCGTGGACGGGTCGGGCGCGGCAGTGCGGCCTCGACCTGTTTACTTATGTACAAGGCCCCTTTGTCTGAGAACGGGCAGAAACGCCTGACTGTTTTGCGCGAAACCGAGGACGGATTTGTGATTTCAGAAACTGATCTGCAAATGCGCGGCGCAGGTGATCTGATAGGCACTGCGCAATCTGGCCTGCCTCGGTTCCGTGTTGCAGACATGGAAACCCAAACCGCTTTGATGGATGTGGCACAAAGCGATGCCCGTAAATTGCTTCATGACGACCCGGACCTGACCAGTGCACGCGGAACAGCCGCGCGTGTTCTTCTTTGGCTCATGGAACAGGATCAAGCAATTCGTTTAATATCAGTAGGTTAACAATAATATTAACGTTTTGTTCTTTTTTGTTCCACTTTGTTCTTTACAGATACCTCCAAAAATGAGAACAAAGGTGCAACAAATAAAAGACTGAGCAGGAGCAAAACGATGATGGATCAAATCAAAAAAGCAATCGCCCGCGCTGACCGCACACTTGTGCACGATGCCATTGGTGCCGTCTCTTTGATTACCATCTTCATGGTTGCCCTGCACATTCCTGGCTTTGTCTGATTACTCTTTTTGCCTCGTGATTTCGCGCCGACCGCCACGCATCCTGCCCCAACTTAGATGCTGACTTAACACTCCTGTCCTAACTAAAGTGTTGTCCTTAACAGAGCTTTGCCTAGCTCTTTCACGGCGAACATCGGGTCCCACGCGAAAGCACTTTACCTTGCGCCGCCATCCTTTCCCGGATGTGCGGCGTTTTTTTTATTCGGCTTGAAATTGCGCGATGGCCTCACATGTTGCTTCAATGGAGAGCAAAATTGACGCATGTCGGTTCTTGTAAGCCGAGGCTGGTAGGAATACTTCAAATCCCTCGAAAGGGGCATCAGGAATTACGCCACTCCCTTTTAGTAAATCACGCAGTTGATCGCGGGCGCGCACCGCTTGCTCGTATGTGCATCCTATGATCGCACCACCAACGACTGACGCTGCTGCTTGACCTAATGCACAGGCTTTTACGTCTTGGCCAAACGCACTGACACACCCATCTACAATGCTCACGTCAACGGTCACGGTAGACCCGCACAAAGGTGAGCGCTTTTTCACGCTCGCATCCGCAGAATCCAAACGTTCCGCATAAGGAATATCTGCAGCCAGCGCCAAAATGCGCCCTGAGTAGAGCTTGATAAGATCAGTTTCGCCTGACATGAGTTTATGCGCTTTCACCATTGTGCTTTGAGAGTTAGATAGGCGGCACGCCGCGCATTTCAAAGGAGTAGCACGATGAGTTTTGATCCCGCAACGCTGACTTTCAATGAGGCCGGTCTCATTCCTGTAATCGCGCAAGCAGAGGGCACAGGCGACGTGCTGATGATGGCATGGATGAATGCAGACGCAGTGCAGCGCACGATTGATACACGCAAGGTGACGTACTGGTCCCGTTCCCGCGCCGCGTTTTGGGTGAAAGGCGAAACCTCTGGCAACGTGCAAAAACTGGTTGATTTGCGGATGGATTGCGACAAAGATTGCTTGCTCGCGATCGTTCGCCAGACCGGACCTGCCTGCCATACCAATCGTATGAATTGTTTTTATACGTCTATTTCAGAGGGTTCTGAAATAGAGCTCATGTCACCAGAGGTGTCTTGATTAGAGGCCAACCATCTTTCTGATGTCATCCGGCGTAAACCCATCCTTGCGAAACTTCGATATCGCGCGGGCATCATCGCGCTTGGCAAGGCGGACACCGTTTTGATCGCGAATAAGCCGATGGTGGGTATAAGACGGTGTGTTTAGCTCTAAAAGGCGTTGTAACAGCACATGAATAAACGTGGCGTCGCGTAGATCTTCGCCACGTATGACCTGTGTGATCTGCTGGTCTGCATCATCGACGACAATAGACAGGTGGTAGGATGCTGCCATATCTTTTCGTGAAAGAATTACATCCCCAATTTCTGCGATCATATTTTGAGCCGATTTAGAGTATTCGACATCACCTTCATGAAGTTTAATACACTTAATATCAATATGTTGAAGGGCATTTCTCATGTCTAACCTTATAGGCGTGTCATTGGGCATCGCGGAAATGTCCAATCCTCGACATGTTCCAGAATAAACAAGCCCATCTGGCCCTATCAAGGGCGCGCCTTCCTGAGGGGCATTTGCGGCAGCTTTGATATCAGCGCGCGTACAGGTGCAAGAATAAAGGAGTCCCATATCCCAAAGGGTCTGCAATGTCGTCCGATACCGCTCAGAACGTGCGTGCTGGGACCAGATTTCACCGTCCCAAGTGATGCCAAGCCATATCAGATCATCCTTGATCTGTTCCGCCCATGCAGGTCGCGCACGGCTTTGGTCAATATCGTCCATACGTAAATAGAAAGCACCACCAGATGCGCGCGCCTGATCATGCGCAAGCAACGCTGAATACGCATGCCCCAGATGCAAAGGACCTGTGGGGCTTGGCGCGAAACGGGTTTTAAATATCACGTCTTTTCAAGTACATAAACTTTGGACTTCATGTTAATACCAGGCAAATGATCCCCGTACTCCTCAGACAAAAGGGACGCAACACCGGCTTCAATCGCAGCGGTTATACGCCCTTCAAAAGCAGGGTTTTTCAATGTGCTATCATTAAAGGACAATACGAATTTACCCCCAGAAGCAAGCGCACCTAAAAGCAGATCAAACACTTCTACAGGTGCCGCGCCAGCCCCGATAACGCCTATCGCAGCGATCGCTGAATAATCACCCTTTGGAACAAGAAATTCCGCGTCAGGGTCAGACAGTAAAAGCGAACGATACAGGCCTTTTTCAGCCGCCAAATCAAGCATACTCTTGGTCAAATCTATACCGTCTATGGTTTTAAAGCCCACGAGCGATAAGGCCAATCCCGACAACCCTGTACCACAGCCAAAATCCAAAACAGGAGCGGTGAGATCAGAAGTAACAGCGCGCAATGCCTCGGCACAGCGTTTTGGTGTTGCATAGCCATTCTCGCTGACCTCAGAGTCATAGCTTTCGGCCCATTTTTCATACATTTCGCGCGTCGCATCAACACCCGTTGTATCATAGGCCTTATCAAGGAATGTTTCAGTCATAAGAACAGGCTAACGAGCAGTTCTTTGCCTGTCTAGCCTTGCGGTGCAAGCCAAGCATTCCACGCTTCTTTTGCGCGATCTGTATAGGCCTTGTAGCGATCCACGCGCCCACGACGCCCACCTTTGAGACCGTCAACAGGGCGGAACAGACCAAAGTTTACGTTCATCGGCTGAAATGTCTTTGCATCGGCACCGCCTGTGATGTGATGTACCAAGGCACCTGTTGCCGTATCTTGGGGCAGATCAGGTAGGTCCACGCCTTTGATTTCAGCCGCGGCAAGACGACCTGCGAGCAGACCCATAGCGGCGCTTTCCACATAGCCTTCAACACCCGTGATCTGACCGGCAAACCGAATGTGGGGCTGTGACTTCAGACGCATTTGTGCGTCTAGTAACGTTGGTGAATTCAGGAATGTGTTGCGATGAATACCACCAAGACGCGCAAAACTTGCACCCTCAAGGCCGGGAATAGACTTGAAAACATCAGCTTGCGCACCATACTTCATCTTTGTTTGAAAACCTACAATGTTGTATAGTGTCCCAAGTGCATTATCACGACGTAGCTGAACGACGGCATATGCTTTGACGTCGGGTTGATGCGGGTTGGTCAAACCGACAGGCTTCATCGGGCCAAAACGCAATGTTTCGCGACCGCGCTCAGCCATCACTTCGATTGGCAGGCATCCGTCGAAATACTTGGCGGTCTCGCCCTCGTGAAATTCAGCTTTGTCAGCCTCTAAAAGCGCGTCGATGAAACCCTCGTACTGCGCTTTATCCATGGGACAATTAAGGTAGGCGGTGCGCTCTTCCTCGGTTTCGCCTTTGTCATAGCGCGATTGCATCCATGCTTTGCTCATGTCGATGCTGTCCGCGTAGATGATCGGCGCGATGGCATCAAAGAAGGCCAGCGCGTCTTGGCTCGTTTCAGCCGCAATCGCTTCGCCCAAAGCAGAGGACGTCAAAGGGCCGGTGGCGATGATCCAATGACCATCTTTCGGCAGTTCTGAAATTTCGTCATAATCTACGGTGATCAAAGGATGCGCATTGATACGTGCGGTCACACCTGCAGCAAAGGCTTCGCGATCAACAGCCAAGGCACCACCCGCAGGCAATCGATGTTCACCAGCCGTTTCCATGATGAGCCCGCCAGCTTGACGCATTTCCCAGTGAAGCAGGCCGACAGCATTCTGTTCGTGATCGTCAGAGCGGAACGAATTCGAACACACCATTTCGGCCAGATTGCCAGACTTATGCGCAAAGGTTTCAACCTTTGGACGCATCTCATGAATGACAACGGGGACGCCAAGATTGGCCGCTTGCCATGCTGCTTCTGACCCAGCGAGACCGCCGCCGATGATGTGTAGTGTTTTATCCATGCCGCGCATGTAGGTCAGCGCAGCAGGATTAGCAAACTTTTAACTTGGGTCTGATATCGGATCGAGAGGTAATTCAGACGGAACGCGATCCGGCACACCCAAACGCCCATTGCGGCTAATCGGATCCTCAAGGGCATGAAGGAAGGACATCAATTGACTGATCTCAAGCTCGTTTAGATCAACCGGCTTAATCTCTGCGGCCATGGCGATGCGCAGCACTTCGGCCAGATCGTCCATCGACTCCCAATCCTTGGCGGCTTCACCGATCTCATGCAGCGCAGCTTGACGGCGATCATAATTGCCAAGCCCCTCGAAGGGATCAGGTGGTGGCGCACCATGGCCTCTAGGTCCGTATAAGCGCCATTATGGCCGTAAGGAGCGCTCAACGTAACGTTGCGCAAGCTCGGGGTGCGGAAGCGGTATTTGTCTTCGTCCAAACCGGAAATCATGCCACGCCCTGTGTCCGCGTAAGCATCATCTTTGCCCGGGCCAAACTGGGGCAGGCCGATTGCATGGAATCCATGATCGGTTTGAAACTTGCCAGAATGACAGGATGCGCAATTGCCCTTGCCATAAAACAATTCCATCCCCGCCATCTGATCGGCCCTAAGCGCGTCTGCTTTACCGTTCAGATATTGATCAAACGGACTATCCGTCGCACGGAATTCATATGTGATAAACTGGGACAGCGCGTCGCCGATATCGGTGATATGCAGGGGCGTGCCCTGACCAATGATCCAATCAAAGGCCATGCGATATTCTTCAATCGCTTCAACCTTCGCTGTGATCTGCTGCCATGCACCGTTCGGTCCATGAATTTCTTCTGCTTCAATCGCGTCTGCAATCGGATTCTCACCGGGGTGACCCGCCATTTCATCATGAATTAGAATTGGCAAAATGTTCTGCGCTGCGAGTGCTGTGTTCCGGGGACGTTCCAGCGTACGACCTTCAGGCATTTTGATCCCGTACATCGCGTCGCGATCACGCATGACACGACCATCATGGAACATCACGCTGAATTCACGTGCCCCAAGGTTGAAAAGCGCAGGCGCGTTGCGAGGAATACGATCTTTTATTTCATTGCCATTATCCACTTCACGCATCCGACCAAGGCCAAGACCACCTTCGCCAATGGACAGCGACATTGCATCCCCTGTTCCAAGAGCAGGGTGATGGCACGTGGCACAAGCAATATTGTCGTTGCCAGAGAGCACGGGATCATAAAACAACTGACGACCAATAGAGACGATTTCAGTATCAAGCGTCGGAAAATCAGACGGTAAAATAGGGTTAGGCAAGTCAGATGCAGCAGAAATACCTGCAAACGATGTCAAAATAGCAGTCGTAATAAGAAGACGCATGGGGAACACCTTTGAGATCAAAATAGAGCGCGCTAAAAATACTCACGCAGATGTGATCAAAGTGCAAAGTTATCCACAGCGGCGCAAACGATGCTTTGGAAACAATTGATGCAGATTTGGAAACGTAGGACGATAATCGTGGTTAACGTCAACAAACGTTATGGTTAACGT
>NZ_JABBAM010000067.1:19017-24349 GCF_018607965.1 Planktotalea sp.
TGGTTAACGTCAACAAACGTTATGGTTAACGTGTCTTTGCATCGAACGCGCAAGGCAGTATAGCTGGTTCTGCAAAGACACAATTACCTCAAGACTATCGCCAAGCCAGAAACGAAAGCACTTGTTTCGCAGTATTGTTTCACGGCTTAATCTTGTGGCCACACAGGCGTGCGCTTGTCCAAGAATGCTGCAATCCCATCCTCAGTGTCGCGGTACAGCATGTTTTCAACCATCACATTGCCCGTAAACTCATACGCCTCAGCTAAGCTCATATCCATTTGTTCGTAAAACGCAGATTTGCCAATCTTAACGGCAGCGCCAAGTTTTGCGGCAATGATTTCCGCCAAGTCCTGTGTTTCCTTGGCCAGATCGTCAAATGGAACTGAGCGGTTAATTAATCCAAGCTCTTGCGCGCGATCGGCTTGGATGAAACTGCCCGTTGTCAGCATCTCAAACGCTTGTTTGGGTGGAATGTTGCGGCTGAGCGCGACCATGGGGGTCGAACAAAACAAGCCAATATTCACACCATTCACACCAAAGCGCGTCCCCTGTGCTGCAACCGCTAAATCACAACTTGCCACCATTTGGCAGCCGGCAGCCGTCGCGATGCCATGGACTTGGGCGATGACGGGCTGGGGCAGGGCGCGTATGCTTTGCATCATGTGTGCGCAGCGATCGAAGAGGTCTTTGAAGTACGCTTTGCCACCGTCTTCGGCTTGTCGACCCGCAGTCATTTGCTTCAAATCGTGGCCCGCGCAGAACGCTTTGCCAGCACCAGACAGAATAACCGCCCGGACCGAGGACGTTTCACGCAACTCATCAAGCTGGGATTGTAGCGCCGCCAACATCTCGTCCGAGAGCGCATTTAGCCGTTCAGGCGCAGTCATATGTAGGTGCGCGACAGCATTTTTGTCGTTACGTTCTAAAATTGCCATCTTGCTCTCCTTCATGACTTAGTCAAAGCCTAGTGTGTGATGTAGCGGGAGGAAACCCATGGAACTGAAAATGGACGCGGGCGCGTTGAATACCCTGATGCAGACCGAGTTCCCGCAAGTCGCAACCGACTACATTGTAGAAACGGTTGTGCCGATGGAAGTTACCGTGCGCTTGCCTGTCGCAGACCGTCATTTGCGTCCGGGTGGTACAATTAGTGGCCCAACGATGTTTTCATTGGCGGATGTTTCAATTTACCTTGCTACAATGGCAATGATCGGACCTGTGACGCTGGCAGTTACTACCAATTGTAGCATTGATTTCATGCGAAAACCTGCGGCTGGCGTTGATTTGATCGCAACGGCGCGTCTTTTGAAGTTGGGCAGGCTGTTGGCTGTAGGGGATGTATTGATACATTCTGAAGGCATGAAAGCGCCCGTCGCACGCGCGTCACTTACATACGCAATTCCACCCAAATGAGCGAACCACAAGGGCAACTTTCGGGACTCGGCCTAAAGGCCATTGGCTTACTGATCCTGACCATCCTTTGCTTTGATGCAATGTCCATTCTAGTACGTATCTTGGCGGCCAGTTATTCCGTTCAAGAGCTATCCGCCTACCGTAACGTGCTTGGCATATTCCCATCGCTTTTATTGTTGATTTGGATGGGCGAGTTAAAATTCAAATGGAGCAGCCTGAAGATTGAACAATGGAAACTGGCGCTGTTTCGCGGTCTTGTCGTCGCGGTTGCGCAGATCTTCTTTTATTCAGCACTTGCACAGCTTGAACTGGCGACTGTCGCCACTTTAGGACAAACGAATGCCTTCTTCGTTGTCATCCTTTCGGTCCTATACTTGGGCGAAAAGGTCGGCATTTACCGCATCGCGGCTTTGTTCATTGGCTTTGCGGGGGTCATGTCGATTCTACGCCCAGGATCAGACGCTTTCACGCTCGCTGCATTGCTCCCTATCGGTGCCGCCGCGTGTTACGCGTTTGCAATGGTCAGCGTACGTAAATTTGGCCCTCAAACATCTAATGGTCTGTTATACCTGTATTCTTCTGCGGGGTCTGCTGTCGGTGCAATCTTCCTTGCGTCTTTTACAACAGAGTTTTCACCAATCCACAGCCTAAATGACGGTTTGCTCATTTTGTTGATGTCCACCATCGGCGGCATCGGCGTTTTGTTGATGATGATCGCGTTCCGCCTAACCAGCCCATCGGTCTTAGCGCCGTTCTGGTATTTCGGAATTCTGACCGCAGGGCTATTCGGCTGGCTTATCTTTGGTGAAGCACCGTTGGACACATTGTTCCCCGGCGTTTTGCTGATCGTTGGGGCAGGTGCGTTGATTATTTGGCGCGAAAGGCAGCGCACGTAAAAAGCGGCGGTCCATGAACAAACATGAAGACCGCCGAAGTAAGAGGTTCGTGAAATGTGGGAACAGTCCGTTAACAGCTTAGCGCTGCCAGAACCTCTTGTTCGCTTCAATATCAGCGGCGTCAGCGGATAGGCCAATGTCACTCAAAAGATGAGCGTCCAAATTGTTGAGCGACTTACGCGTATGATGATGCGTCGCCCATTTTGAACAGGTCACAGCAACACGGACAGCCAGCATCGCCAGAATTGGCATTGGGCGTTGACGATCAAGAAAAGCGAGATCTTCTGAGATCAGAGCGTGAGATTGCGACATGGGACACTCTTATAATTGCATTGACACAATATTGATAAATTCATAAAATATGGATACAAAGTGATTCATTGTACGTCTACAGAAAGATTGTAATGGATACAATTTGGCTCCCCAGCATCGAACATCGTGACGGCCCGAAATACAAAGCCCTCGCAAATGCCATTCGTGAAGCGATTGTCGAACAAACGCTTCAGGTGAAGCAAAAGCTGCCGCCCGTGCGTGATTTGGCGTGGGATTTGAAGATAACCCCCGGAACAGTTGCGCGCGCCTATTCGCTTTTGATCGATGAGGGCACATTAGAAGCCGCAGTTGGGCGGGGTACATTCGTTGCCGAACGCAGCGTCGCGCAAGACCCCAATGATGTTTGCGACACTCTAAACGAAGTCGTCACAAAACCAACGTCGTCAGAAACCCATCCCGATGTGGTGCGACTGACCTCGCCCTTACTGCCAGATGTGGGACAAGTGTCGCTGATCCAGACATTGATGGGGCAGGTGGCGGCCAACCCGCAATCAGGCGTGATGCACTATCCAAACCGCCAAACATTCAAACCTGCACGCGAAGCCGTGAAGCACTGGTTGCGCGGCACACCGCTTGGGTCTTTGGATGAAGGCGATATCGTCCTGTCCCATGGCGGCCAGAACGGGGTCAGCCTTGCGTTGCAGTCAATTTTAACAGGGCCAGCACCAGTTATATTGGTCGAAGAACTGTCCTACCCAGGGTTTCGACGCGCCGCGGCACTCTTGCGTGCAGAAGTAATTGGCGTCCCGATGGATAATGAGGGCATGATCCCCGAAGCCATCGCGGCCATCGCCAAAACCCACAACGTACAGGCCATTTGCACATCCCCTGAAGTGCATAATCCGACGGCCTTGTTCACACCAGAAACCCGCCGTGAAGAAATCGTAGACGTTGCGCGTGTGTGTGACATCCAGATCGTCGAGGATGATTGTTACCGTATGGGTGCAACGCGCGCACCCAGCTATCGTATGTTGGCGCCTGAGAGGGGCTGGTATGTATCGTCGATATCCAAAACGCTTACACCTGCGTTGCGCATCGGCTTTGTGGTTGCGCCCAAACCCCACGTGCCAGCGCTGCGTCGCTCCGCAGAACACGGCTTTTTCGGGCTTGCGACACCGCTTGCGGATTTAACCGAGCGCTTGTTGAGCGATCCACGTGCGCAAGAGTGCGCGGCCAAAGTGAATGTGGTCTTTAGCAAATACGTGCAAACCTGTGTAAATCTCTTGGGCTGTTATGAATTGACCTGGCACAAGGATGTTCCCTTTGTTTGGTTAAAGCTTCCCGAGGGCTGGCGCGCATCGGCCTTTTGCCAAGCCGCAGAAGCCGAAAAGGTTCAAATCCGTCCCGCAGAAGAGTTCATAGGCCGCGAAGCGCGCGCGCCCCATGCTGTCCGCATCGCAATAAACGCCCAAATTGACCATGATCACTTCGAAGCTGCGATGATGCGTTTGCGTGATCTTCTAGATTCCCCTCCAGAACGGATAGGTGTTTAGTGGGGTATTATTATACCCAATTGTTAGGTTGTTGTTTTTGAACACTTAATAAGCCGTTGTGGCGCTTGACGTGAAAACCACGGCGCGTATAACGCACTCATTCGACGCGGGTTGGTCCGCGTCATCTGATTCAAAAGACCTACAAAGGGTATATGTCGATGAAAACCTTCTCTGCAAAGCCAGCAGACATCGAAAAGAAATGGATCTTGATCGACGCTGAAGGCGTTGTTCTGGGCCGTCTCGCTTCGATCGTAGCTATGCGCTTGCGCGGCAAGCACAAGCCGTCCTTCACGCCGCACATGGATATGGGCGACAATGTCATCATCATCAACGCTGAAAAAGTGCAGATGACTGGCAAGAAACGCACAGACAAAAGATATTACTGGCACACAGGCCACCCGGGCGGCATCAAGTTCCGCACAGCGGGCGAGCTGCTTGAGGGTGCATACCCTGAGCGCGTGATGACTAAGGCGGTTCAGCGCATGCTGCCAGGTGGCCCTTTGAGCCGTCAGCAGATGACAAACCTGCGTGTATATGCGGGTTCCGATCATCCGCATGAAGCACAAAACCCTGATGTTCTGGACGTTAAGTCCATGAACTCCAAAAACACACGGGTGTAATAATGGCTGATCAAATCAATTCTCTCGAAGAGCTGAGCGCAGTAGCAGCAGACGTTGCCGTTGCCCCAGTTGTTGAAGCAGCCCCTTTGCGTGAGCAAGTTCGTGACGAACTTGGTCGTTCATACGCAACAGGCAAACGTAAGGACGCGGTTGCCCGCGTTTGGATCAAGCCAGGTTCTGGCAAGGTAACAGTCAACGGCAAAGAGATTAACGTCTACTTCGCACGTCCTGTTCTTCAGATGATCCTGCGTCAGCCATTCACAGTTGCAGGCGTTGAAGATCAATTCGACGTTATGGCAACTGTAAAAGGTGGCGGTCTTTCTGGTCAGGCCGGTGCGGTGAAGCACGGTATTTCCAAAGCGCTACAACTGTATGAACCCTCCTTGCGCGGTGCACTTAAGGCAGCTGGTTTCATCACACGTGACAGCCGTGTTGTTGAACGTAAGAAGCCCGGTAAGCGTAAAGCGCGTCGTAGCTTCCAGTTCTCAAAGCGCTAAGTTCGAACCTCCGAACTTACCATACAAAACAAAGGGTTGCGTATTTCGCAGCCCTTTTTTTGTGCGTAGCAGAATTGCAG
>NZ_JABBAM010000134.1 GCF_018607965.1 Planktotalea sp.
TGACTGTGTCGATTTCGACAGAAGACATACGCTCTTTGATCGCGCGCTCCATACGAAGCAGGCCAACACGGTACTGGTTTTCCATCAATTCGCCAACGGAACGCACACGACGGTTACCAAGGTGGTCAATATCGTCGATATCGCCCTTGCCATCGCGCAAGTGCACTAGCGCTTTGATACAGGAAATGATGTCTTCTTTACGAAGCGTACGCTGCGTATCTTCGGCATCAAGGTTCAAACGCATGTTCATTTTCACACGGCCAACCGCGGAAAGGTCATAACGCTCTGAATCGAAGAACAATGTGTCGAACAAGTTGCTCGCCGCTTCAACGGTGGGTGGCTCGCCCGGACGCATCACACGGTAGATGTCCATAAGCGCGGTTTCGCGGTTCATGTTCTTATCTGCCGCCATCGTGTTACGCATATATGCGCCCACATTGATGTTATCGATGTCCAGGATTGGAAGCGAAGTGATGCCTTCGTCCATTAGTTCCTTCAAGGAACCTCCGATGACGTCGCCATCTTTGTCCATTTCCAGCGTCAACTCGTCACCGGCTTCTGCGTAGATCGCACCGGTTTCTTCGTTGATAATGTCTTTGGCGATGAACTTACCAACGATCGCGTCGTATGGGATCAACAATTCAGAAACTTCGCCCGCGTCGATCAGCTTCTTAACTGCGCGTGGCGTAACCTTCTTGTTGGCTTCCGCGATAATTTCGCCAGTCTTTGCATCCACAAAGTCATATGTTGGACGTGTTCCACGTGCGCGCTCTGGGAAGAACTTGGTGACCCAGCCCTTACCTTTGCTTAGCGTGAAATCAACCGTGTCGTAATACGCATCCATGATGCCCTCTTGGTCTAAGCCAAGTGAGTAAAGAAGCGTTGTAACAGGCAGCTTACGGCGACGGTCGATACGGGCAAAGACGATGTCTTTTGCGTCGAACTCAAAGTCGAGCCATGAGCCACGGTATGGAATGATACGGCAAGCAAACAACAGCTTACCCGAGCTGTGTGTCTTACCTTTATCGTGGTCAAAGAACACACCAGGTGAACGATGCATCTGGGAAACGATTACGCGCTCAGTACCGTTCACAACGAACGTACCGTTTGGTGTCATCAAAGGCATATCACCCATGAAGACGTCTTGTTCTTTGATATCCTTAACAGACTTCGCGCCTGTATCTTCGTCGATTTCAAACACGATCAAGCGCAGCGTCACCTTAAGAGGTGCGGCATATGTCATGTCACGTTGCTGGCATTCTTCAACGTCATACTTGGGCTTTTCGAGCTCATAGTTGACGAATTCCAGAATGGAGGTTTCGTTGAAATCTTTGATCGGGAAAACCGACTGGAAGACACCTTTGATGCCTTCGCCGTCCATTGGGATCGGCTCGTCACCTGAATTCAAGAACAAGTCATAAGAGCTTTTCTGAACCTCGATAAGGTTCGGCATCTCAAGAACTTCGCGGATTTTGCCGTAATATTTACGCAAACGCTTCTGGCCAAGGAAGGATTGAGCCATAGTAGGTATCACCTTTTTAGTTTCTCATCAGACACATAAGCGGTCGGGCCTCCGCTTTGCGCCCTGTCGAGACGACATTCATAGATTGATCCATTCTCGCTCTGCATCCCACTGCCGAGCACTCGATCAAAACGTCCTGCCTTGGAAAATCTCTTGAAATCAGAGGCTTGCCGAGAGAGGCGCGGATTGTGTGGACGTTTTGTTCTGCTCTTTTAAAGGGGATCAGGACAAAAACGCTGTGATCTAGACCTCCTATTCGGAAAACAGAAAAGCAGCGTCGAATCAATCGAAGCCGTCAGAAATTTCCAAATATGTCGTGAACGGGGCGAACGCAAGGGGGTTGGTTGGAAAAGGGTGGATGTATGGAGTGAGTTGCGGACCATAACGAGCTTGAAGAGGCTAGTTCGCTAACGCAGGGCTTAGGTAAATCAACAAAACCGAGCCTGATTACATTTTACGGTGAAAGTTTCAAGTGAGCCCAAAGCGACGGATGCTGCAAGGGACACGAATGTCGGGTTCGAATAGATTGCGGTTTTCTTAGTGCGGCTTGTCTGCGACAAGCGCGGGCAATATTTTCGCGGTGACCCCTGTTGATCTTGTTCAACTGTTCGGCCAATTTAAGACTGGTTGCTGATATGCCCAAGTTGCCAAATTTGACTGACGCAGAGGGTATTCCAGATGCCGCAAAGGGAGAAGTCGATAGAATTTTGCGTACAGGTGATCTGTTTCGCTACACTTCTGAAGATTCACCTGTTGCGCTGCTAGAGGCCGAGTTTGCCGAAGCGCTAGGGAGCAAGTTCGCACTGGCAGTTTCATCTTGTTCAGCTGCACTATTTCTTTCTCTCAAAGCCTTGGGTCTACCGCGCGATTCTAAGGTATTGATCCCTGCTTTTAGCTTCGCCGCTGTTCCGTCGTCGGTGGTCCATGCTGAATGCATCCCAGTGCTGTGCGAATGCGGTGATGACTACAGAATTGATCTTGAAGACTTTGAAAAAAACTTGCTGAAGTTGACGCGGTCATCATCAGCCATATGCGCGGTCACACATCTGATATGGATGCGATCATGGCGCTCTGTGACTCTGTCGATATCCCCGTGATCGAAGATGCGGCCCACAGCCTCGGCACAACATGGAATGGCCGGAACATCGGAACGATTGGCAAGGTCGGGTGCTTTAGTTTTCAGTCATATAAGTTGCTGAACGCAGGCGAAGGCCGGATCTTGATCACAGACGACGATGATCTAATCGCGCAGGCGGCATAATGTCGGGTGCGTATGAGCACAACTGGCAAAAGCATCCTGTCCTTCATGCTGCATTTGCGAAATGGCAAAACCAGTTGCCACTGTACAATTTGCGGCTAAATACACTGTCTGCTGCTCTGATCCGACCTCAACTTAATGCTCTGCCTGATCGGGTAAAAGATGGGCGTCGCAACCATGATTATGTTGCAGAAATCCTCGACGCTTGCCCATGGATTACGGTGCCAAAGTCGCTGCTTCCCGAGGAACGAGCGCCAGATTCAATTCAGTTCACTCTACTCGAAATGACCGATCAACGGGTTGATAACTTCGTTGGCCAAGCGTCGACCTTGGGCTTGAAGGTCCAAGTCTTCGGGCGCTCAAGAGACAATGCACGGGCGTTTTGGAACTGGAATTCCTTACGCATTAATCCTGACCAACCGAAAACGCGGGCCATGCTAAATCGTGCATGTGATGTGCGCCTTCCCTCCCGCCTCAGCATTGAAGATTGAAACGCAGTGGCGCAAACGATTCTTGACGCTATCGGTTCGACCATGGAAGCCTAATCACTTCGAAGGTCGACCATGATTTGGGAGGCGATTGGTGTGGGCGCGCGTTAGGCAGACCTTTGCGCAACTGCAGCGAAGTGGCGCTTCGTCCCGCAGAGCAGACACTTAGGCAGCCTTCACAATAGGTCTGCTTTTACTAGCTTTGTACTCAAAGCTCTCTATGTTTTACCGAAAGCACCAAAACCCACTCCCAACGAAAAACGGCGACCCGTAAGGACCGCCGCTTCCGAATAAATCTGCAAGCAGAATTACTTAACTTCGACTTCCGCGCCAGCTGCTTCCAGCTTGCCCTTA
>NZ_JABBAM010000087.1 GCF_018607965.1 Planktotalea sp.
AACTCAGGATCCAATCCTCAATCCTCAATCCTCAATCCTCAATCCTCAATCCTCATACGTCGGATGAAACGTCCCAGCAGGCGAAAGCGTAAATATCTCGTAGCCAGTCTCGGTCACCCCGATGGAATGCTCAAACTGCGCGGACAGCGATTTATCGCGCGTCACAGCGGTCCAATCATTTGCCAGAACCTTAGTCTCTGGCCGTCCCAAGTTCACCATCGGTTCAATTGTAAAGAACATACCGGGCTCCAATACCGCGCCTGTTCCCGCTTTGCCGTAGTGCACAACATTGGGCGGCGCGTGAAATACGCGTCCCAAGCCATGCCCACAAAAATCGCGCACGACGGACATGCGATGCCCTTCCACGAAGGTCTGGATCGCCGCGCCAATGTCGCCAAACGTGTTGCCCGGCTTCACGGCCTCAATCCCTTTGAACAAAGCGTCATGCGTGACTTGGATCAGGCGTTCAGTTTTGCGCGATAGCTTGCCTGCCACATACATGCGGCTCGTGTCACCGAACCAACCATCTACGATCACGGTCACGTCGATGTTTACGATATCACCGTCTTTAAGCTTTTTATCACCGGGGATTCCGTGACACACAACGTGGTTAATCGAAATGCAACTCGCGTGTTTGTAGCCCTTGTAGCCAATCGTGGCAGAGGTCGCACCAGCCGCGTTTACATGATCCTCGATCATTTTATCAAGCGCACCCGTCGTCTGACCCACAACCACATGTTCCGCCAAAATATCCAGAATTTCAGCGGCCAATTTACCAGCCGCCGCCATGCCTGCAAAATCCGCCTCTTCATAGATGCGAATGCCTTCTTTGGTCATACGGCCGCGAGATTTCCCGATCATGGAATGTGCTCCTTAGCGTGCGTTGCTTGAAGCGTGTATAATTAGGATTGGCGTGGGGTTCTAGGGTTGAAGTGTACAAATTCTGTGGTGCTGTCAGGTTAAGCCAAGCATCGTCAAAAGAGGAGCTTTGCCAACCCAAGCGACAAAGGCGCTGAGAAGTCCGATTATCACTGCTGGAACGCCGTCTTTCCAAGTGTCCCAAATGAGGTGACATCCAATCGCACCTATAGAGGTCGCCAAAAGGGTTAGTGCTGCAATCGTGCCGATCCAAGACCATTGAAGCCAAATTGTGATGGCGCTGATGAGTTCAACTAAGCCGACAAGCGTCATTACTTGACGATTTAGTCCATATTTGATGAACATCGCGAGTTGAGTTTCGAAGATAAATTTCTGCCATCCGAAAATTTTGATAGAACTTGCGAAGAGAAAAAATGCAGACAAGAGCCCGATTGGGATCGTCATCGTAGTCATTCAAGGCGTCCATTTCTATTTGTTGATGAAAGCTATGTATTCGGTTGTTCGGCAGCGGCTTAGGGCAATCTTGAATTGAAAGGTTTTTGGCGCAAGCCAGCCATCAATTTCGAGTAAACTCCAAAGGCTCCCCAACCCAAACCCCTTCAGGCGTGATCTTGGTATCCAAACACATCGCTTCAACACCAACCGCCTTTGCATCCGCAAAGGCCTGCGCATAGGTCGGATCAATATCCCCCGCCAAAGTCATCTGCGTACAATCCGTCCGCTGCACCAGATATACCATCACCGCGCGGTGCCCCTGCGCGCGCATATTCGCCAATTCCGCCAAATGCTTCGCACCGCGTTTGGTGACGCTATCAGGGAACTCCGCCAGCCCTGCCTCACGGCTCAACGTCACGCTTTTCACTTCAACGTATGTATCCGGCCCACCACCTTGCAGCAGGAAATCAATGCGGCTGTTCTCGCCGTATTTCACCTCTGGCTGGACAGTTTCATAATCGCCAAGCCCCGCAACCTCACGCGCTTCTAACGCGGCTTTCAATGCGCGGTTCGGCACGGACGTATCCACCCCCGTGAAATGCCCGTTCTCATGATCTACCAAGCGCCAGCCATATTTCAGCCTTTTCTTGGGATCATCATTGGGCTCTAACCAGATCTTCATACCTTCATCCGCAAGCCCCATCATCGAACCGGGATTGGCGCAGTGGGCGGTAATCTCGCGCCCATCTTCCAGCCGTGCATCGGCAAGAAAGCGTTTATAGCGACGAATTAGACGAGCGGGGATGAGATCGGTTTGAAAGCGCATGACGCACGGCCTATACCCATCCCAAAGCGTCATCAAGGAGAGCCGCATATGTCTAACCCCACAGCCGCAATGTTGGTCATTGGCGATGAAATTCTGTCTGGGCGCACCTTGGACAGCAACACGAACCATTTGGCAAAAGAACTGACATCCCACGGCATTGACCTGCGCGAAGTGCGTGTGGTTAGCGATGATGCGCCCTCAATTGTCGCGGCTGCCCGCGCGCTCTCAGAGACGTTCGAACATGTATTTACCAGCGGTGGCATTGGCCCAACGCATGACGATATCACCGCCGATTGTATCGCGGAGGCTTTTGGTGCGTCGATTGACGTGCGCGAAGATGCGCGCGCGCTGCTTGCCGCGCATTACCAACGTCAAGAGAGCGAGCTGAATGAGGCCCGCCTACGCATGGCGCGTATACCTGAGGGCGCGACGCTGATCGACAATCCCGTTTCCATCGCGCCGGGCTTTAAGCTGGGAAATGTGCATGTGATGGCCGGTGTTCCGTCCGTGTTCAAAGCGATGGTTGCAACGGTGATGCCAACGCTGACGGGTGGCGCGCCTTTGCTTAGCCAAAGCCTGCGCATTGATCGCGGGGAAGGCGATATTGCGGATCCGCTTGGACAATTGGCGAAAGACTACCCAGAGTTATCCATCGGGTCCTATCCGTTTCAAAAGGATGGAAAATACGGGTCTAACATTGTGGTTCGAGGGCAAGACAACGCGCAGATCGAGGAGGCGATTGCACGCCTTGCGGCGGAGATGGCAGTTTGAGCGATTTGCCCTCCATAGATATCCTTTACGAGGTATGCGCGCGCACTTGGCCGGCCGCAAGCGAAACGCGTGTTGGACCTTGGACGATACGTGATGGGCAAGGCGGTGGGCAACGCGTGTCCGCGGCGACCGCAGAGGATCGCTTTGATGCGGAAGACTTGAAGAGCGGTGAAGCCGCAATGAAAGACCTCGGACAACCAAGCTTGTTCATGGTGCGTGAGGGCGAAACGGAATTGGACAATATGCTTGCTGCACATGGCTATGCGATCAAAGATCCGGTTAATTTTTATATCTGCCCGATCACACACCTTACGGGCGTTGCAATCCCACGGGTGACTGCGTTCACAATTTGGGAACCGCTACAAATCATGCGCGATATCTGGGCTTCGGGTGGTATTAGCACTGCCCGTGTCGATGTGATGGAACGCTCTGGTTGCGTCAAAACGGGCCTGTTGGGACGTTGGAACGAACAACCCTCTGGCACGGGTTATGTCGGGATCTATAAGAGGATTGCGATGGTGCATGCGCTTGAAATTCTACCCCATCAGCGTGGTATGGG
>NZ_JABBAM010000175.1:0-16534 GCF_018607965.1 Planktotalea sp.
TCTGATCCAACACTGTGCAATGGATAACGCAACGATGCAGCAATCATTGGAGTTGCTTGTGTCTTACGTGCGTTAGATGTGCTGTCTTGTGCGACAAAGTGACGGTCCAGGCCGATACCAGTTAGCAACCCAAAGCGCAAACCAGGGCCAACAGTCCACTCATTACGCCATGATAGATCATAATTGATGCGCGCCATGTCTCTGCCCACAATATCAGTGAGCGACACGCGTTTGTGACCGTGTAGTTGCAACGAGGACCGCACTTCGCCACCAATCCGTGCAAGCTGGTAACGGCGTTCGTACATGACATTGCCGACCAATGTGGGTTGAATGTCATTGCTTTCATTATCACGCAAGGTTTCAAAATTTAGTAATTGCGCTTGGAAAAACACATCGCGTTTGACACGGGTGAGCTTTATTCCAGAACCAAGTCTGTCCCGGCCCGAATATCCATAGTTCGATCGATATCCGCTGTCAGATGCGGCTTCGACATCAAAGCTTAGGGCAAAACCCTTACCCAGGTTAAACTCAGCATAACCAGTAACGTAATTTCGTAATTCGCCAGGTATCAGCGTATCTTGGGAAGCGGCCCCGTTTAGCTCTAGGTAACCGCGGCGAAATTTTTTGCGAAACCGTAGTTCAACTGTCGATGTTACTGGGGACACATAGGGAGTTATTGTGACATCTGCATGATCACCGAGTGTAATAAAATAGGGCACCTTGATGCCAAGCCCTAGGGTCGTGCTGGACACAAATTTAGGCGTAAGAAACCCTGTTGTGCGCTTCAGGGAAGGATCTGGAACACGCATAGTCGGCAAGTATAGTAATGGAACGCCCAGCAATCTAAACTGTGCATGTCGGAAATAGATTTGCTTTTCTTCGCGATCGTGGATGGCGCGTTCGGCGCGGATTTGCCAGATGGGAATACCTGTTCCACATATTTGGCATGAGGTCGCCACGACCTTTCGCAGGACTGTATACCGGCCCTCTACGCGGTCTGTCTGCGCAGATAAAATCTGCAATTCTTGGTTCAAGACATAGCGTGCGCCGCGCAAAATGCCGTTTTCCAGCTTGCTATCTAAGTCAGCACTATCTGCAATGATGATGTCGCCGTTCTTTTGGGACATGCGTATAGGGCCCTCGATGATAAGTTCATCGCGGGCTTGGTCGTAGATAATCTTGTCGGTAAAAAGTCTGATTCCATCGTAGAACGCTTCAACATTTCCCGTAGCCACAAGGCGTTCATCTTTTGTAATCAAAACACTGTCTGCAACCAACAAGGCTGCATCGACGCTTTGAGCGCGGGCAGGAAATACTAAACACGTACTTACAAATGTAACGACACTAAAAATACGCAAGATATGGACAAAATAGCTCATCCGTCCTCCATATGCAGCAAAAGGCCGAGTGCAAGCAAAATCGAAGCGATCGGCGGTGTCCAAGCAGCAATCACTGTAGGTAACTGTCCATTTTCACCTAAAATTTGCGCAAAATTTCGGACGTAGAATAGACCAAACCCTAGCATAACTGCCGCCAAAACGGCTATGCCTGTTTTTCCAAAGCGGCTATGGCGCATTGTGAAACCGGCGCCAACAAGCACCATTGCCATCAAGAAAAGTGGTCGGGCGAGTTCCATTTGTCGCCAAACTTCGTGGCGGCGCGCCGAAAACCCAGCGTCTTTCAGCTCGTTAATATAGGCACCCAAGTCCCAGATAGAGGTCGCGGAAGGCTCTGAGAAACTATCGCGGATACGTTCAATTGTAAGCGTCGTCGGAATTGACAATTGATCCAACTCACGCGCGTTTTCTTCAGGATTTTCGTCGGTGTCCAAAGGCCAAAGCTTTGCCGATATCAGCTGCCAACCATTTGCTGTTAGGTTCGCTTGTTCAGCAGAAATATGGGTGTGGGGCTGGCCTGATGAGTTGAATTGTAAAAAACTCACATCAAAAAGCGTCGTCAT
This sequence comes from Planktotalea sp., assembly GCF_018607965.1. Classification (GTDB taxonomy): domain Bacteria; phylum Pseudomonadota; class Alphaproteobacteria; order Rhodobacterales; family Rhodobacteraceae; genus Planktotalea. The sequence goes on from NZ_JABBAM010000175.1 coordinate 1,961, forward strand.
TTGTTCAGTCGCTGCATTTGCGTGAATGACCGTTTGGCCATCTTCATCGCCTTGGCGCAACCAAAGCCCGTCTCGTCCAATAGAAAAAGTACTTTGATCTTGCTTTTTGTATTCTCTCTCAAGGGTCAAATAACGTTGGCTTGTTGCGGCGACAATGGGATTAAACAAGGTCACTGCACCAATACCAATAAGTGCGGATACAACCATCGGCGAAATCAACGCAACCAATGCTGATCGTCCCGCAGAGCGAGTGACGACCAACTCTGATGTTCGTGCGAGGGTCAAAAACAATGAGACCGAGGATAGGATCATGATCAGCGGTAAAATCTGATAAATTGCTCCGGGCGCGTTAAGCAATGTCAGAACTAGAATGTCAGAGAAGCCGACACCTTCGTTGCTGAAGCGTCGCATTTGTTCAATCAGGTCAATCAGCGTCAAGAATGCTATAAATATCAGAAGCGTCGCTAAGAAAACGCGGAAAAAACGTCGTGCGAAGTAGAGGTGTAAGATCATGCCGCAACCTCTGCTACGGGGATGGTTTTTCGGCGACGCCGTGGACGGGCCGCAAGCCAAAGCATAAAGGACGCCGCCCCGAGGCCGAAAACACTTTGGGCGTATACAAGGGGCCAAAGCATCGGATTGGCACGGACCGGATCGGTCACTATGCTCTCTACCAATTTCACGAGAACCAAAAGCAAAATTGCACCGATAATTTGTTGCCCGACACCAAAGCGAGAAAAGCCGCCAACGAGCAAAGTTGAAAACCCTATGAGGGCCGCAACAAGGCATAAGATTGGTTGATTAAAACGACCGTGTGCTTCCTCTAGAACACGGCCTGGCAATGCGCCGGTGCTCGTTGCAATAATTTCAGTAGCATATAACATTTGAAGGGTCGGTCGTTGATCCAAGGGCTTAAAGAGCGCGCCTGGTTCTTCGATAAAACTAGATATGCTGTAAGAGAAATCCGTAAATCTAGTAATTGTTAGTTTGCGGGTGCTTTCATCCAACGCTTGGGCAATTCCATTCACCATGACTAACTTTGGCCCCGTTGGTTCTTTGACAAGAAAACCATCGATTGATGTATACGTGGCGGCGCGCGCCTCATTTCGGCGATCGCTTAGGAAAACATCTTTCAAAACGCCTTCTGGCGTAATCTCTCGAATATAGAACGTCACATCTTTTGTGGGATTCATAAACTCGCCTTCACGCAAAAGTTGAGACGAAAATGATCCGCTTATTTCGTTCTCTCGAAAGCGCAGCTGTTCCAAGGACGTTGGGACCAAAAAATGGGTCAACGTCATCATAAACGCTCCGACTAAAAGCCCGAATATGACGATGGGACGCGCAAGTCTCCAAGGGGAATACCCAGTGGCCTGCATCACCACCAATTCACTTTCAGATGCCAATCTGTTGGTGACATAGATCGATGCGGCGAAGGCTGACATTGGTAGAACCATTCGAACAATATTTGGCAGGCTAAGGGCCGTAAATTCGAGGAACACAGACGCAGGCTGACCATCTGCGATCAATCGATCAAACAGGATGACTGCGCGGTTAATCCAATAGACTGACACCAGCACCAAAGAAAAGAAGCCGAACAGCACAAACAGTTGCGACAGCACGTATCTGTCGAATTTAGTCAAGTGCGCCCCCATTTCCTGCTCGTTTTTTGTAGGTCTAGCCTATTTTGAGCTTGTGGAAAACTGCTATCTGGCCATGTGCAAGGAACAGCGCTATCCCTTGAGTAAATGTTGAAAAGGAACGCCCGAACATGCCAAATCTTATCGCCACGACTTTCGCCGCTGTTGATCTTGATGCCTTAGCGGGTTTTGAAGGACGTATCGCTCTCGTAATTGCGCAAGACGGTAAATTGGATTCAGGTGCGCGGCGTGTGAACCGCTTGACCAAGGGCGCGGTTGCGCGTGTGATCGAGACAGGCGAACTTGAAGGCGCATCAGCTGGCAAGGTCATGACGCTGACTTATCCCACGGGTATGGCGGCGCAAGCAATCGATATCCTGTGTCTTGATCGCCGTCCAAGTGTTCTAGATGCGCGTGCGGCGGGTGCAGGTCTTGGCAAAGCGATGGGCGAGGGGGCTGCGCTATTGATTGCTGAAAGCAACACAAAAATAGCGCAAATCGTGCTGGGGGCGGCAATGCGCGCCTATGAATTTACCCCTCATAAAACAAAAGAAAATGATAAATCCCGCAGCTTGACTGTTATGTGCGCCAAGCCTGAAGAGGTCGCGCCAGAAGTCGCCACCCTGATGACCATAGCTGAGGGCTCGCACATGACCCGCGATCTGGTGAATGAGCCTGCGAATGTTTTGACGACAACCGAATTTGCGGATCGTTTGAAAGAGATGGAAAGCCTTGGACTGGACGTCGAAATCCTTGAAGAAGCGGACCTTGAAAAGCTGGGCATGCGCACGTTGCTTTGCGTCGGGCAGGGCTCTGACAGCCCGTCCAAAGTTGTCGTGATGCGCTGGAATGGCGGCGAAAAAGATACGGCTCCGCTGGCTTTGGTCGGCAAAGGCGTTGTGTTTGATACAGGCGGGATTTCGCTCAAACCCGGTGCAGGCATGGAAGATATGACCATGGATATGGGGGGCGCGGGTGTTGTATCTGGCGTCATGCGCACCTTGGCGCTGCGCAAGGCAAAGGCCAATGTGGTTGGCCTTGTGGGCATTGTTGAAAACATGCCCTCTAGCAACGCGGTGCGCCCGGGTGATGTGATCCGTTCCATGAAGGGCGACACGGTCGAAGTCATCAACACCGACGCCGAAGGCCGTCTGGTTCTGTGTGATGTCATGTGGTACGCTCAAGAACGCTTCAAGCCTTTGGGAATGATTGATCTGGCAACGCTCACTGGCGCGATCATCGTTGGTCTGGGTCATGAAAATGCGGGTGTGTTTTCCAATAATGACGCGTTGTGTGATGCTTTCCTGAAGGCTGCCGAGGCAGAGGGCGAAGGTGCGTGGCGCATGCCTCTTGGCAAAGCCTACGACGACCTGCTCAAATCCCGTATCGCAGATATGAAAAACATAGGTGGCCGTGCTGCGGGCTCTGTGACAGCCGCGCAGTTCTTGCAGCGCTTTGTCAAAGACGAAACGCCATGGATTCACCTCGATATCGCGGGTGTTGCATCCGTAAAATCTGAAACCAGGTTGGCACCCGTTGGCGCAACAGGGTGGGGTGTGATGGCGCTAAACCGCCTTGTGCATGATATGTTTGAAAGCTGAACATGGGCGCAGTTTATTTCTACCACCTGACACGCAAACCCTTGGAAGCGACATTGCCTTTGTTGCTTTCAAAAGCGCTTGGTGCGGGGTGGCGCTGTCTTGTGGTGGGCAACGATCCGGCACGGCTCAACGGTTTAGATAAAAACCTTTGGAACGGAAAGAATACGGATTTCTTAGCGCATGGTCGCGCGGGCGGTCCAAATGATGTTGATCAACCGATCTTGCTTAGCCCAAAACACACAACAGAAAATCAAGCTGCGTGCGCGATGTGCATCGACGGCGCAGATGTCACCGCTGAGCAAGTCAAAACCTACGAACGCACCTGCATTCTCTTTGACGGCAACGACGAGGCCCAAACCCAATTCGCGCGCACGCAATGGAAATCACTCACCGATGCAGGATGCGCCGCACAATACTGGTCAGAGGAAAGTGGCAATTGGCAAATGAAGGCCAAGAAAGACTAACGCCCATGCTTCCCCTTTCCCAAATATCCCTGCCGGAGGCTTCCAACGTCTAAAATCTTACTAACGTACCAGAACAAGCATTCCACCAGAAATTTCAATCCGCTCAAAAGTCTGCAAATAGCTCATTCCCATCAAGGATTGTGACATCTGACCTTCGTTCACATCAACGCGAAAGCCTGGGATCTCGGCACCTTTGAATCCAAAGCGATCGGTGCGCACGGACGCGATGCGCACTTTACCGTTGGCCGTCATGGCTTCGGATAAAAACGCAAGATCCTCCAAAATGATGCCAGCTTTTTCTGCATCGGCCTTGCGCAAAACAACACCCGTCGCGCCGGTGTCGACAACAAAGCGAATGGGCACGTCGTTAACCATCGCAACAGCATAATAGTGTCCGTCGCGCGCACGGGGCAGTTCTATCCGTTCGCCATTTTGGACAATGCTTTGCTCGGGGACGACAGTTTGGCGAATGTCGCCCCACATGCCATAGGCCGCGATCACGCCAATGAAAATCAGCGCCCAAACTGCCAACTGTTGCAACACTTTGTTCATTGAATTGCGACCTGCTGTGAAGAACCAGAACGCGATTACACCACCCAAGATCACCAAATAGATCAAATTGCCAAAATCATCGCCCGAAAACTGTTCCATCACGCGCCTCCTGAAAACCTATGTAGGCACTTATCCCAGAAGTCCAAAGTCCTTAAGGCCATTTAGCATGAACTGCACGGCCAGAGCCGCTAACAGCATGCCAAGCAAGCGCGATACGACGTTAATGCCAGTTTTGCCCAACATCCGCTCTAACGGGCTGGCAGCTTGGAAAAAGATGAACGTGACGACCAAAACCAAAAGCATTACAGCCAGTGAAACCCCAAGCCCCGTGTAGCCAGGTGTTGCGCCCACCAGCAAAATTACTGTCGCGATCGACCCCGGTCCCGCGATTAGGGGAATGGCTAGGGGGAAGACGGAGGGATCATCAAAATCTTCGTCTTCATCATCGGCTGTATCTTCGCGTCGTTTTGAACGGCGTTCGAACAACATGTCCAACGCTGTCAGAAGCAAAAGAATGCCGCCTGCGATTTTGAATGCTGCCATTGAAATTCCGATGAAACCCAACAAGGCTTCGCCGAACACTGCAAACGCTGCCAAGATTCCAGCGGACACAAGCGTCGCACGAATTGCAATCGCGCGGCGTTGTTTTGGGGACATGCCTTGGGTCAACGCCACAAACATGGGCGTCAGGCCGATGGGGTCAATTATAACAAACAACGTCACAAATGAAGTGATGAAAAATGCTGTGTCGATCATTTTGCGCCTGCTGCATCCAGTTTTTCAAGCGCTGCCATCCACATGGATTCGGCACGTCCATGGGCATCCATGACTTCCGCGTATTTTTTATTCCACGTGTCCAGCTCGCCCTTGCGCGCTTCTTCATAGAGAACCGGATCAGCCAATTTCTTGGCCAGCTTGTCCCGCATGTCATTGATTTTATTGACACGATCTTCGCATTTACGCACGTCAAGGCGCATTGCTTTGATCTGCTCTTGGGACTGGCCTTTTGGCTTTGCTTTTTCGACGGGCTTGCCACCTTTGCCTTTTGTAGGCTTGTCAGGGCTAAGCAGCATCTTGCGATAGGTTTCTAAGTCTTCGTCATAAACAGACACATGACCGTCTTTCACCAACCACAAACGATCCGCGACCATGGACAGCAAGTGCATGTCGTGGCTCACAAGGATCACGGCACCCGAATAGGCGGTTAAGGCGTCAACCAGCGCTTCGCGGGATTCGATATCTAGGTGGTTTGTCGGTTCGTCGAGGATAAGTAGGTGCGGCGCGGGCAGGGTGGCCAGCAGCAACGAAAGACGCGCTTTTTGGCCACCCGACAGACGGCCCACAACGGTATCGGCCTGATCTGCGCCAAGACCAAAACCAGCAAGACGCGCACGCAGACGCGCTTGGCCCTCAGCGGGGCGTTCGCGCAGCAAGTGCTCTAGCGGAGTTTCGTCTATATAGAGTTCATCCACCTGATGTTGCGCAAAGAAGCCGATGCGCAGCTTGTTAGATGTGGTCATGGTCCCGCTTGCGATTTGCAAACGATCAGAGAGCATTTTGGACAGCGTCGATTTGCCTTCGCCGTTGCGACCCAGCAACGCGATGCGGTCATCTTGGTCAATGCGCAGGTTCAGATCACGCAGAATGATCGTCTCGCCGTAGCCAACAGATGCTTTTTCAGTGGCAATAATCGGGGGGGACAATTCTTCGGGCTTGGGGAAGGTGAAGACCGTACGCGCCACGTCTTCCGGGGCACGAATGGTTTCCATCTTTTCCAGTGCTTTCACACGCGACTGGGCTTGCTTGGCTTTTGAAGCTTTGGCTTTGAAACGGTCTACAAACGCTTGAAGATGCTCACGTTTTGCGTCTTGTTTCTTGGCGGCAGATGCCAGCAATGCACGTTTTTGTGCACGCTGCTTGGCGAACATATCGTACGTACCAGTGTAGTAGATCAGGCCCTTATCTTCGAGATGCAGAATGCCGCCAACGGAGCGGTTCAGCAGTTCACGGTCGTGCGATACGATCAAAACTGTGTGTGGGTATTTGACGAGATATGCCTCAAGCCAAAGCGCGCCTTCAAGATCAAGATAGTTTGTCGGTTCGTCCAGTAACAGCAAGTCAGGCTCAGAAAACAGAACCGCCGCCAACGCGACGCGCATGCGCCAACCGCCTGAAAAGGCTGAACAAGGTTGCAGCTGTTCGTCATGCGTAAAACCAAGGCCACGAAGAATGGTGGCGGCGCGGGCTTCGGCCGACCATGCATCAATATCGGCAAGGCGCGTTTGAACTTCGGAAATACGCGCGGGATCGGTGGTTGTTTCGGCCTCGGCCAGCAGCGCTTCGCGTTCGGTGTCAGCGCGCAAAACTGTGTCGATTAAAGACACTTCGTTGCCGGGGACTTCCTGAGAAACACCGCCGATTTTCCAGCCCTTGGGCATGTTCACAACGCCGGTATCCAATACCATTTCGCCACGAATAATTTTGAACAGCGTGGTTTTGCCAGAGCCATTGCGCCCGACAAGACCAACCTTATGTCCGGTTGGAATGGTGACGGATGCGTTTTCGACCAATGTGCGGCCCGCAACGGAGTATGTGATATCAGATATTTTAAGCATGCGCGGGCGATAGCAGAGGAAATGCGGCGACACCAGCGGTGATCTTTGCCAGAGTGCCACGCCGTTTCAGATCGCGGCTTTTCAACACGAGGTGCCCATGCTAAGCGCGCCTCAGAATTCGATCGGCGTATCCCGCATGGGGCGGAACGCTATTAAATAAAGGACGTCTCTCATGGCTCTGGAACGCACATTTTCAATCATCAAGCCTGATGCAACGCGCCGTAACCTTACTGGCAAAATCGTAGCAAAGTTCGAAGAGGCTGGCCTGCGCGTTGTCGCATCCAAGCGTATTCAGATGACACTCGCACAAGCACAAGTCTTTTACGGTGTTCACTCTGAGCGTCCGTTCTTTGGCGAACTGTGTGACTTCATGATTTCTGAGCCAGTTGTTGTTCAGGTTCTTGAAGGCGAAAGCGCAATCGCGAAAAACCGCGAAGTTATGGGTGCTACGAATCCCGCGGACGCTGCTGCGGGCACAATCCGCGCTGATTTCGCAGAATCAGTTGGCGAAAACTCTGTTCATGGGTCTGATGCTCCTGAGACGGCAGCAGAAGAGATCGCGTTTTTCTTTTCTGGTCTAGAACTGGTTGGCTAATCGCCGTTTGTGATTTCGGGATGGGGGCCAGCCCCCAGACCCCCGAGGTTTACTTAGAAAGATGAAAAGCGCCCGACTTTAGGGGCGCTTTTCTACGACACCGATTGCGTCAAGGGCTGCTTCCAATTCGGAGCGGCCCTTTTCTTTTGCGCCAAAAGCAGATGATTTGATTTTATCGAAGGTTTTGCGCAACGTGGCTTTTTCAGCACCGATGCAGTCATTCCAAGGGCGTCCTTGGAGGCCCATGACAAGCGCATAGTAGCCGATGAAATGGGGCCGTGTTCCATCTTTTATCAGCTGGATATAGGTTGCGTCAGCGCCGAGATCGCGCACCTGCTGCGCGCTGGTGAGACCCGCTTTGGCGAAGCTTGCACCGCTTGCGGGGCCAAGATTTGGAATCGTTGAAACTGGATCGCCCATGCAGAAGAGGTTAGCACAGCGCGCGCGGTTCAGATACTTGCAAAATCGGTGAAGATCATTGGTTTGTTCGGTTTTTCACTTGCTGGAACGTTTGAGTTTGCTGGAACTGGCTTGCTCGGGGGGGCTTGGTGGCTTTGATAGGGACACGGAACTTCCTTTCGATCAAGGTATGGAGCGGGACGTTTGATTTGATCGTTCTGACAGGCAGGAAAGGCAGTGCGATGCCGGAAATGCAGCGGATTTGGGGTATTCCAAAACCACTTATGTCAACTAATCCAGATCGATTTGTTTCGTGTTATCACCCAAAATGGGCGCGATTACCCATTGCGGATCACCCACTATAGACCCTATGTATGGGTTACGGATCGTGGTTGTATCGCAAACATGACCCGGGAGAGTTTCGCTGCCGCCCGCTTTGCAATAGCAAAGGCGTTTGGAGGCAGACAGATACGGCCCAGATGGTGATCTTTTCAAATGGAGACCAACGGGCCTTACGACGCGCCGTTTCTTTGCAATGAAGAGCGGCTCATAATGGGCGCACGTATCAGTTTTGGTATGATGTGTCGGAGAAGAAACGCGATGAAGCGCGCGCAAGGCATGAGTATCAGAGCAGGAGCCCACTACGGGCTCTGCCGGCCTGCGCGCACCATCGCCCATACCAGACGTCCCCCACATCAGACAAATGGACCGCCAGATCACAGATGTGATCCGGTGCCTGCCTTACGTGCTGGACGCAATCGGATATTATGCCAAAGAAAATGCTTATCGATGCCACCCACGCGGAAGAAACCCGCGTTGTTGTGGTCGACGGAAACAAGGTTGAGGAATTTGACTTTGAATCCGAAAAAAAACGCCAGCTTGCTGGTAACATCTATCTTGCAAAAGTAACCCGCGTAGAGCCGTCTTTACAGGCGGCCTTTGTGGATTACGGTGGAAATCGTCATGGTTTCCTTGCGTTTTCGGAAATTCACCCTGACTATTATCTGATCCCTGTCGCGGACCGTGAGGCCCTGATGGAGCAAGAGCGCCTGCATGCTGAAAGCCAGCGTCAGCGCGATGAAGAGCAGGATAAACCAAGAGTACGCCGTTCGTCCACGAAGGCCGCAGATGCCAAAACGGATGATGCGGTTGTCAGTAAAGAGGTCGAGGCGGATGTTTTGGGTGAAGTCTCTGGAATGGAGACAATTGATCTAGCAGACGACGCTGTTGCGGAGGTTCCCGAGGGGACATCGCCAATGGTTGATGTCGCTGAGACACCTGTAGATACTCCTGCGGCTGGCGAAGCTGTTGAGACTGAGACGACTGTTGAGATCGAGGCCGGCGTTGCGGGTGATGTCGCAGCTCTGCGCGTGGAAGCGTTGCACGTGGATGATGACGAGATCGAAGGTGATCACGCACGCAAAGCCAGCAAGGCAACACAGCGCGACGAAAATATCGAATCTGTTTCTGATGAGGACGACGTTGAGGACATCAGTCCTACGCGCAAGCCACGTCCACGTCGCTATAAGATCCAAGAAGTTGTTAAAGTGCGCCAGATCCTTCTGGTTCAAGTCGTTAAGGAAGAGCGCGGCAACAAAGGCGCAGCCCTCACAACATACCTATCGCTTGCAGGTCGTTACTGCGTTCTTATGCCCAACACCGCACGCGGTGGTGGCATTTCCCGTAAGATCACCAATGCTGTAGATCGTAAGAAACTCAAAGAGATAGCGAACGAAATTGAAGTGCCGAAGGGGGCTGGTTTGATTGTTCGCACGGCGGGTGCCAAGCGCACCAAGACCGAAATCAAACGCGACTATGAATACTTGCAACGTTTGTGGGAGCAGATCCGCGAACTGACATTGAAATCTATCGCACCTACGAAGATTTACGAAGAAGGCGATTTGATCAAACGGTCGATCCGCGATCTCTATAACCGCGACATCGACGAAGTGTTTGTTGAGGGCGAGCGTGGCTACTGCATTGCCAAGGACTTCATGAAGATGATCATGCCGTCCCACGCAAAGAACGTGAAGCTCTACACTGAATCCATGCCGCTTTTTGCGCGCTATCAGGTCGAAAGCTATCTGTCGGGCATGTTTAACCCGACGGTTCAGCTGAAATCTGGCGGCTACATTGTGATCGACACGACAGAAGCGCTGGTTGCGGTCGATGTGAACTCTGGTCGTGCGACCAAAGAAGGCTCAATCGAGGACACAGCGACCAAGACCAACCTTGAAGCTGCTGAAGAAGTCGCGCGTCAATTGCGTCTGCGTGACCTTGCTGGTCTGATCGTCATCGACTTCATCGATATGGACGAGCGCAAGAACAATGCGGCTGTCGAAAAGCGCATGAAGGACAAGTTAAAGTCTGATCGCGCACGGATCCAAGTGGGTCGTATTTCTGGTTTCGGCCTGATGGAAATGTCGCGTCAGCGTCTACGCCCCGGCATGATCGAAGCAACGACTGCGCCTTGCCCATCGTGCCATGGTACTGGTTTGATCCGGTCTGACGACAACATGGCGTTGAACATTCTGCGCCAAATCGAGGAAGAAGGCGTGCGTCGTCGTTCTCGTGAGGTTCTGGTGCGCGCACCTGTGCCCGTTGCGAACTACTTGATGAACCAAAAGCGCGAGCACATCGCACAGATCGAAATTCGTTATGGCCTGTCTGTGCGGATTGAAGCGGATGGCCATTTGGTCAGCCCTGATTTCGCGTTGGAAAAGCTCAAGACGGCAACTCGCGTCGTACCTGAGCCGTCTGCGCATGTTGTTTCTGTTGATACATCCTTGATGGATCAAGTCGATGAAGATGTGGCTGATGAGGATGAAGAAGAGGCGGCTGAGGCGGTTTCTGAAAACAACGTCGGGGGTGCGCCTGAGCAAGATGCAGATGGTGAGGACAAGCCTAAGAAGCGCCGTCGTCGCCGTCGTCGTGGTGGCAAGAAGAACAACAATAATGGTGGCGAGAACGCGCATGGTGTAGAGGGTGCCACCGCATCTGAAAACACCGCTGAGGGGGATGCTGCCACAACACCTGCAACTGAGGGCGAAGCGCCTGTTGCTGCTGAAAGCGATGCACCTGCTGAAGCGAGTGCAGAGACGGTTGTGGCCGAGGATGCACCTGCTGAAAAGCCAAAGCGTGTGACGCGCGCTCGTAGCCGTGCCAAGCCCAAGAAGGACGAAGCACAGCAAGAAGGTGCGGTTGAAGCGGGTGAAACACCTGCTGAGCCAGTGGCCGAAAGTGCAGCCGAGCCTGAAGTCGTTGCGCAGAAACCCAAGCGTAAACGTGCACCGCGCAAGCCTAAGGCGGCAGCCGTTGAAGTGGCTGCTGAACCAGCTGCTGAGGGTGTTGCTGAGCCGGTTGCCGCACCTGTTGTGGAGGCTGCACCAGCACCTACACCTGCGCCTGAACCAACAGTTGAGCCAACACCTGCACCTGTCGAAGTGGCAGTTGTTGAATCTGTTGCGCCAGAAGTGGTTGAGCCGAAGACGCTTGCGTACGTGGAGCCAACCAAGCCTAAGCGCCGTGGTTGGTGGTCGCTCGGTAAGTAACAGAAGGCCCTAAAAAACTAAGCAAAGGGCCGCGTATCACACGCGGCTTTTTTGCGTTGTACCTAGCGGTCTTTGCGGATCACATAGACCTGAACAGCGCCTTCATCGCGCATTTCGACCAGTGTATGACCCGCCTCTGCGCAAAAATGGGGCACGTCGACAATTGCGGCGGGATCATCCGCACGCATTTCTAACTCATCCCCGATCTCCAAAGGTTGCAAACGCTTGCGCACTTTCAAAACGGGCAGGGGACAAAGTAGGGAAATTGCATCAAGTTCATGTCTCATACCCTTCATTTATGCGTGATGTTTCAGCCTGTCCACGCCCTTGTGACTTTGCATCATGCAGCGGCTCAGGCTACATGGGCGCATGTTCGGAATAGACATCATATCCGCAGGCCTTGCGCCCGCGATGGTCGTGGCGCTGCTGGCTGGCATCGTTTCGTTCCTTAGCCCTTGTGTACTCCCCATTGTGCCCCCGTATCTGGCCTACATGAGCGGCGTTTCCTTGCCTGAAATGCAAGGCACGCGCGAGGCACGTCGCCAAACAGGCATTGCTGCGATCTTCTTTGTAATGGGTCTGTCGACGATTTTTTTATTACTCGGGTTTACCGCCTCGATATTTGGTGCGTTTTTTTTGCAGAACCAAATTCTATTCGGCCAAATCGCAGGTGTCGTGATCATTATCTTCGGCTTGCATTTCCTTGGTATCTTCCGCATCGGTTTCCTCAACCGCGAAGCGCGTCTTGATGCAGGTGACAGGGGTGGCAGCGCCTTTGGTGCCTATGTTCTTGGCCTTGCCTTTGCCTTCGGCTGGACGCCCTGCATTGGCCCGCAACTTGGCGCGATACTATCATTGGCAGCTTCAGAGGCCGACGTTGTGCGCGGTACAACGTTGCTTGGTGTATACGCGCTTGGCCTTGGAATACCGTTCTTGTTGGCCGCATTTTTTATCGACCGCGCGATGGGCGTCATGACGGTATTGAAACGCCATATGGGACTGATCGAGAAAATTTCTGGTGTCCTCCTTATTCTCGTTGGCTTGGCCATGATCACAGGTGCGTTCTCGCTTTTCGCATTCTGGCTGCTTGAGACATTTCCAGCACTCGCAACACTCGGTTAAGTCATACTCTTGCCAAATAGGCCTGCTAGCTTGATGTTAGGCGAAAAAGGTGTGGCGTGATGAGTGAGCAAGGTAAACAGGTGAAAAACCGTCGGGTGTTTTCATCCCCGGCTATGACCCGTTCCATCCGCGTCGCTACCGAGAATTATACCGTAAAGAAAGTGCGGTGCAGGCAGAGATTTCCGACTATGAAATCGGGCTGAAGCCCAAGCAGGGCAAAGGGCCGTATGGTTGACATGTCAGCGCTTTGATTGACGATGTGGACGTGGAGACAGAGGTCGAAGTGCTCTACTGGGCCGATATGGTCAAAACCAGTATGAATATGGGGATCGGTGCGACCTACCGCGTGATGGCGCAGACCGCTTGGATCTACATCAGTTCTGGGGCGTTGTGGCGTTTGATGAAACTACGCAAAGGCCCTGTGATTGCTGCGCTGTATCCTGTTGGATTCTTGTTGGCGCAGGCTTTTCTGGCATGGATGGCTGCATATGGGATCGCGCAAGCGGTGCAGATGGTGTTCCCCAATATCGCAGGCAAGCTGATTGGATGGGGCATTGGAGCAGGGATAGCCTATGGCATCCTCGATTTCTTCCGGCGCAAAGATAAAAAGTTTTTCGCCTACCACCTTATGCACGACTATGCCTATTCTGCGCGCACACGCGGTGCCAATCCGCCCGAATTAGAAGCGCGCATGGCGGAGTTCGTGATTCGCTTAAATGAGGCGCTGAATTCAGATGCCGACGAGGTCCTCGTTATCGGTCATTCCTCTGGCGCGCATTTGGGTGTCTCGGTCCTTGCAGACCTACTGCGCCAAGGATCGTTGCCCACAACGGGCCCGACCCTTAGCTTTCTCACCCTTGGCCAAGTTGTTCCTATGGTGTCCTTCTTGCCCGATGCATGGCGCCTTCGTGCAGACCTTGCATATATGTCCTCACAAGACACCCCATTCTGGGTCGATGTGACGGCCCCCGGCGATGGGTGTGCGTTTGCTTTGTGTGATCCGGTCAGCGTCACAGGCGTTGCACCTTTGGACAAGAAGCAGCCTTTGGTTTTTTCGACAGCGTTCACACAGACCCTAAGTCCCGCGCGCTGGAACGAATTAAAGTGGCGGTTTTTCCGTCTACATTTCCAATATCTTTGCGCGTTTGATCGGCCTAAAGATTATGACTACTTTCAGATCACGGCTGGCCCAATGACATTATCGCAACGTTATCTAGGACGTCCGCCATCCAAAAGCCGGATCGAGGCACCTGTTAATCGTTTCAAGCCAGTCGCGCCATGAGTGATGTGAACCTGCCCCCCAAACCCAAAGCGCGCGCCGTAAAGGTAAGCCTGCGCCAATATGTGAAACTGTTTCGCAAGGACATCCTATCCGCGCATGGACGGCCGAATTTCGAACGCCGTTCTTTCGATCCTACCTGATCAATCAACTAGAGCTGATGAAAATGGTTCTGAAAGAGCGCCCTGATGTGTTTCGCAAAAGTGCGCGTGTCAGTGAGGGGCTGCGTCCCTTGCTTGGCGAGGGGGTGTTTTTGACCAATGGTGAAACGTGGAAGCGCCAGCGCCGTATCATTGACCCTGCCTTTGAGGGCGGACGCCTGCGCGAGACGTTTCCGGCGATGTGGGCGGCGGCGGACGCAGCAGTAAAGCGGCTGGAACCGTTCATTGATCGTGAGGTCGAGATTGAAGAACACACCAGCCACGCGACCGCTGATGTGATCTTTCGCACGTTATTTTCAATCCCGATTGAAAACGAAACGGCCACAGAAATGTTTAACGAATTTAAGACCTATCAACGCTCACAGCTGCTTTTGAACCTTGCGGCGATCTTTCCGTTACCCCGTTGGATACCGCGATTTTTTCGCTCTGAAACACGCACTTCTGCGTTCAAAATCCGCGCCTTGATCACGCAGTTAACGACGTTGCGGACCCAGCAGATCAAAGACGGGAGTGCGCCTGATGATTTGGTGACCAAGATCATGCTGACGCAGGACCCCGTTACAGGCGAACGCTTCACGACGGGCGAAATGGTCGA
>NZ_JABBAM010000175.1:16634-23412 GCF_018607965.1 Planktotalea sp.
TCTTCCTTGCAGGTCATGAAACCAGCGCATCGGCTTTGGCGTGGGCGTTTTATCTTATGGCGCAATTCCCAGAGTGGCAGGACAAGGTCGCTGCCGAGGCCGAGGCAGGGCTTGCAAACGATTTTTCGGCAATTTCTAAGCTACGCGTCAGTCGCGATGTCTTTCGAGAAGCGCTGCGTCTGTATCCGCCTGTCCCTATGATGGTGCGCGAAAACAGCTGTCCTGAAGAGTTTCGCAAACGTGACGTCAAAGTGGGCAGCCAGATCGTGCTAAGCGCGTGGCATTTGCATCGCCACGAACGACTGTGGGACAACCCCGATGGATTCGACACTGCGCGTTGGGGCACAGACAATGGTAAAACCTGTATGCGCGATGCGTATATTCCATTTTCTGCGGGCAGTCGTGTGTGTCCGGGGGCTGGCTTTGCGACCATCGAAGGGGTTCTTGTCCTGTCGATGATTTTGAAAAACTACCGTGTCAGTTTGACGGAGCGTCCCGAACCAGAACCTGTCGCACATTTAACTGTGCGTGCAAAAAATGGAATTTGGTTGAAGATCAGCCCGAGACATCAGACCTCGTAACGATCAATTCGCAGAGTTAGCACAAGGCTTATCATTGGGCCGAACTTGATCGCGCATATTTTCGAGAACAAACAATCGAATAGCCGACGCAAGACCGCATTCGCTGCCACGGATCGCATCAATTTCGGCTGCAAGATCATTGATCGCACGATTTTTATCACGTGCGATGTCGCAAAATTCATTCCAGAAAGCATCTTCAAGGGACACCGATGTACGATGTCCTTTTAAGGTCAAGCTGCGTTTTTGAGGGCGTTGCATCATCGCTCCGCAAGGTAGCCGCGTTGCGTGCCTTTGGCCGCGGCAGTTTGATAGGCGTTAAGGACACGAGCAAGTGTGCCGTCATTACTTTTGAGATACCGACGCGCCTGGCGAATTGCAATTAATTGCGCGCGAGGGATACGTTTAATTTCTTCGGCATCAGACATTTGGTGCTCTCACAACGACTAGGTTAGAGGTTGTGTGACAGAGAAATGCTGCGAAAGTTTGAAGGTAAATCTAACTATCGCCATCTTGTTTGATGCCGTCCAGTTTGGCAATGCTCAATGTATTGCGCGCTTTGGCCAAGGTACGACCGGCTTTTGGAAGCCCATGCAGCGCTGCATTCTTATCCGCGCGGACCTTATCATCAGCCCGCGCTTTTTGTTTTTTGAACCGGTTAAGATTGACCGGCTTGCCCATTTACTTTGGACCAATCATGTCTTCGGGCCGCACGACGCGATCAAAAGTTTCCGCGTCAACCAAGCCAAGCGCAATCGCTTCTTCTTTCAAAGTGGTACCGTTCTTATGCGCAGTCTTGGCAACTTTGGTCGCATTGTCGTAGCCGATTGTGGGCGCAAGGGCGGTGACCAACATCAGGCTTTCTTGCATCAGCTTTTCAATACGCGGCTTGTTGGCTTGGGTGCCGTTCAACATGCGCTCTGTAAAGCTGGACGCTGCATCACCCAAAAGCTGCATAGATTGCATGAGGTTATAGCTCATCATTGGGTTGTACACGTTAAGCTCGAAATGACCTTGCGAGCCAGCAAACTTGATCGCAGCATCGTTGCCCATGATATGTGCGGCTACCTGTGTCAGTGCTTCGGCCTGTGTCGGGTTCACTTTGCCCGGCATGATGGAAGACCCCGGTTCGTTCTCTGGCAGGATCAGCTCACCTAGGCCAGAACGAGGGCCAGACCCAAGGAAACGCATGTCGTTGGCGATTTTGTAGCAAGAGCCCGCCACAGTCGCGATTGCGCCGGACGTGAAGACCATCGCGTCATGTGCGGCCAAGGCTTCGAATTTATTTGGGGCTGTCACGAAGGGCAGGTCTGTGATGTCGGCCATGTGGGCCGCGACTGTTTCGCTCCAACCGTGTTTGGTGTTCAGACCTGTACCAACGGCTGTACCGCCTTGGGCCAGTTCGTAAATACCGGGCATTGTCGCCTCAATGCGCGCGATTCCTTGGCGAATTTGATGGGCGTAGCCAGAAAATTCTTGTCCCAAAGTCAGCGGTGTCGCGTCTTGCGTATGTGTGCGGCCGATCTTGATGATGTCTTTGAACTCTTCTGCCTTGGCCTCAAGCCCCGCAAGCAACTGCTGCAAACCCAGCATCAACGTGTCGCGCACCATCATAGCCGCACCGATGTGCATGGCTGTGGGGAACGTGTCGTTAGAAGACTGGCCCATGTTGCAATGATCGTTGGGGTGCACAGGGTCTTTGGATCCAATCACACCACCAAGGATTTCAATTGCGCGGTTGGCGATGACCTCGTTTGCATTCATGTTGGACTGCGTGCCAGAGCCTGTCTGCCAAACCACCAATGGGAAGTTGTCATCAAACTTGCCGTCAATCACTTCGCCAGCGGCTTGGATAATCGCATCCGCCAGCTTAGGATCCAAATCGCCAGAGGCCTTGTTGGCCATGGCGCAGGCCTTTTTGATCACGCCGAGCGCGCGCACGAGGGCGATAGGCTGTTTTTCCCAACCAATTGGGAAGTTCATCAAAGACCGCTGTGTCTGAGCACCCCAGTACTTTTCGGATGGAACTTCCAAAGGGCCAAAGCTGTCTGTTTCAGTGCGTGTCGTGGACATGGGATGCTCCTGCAAATGTCAGGTCGGTATACAATTGCATGCCGCTTAGACCGAATGCGTCATGAGGTTCAATTGAAAAGAGGATCGGATTTTACTTACGAAAGGAGTCCAAAGATACGATATCGGCGTCTTTCTTTTGGGTTGCTTCGGGTTCTGGAGTTTTAGCAACGACGACATCAATCTCCGTCTCGACGTCCACAGAATGCAAACCCTGTTCGTCCTCGTCATCAACGGCCTCAAATTGTAGGCCGAACTCAACAGATGGGTCCACAAAGGTACGCAATGCATCAAACGGAATGTTCAAGGGTTCAGGTGCATCCCCAAAGTTCAACGTAATAGAAAATCCGTCATCACGGATTTCGAGATCGTCAAACCAATGTTGAACAACAACGGTCATTTCAGCAGGGTAGCGTTCACGCAGCCAATCGGCGACTTGGACGTCGGGGTGCGTTGTATCGAATGTGATAAAGAAATGATGTTCGCCAGGCAGGCCGTGGGTTTTGACATCTTCCAGAACGTTTTTGATCAGCCCACGCATCGCATTGTGCATCAGATGTCCGTAGTCAATTGAATCTGTCATGGCAGGCCCTCGAAGTTGGTTTGGGCAAGCATAGGGAGATTCTTAGGGAACCAAAAGGGGGTTAACGCGCCTCCAAACACTCTTGCGCGTAAGAGGCGGCCCCCACGAGGGCTGCATAGTCATCCTGAACCAAATGCACAGAGAATTGCGCCATAAAGTTCGCGAAACGGCCCTTAGACGCAAAGCAACTGGAAAAGCCGTGCTGATCCATGAACGGCAACAGCGCGCGTGCAACGCCACCCACAAGGAAAATGCCGCCAAACGGGAGATGTGTTAGCGCCATATCACCCGCAAAATGGCCAAGTGTTCGGATCAAAAGACCTGCAGCCGTTTGCGCCTGGCGATCGCCGTTCGTGCAAAGCGCCATAACCTCAGCCGCGGAAATGCGGTTTGCGGAAACATATTCATAGGCATATTCGAGGCCGCGGCCCGACAGAACATCCTCAGTTGCGACGTGTCCGATCTTGGTTTCTAGGTAATTATTCAGCGCTTCAAGCTCTTCGTCCTGTGGGGAAAAGCTGGTATGACCCGCTTCGGCAGGCGGCACGTAAGTACGCGTGCCCATTTGGTGGACTGGGGCGACATTCATGCCCGTGCCAAGCCCGATCATCAGGCAAGGCCCAGCGCTGATGTTTGTCCCAGCTTGAACAGGTGTCAGCGCGTCTTGTGATAAAAAGGGCAGTGCGTGGCCTTGCGCGGAAAGGTCATTTAATAAAACACCCATCGCACCGCCAGTTGCCTCGCTTGCACCTTGCGTCGTGATCGTCCAATCCAGATTGGTTAGCTGACCGCTGTCTCCGTTCACAGGGCCCGCAAGCGCAACGCTAACCGCATCGGGTTTTACATCGTGCGTGCTGAGATAGTCGCGCAGAATATCTTCCAACCCGTTTGATTTGGCGTTCACATACCGCGTCACAGTTTGTTCACGCAGAACCGTTCCATCAAGCAACGCAACGCGCGTATTTGTGCCACCAATATCTGCGGCAAGGATCAAAGGAACTGTATGTGTCATAGACCTGCTTCGTAAAATGATTGCGCTAACGGCGCAAGGCGTCTTGTAGGGCGTAATACGAAGCTTTGGGTGTTCGTGTCAGCGTGTCGAAATCAACATGTACCGCACCAAATCGTTTTTCGTAACCCAAGGCCCATTCATAGTTATCCATGAGCGACCAAAGAAAGTATCCTTCGACGGGTGCTCCGTCTGCGATGGCGCGTTGTACAGCCTTCATATGCACATCTACATAAGCGATACGCTCGGGGTCGTTTACTTGGCCATTCTGGATGATATCCGCATTCGCCATACCGTTTTCTGTGACAAGCAACGGTAAATCGCCAGTGTAGACATCTTTCGTGCGCGTTAAAAAGTGATGCAAGCCGTCTGGATAAATCTCCCAACCCATCTTGGTCTTGGGCAGTGGGCCATCCACCTCTTGGTGTGAGGGCCACGGATCATCGTTGGGCGCGATGCGTTTGCAGGTGTAATAATTCAAGCCAACCCAATCGAGGGGCGTTTGGATCGTCTTGAAATCGTCCTGCCACCCTTTGGGCAAATGCAGCTCGAATGCTTTGAGAACGCGGGCAGGGTATTCCCCCTTAAAGATGCCGCTTAGGAAAAACTGGTTGTAGTATTCGTCATAGACGGCTGCCGCTTCCATGGCTTCGGGCGTATCATCTGCGGGGTGGGGGTATTCAAAATTGAACACACCGCCCAAGTTGGACAGGCCCAGCGCGCGCATACGATCAATTGCGGTGCCGTGCGCGAGTAAAACATGGTGCATCGCGCGGGCCGTTGCACGTATATCGCGCAGACCCGGCGCGTGGTGGCCTAGCATATGGGATAGCCAGCCTACGCACCAAGGTTCGTTGATCGGTGCGACGGAGTGCATACGATCACCGATCTTGCCCATGATCACATCTGTGAAGTCGCCGAACCAATTGGCGATATCGCCGTTGCGCCATCCGCCAAGGTCAGCCAGTGGTGATGGCAGTTCCCAGTGATAAAGCGTCGCGCAGGGTTTCAAATCACGCTCTAACATGGCGTCTGTCAGGCGGTCGTAGAAATCCAAACCCTCTTGATTGATTGCGCCGCGCCCTTCCGGCATTACGCGTGCCCAAGACACCGAGAAACGGTAGGCATCAAGACCCGCAGCAGCGACCAGATCAAGGTCTTCGGCGTAACGGTGATAATGATCACAGGCTTTCAATCCGTTCTCTGCACGCACAACATTTCCCGGCGTGGCGGCAAAATCATCCCAATGGGTGCGACCCGCGCCACCAAATCCATGGCCCTCGATCTGATACGACGATGTCGCCGTACCAAACATAAAACCCTCGGGTAAATCTGAGCGATCCCAGTTAAACTTGTCCATCGTGTCTTCCTTCATTCAGCCTTTAACGGGACCTGTTGAGCGACCTGCAATGAGTTCGACCTCTAGCAGTTCAGTCTCTGGCGGCGCGTTAGGGTTTTCGATTTGGCGCAATAACAACTCTGCCAGTTTAATTCCTGCGGTGCGCACAGAGGATCGACAGGCTGTAAAAATTGGCACGTCTTGACCGTTCTTTAGGTAACCCAGATCATCGTCGTGGGTGATAACGGATACGTCTTGGCCCATGCGCAAACCCAACTCTTCAATGGCGCGACGGACACCGATTGCCGAAATCATTGAAGCGGTCAGAAAGGCGGTCGGGGGCGTTTCACTTTGCAGCATGTCTTTAGCGGTTTGATAGCCATAGACCTCAGTCATTTCTGCGCTCCGCATAAGGGCAGGATCAGCCGTCACGCTGCGTTCTTTCAAGGCGGTCAAATAGCCTTCGCGACGACGGTATGCAAAATCCATGTTCTCAAGCCCGTTGACCAACGCAATGCGGCTATGGCCAAGGTCGAGTAGAAATTCAGTCGCGCGCTTGAACGCAGAGTTGTTGTTTACATCCAGCCACGCGTAGGGCGTCATTTCGTTTGAGGCGCGTCCGTGAACTACAAAAGGCAGGCCGATCTTTTGCATAAGGGCGATCCGTGGCTCGTCTATTAGCGGAGCGTGTATAACGACACCGTCTACAGAACTGCGCGCGGATAGATTGCGATACGTCGCCAACTCGTCCTCTGTTGAGACGACCGACATCATAAGATCATAGCCTTCGCGGGCGTAGATTTCACCAACCCCAGAAATAAAGTCACCGAAAACCGGATTAACAATTTCATGGCTATGACTAAAGGGAATCACATGGCCAATCGCATGCGCGCGTCCTGTCGCAAGTCCCTTTGCACGGGCGTTCGGGCGATAATTATGCGCTTTCGCAAGGTCCGCTACACGTTGACGCGTGGCCTCGGACACCTCTGGATAGCCGTTAAGAGCACGGCTGACTGTGGTCTGGGACAAGCCAATGATTTGTGAAAGTTCCTTTAAATTCACCGGTGTTTCCCCAATTTGCGTTCAAAGCGCTATCAATTATTTAGTAGTAAGCGTGAATTTACAAGAACGTCAAAGGCGAATCGTTATCCACATTAAAAGTATATGAATATGGCGTTTCGGAGTTGACACAATGGGCA
>NZ_JABBAM010000043.1 GCF_018607965.1 Planktotalea sp.
GTGGATTAATATCAAATCCAAATACCTATGCTGAGTTTTATCACAATGCGCGTATCTTGCAGCAGCGCGGTGAAGTCGACCTCGCTATGCGCAATTATGAGCAAGCTTTGGCAGAAGGCTACTTGTTTGTAGATCCGCTACTTGACCTACTTGATCTTGCAAATGCACGCTATGGCGAAGCTGGTACGAAAAAATATTTTGAGATGCACCCGCAGCGGGCATGACGCAGATGGGCATTCACTTGACTGATCTTTTGATTGCATTCTATGGACCAGTCGCGTCCCTGCATGCGTTCACAGCCGATCGTAGCCTAGGCTGGGAAACCGGTGATGTGGTCACGATGCAACTGCAGTTCAAGGTCGGAATGACGGCTACATTACAAGCCATTTTGCACACCCCGCATTTCATCAGAACTCATGTATTCGGCAGCGACATGTGGGTAGAAATTCGCAATTCCACCCATCCAGACACACCAGATGGCACGGCAACGATGGAGCGGTATCGCTCTATTGAGGACAGCGAAACGCAGGTGTTTGATTGGACCGACAGTGTGACCGCAAACCTTGAAGCCTTCGGTTCAGCGATCCGAGGTGATGCACCCTACCCCTATTCCGATTTTGAGTTGCTACATAACATCGAAGTGCTTGATGCGATCATCCTCTCTGCCGAAACGGGGCAGGCAGTTCAACTGTAACACTTTTGTTCAGGCGGCTTCGATAGAAAGGTGGACCTCTTTGGGAACGTCCAACGCAGGGTTGGTGCCGTCCAAAAATTCTACAGTGGTGAACGCGATATCCGTGTCGCCGATATTTTCAAGCGCGTGGAGCATGTAGTCGCCTGGGCCATAGTGAAAGTGTTTGGTTTGACCGACCGTGTAATCTGCATCTGTGACCTCGCCTGAAGAGAAATACCCACGCGCTTTGCCCGCGCTAACGACAGACCAGAAATAGGGGTTTACATGACGGTGAAAACCACAACGCTGGTTCGCTGGGATATGCAAATGCCAAACGCGCACGCGGTCTGTTTCAGACACTAGAACACTTCCAACACACCCATTATCATGGCTTGCCAGCATCTCTTCATACATGCCCTCGGGCCAATCAGCAAAGGCCGTTGGATCAGGATTGGTTTCGATATGGTGGGGTCCGTGTGCACTCATGGCGTTCTCTCCTTCACGTATTTTGACTAAATATTTCTGTATATATCAGAACCTGCACTTGCCATAAAAGCAATAGAAATAGATGCTACGGTTCATCTCCAGCGGACACGACATCAAGTAATTTTTCACATCGTGATTTGAAATACCTTGCAAATGCCTTGCATCAAACTCCCCAATATCGACAAGCCCGCGCCGAGCGGCAAAGAAGGTCCTGATCCCATGAATATCATAAACGACACCTATAGATCGACCATCCATCCCTTCGCTTTGGGTGAGGCCGTAGTGAGCACGATCCAAGACGGCGCACATATTCGCGACGCTATTAATCCACCCTTTGCTTTGGATAAATCCGACGAAGAAATCGCACAGATTGCTGCGAGCAATAACCTGCCTGCACATGGATTTGAGAGTGGCTATACACCGACCGTCATTCGCATTGGCGGTCAGACTATTCTGTTTGACACAGGCTTTGCACCGCTTGGCGCAGATGAGCCAGCAGGACATTTAAAACGACGTTTAGCCCACGCCGGTTATGCGCCCAAGGATATAGATATCGTCGCCTTCACCCATTGCCATCCTGATCATATTCTTGGTGTCATGGACGGCAATACACCGACCTATCCCAACGCGCGCTATGTGATTGGGCGTAAAGAATTTGATGCATGGTCCAGCGGCGAAGGCATTCCAGAACAGCGCGCTGGCACGCGTGATATCTTCCTCAAACTGATCCCACCTTTGGCAGATCGTATGACGTTTCTTGAAGACGGCGATAGCGTTGTGTCTGGGCTAACGGCTGAGGCCGCGTTCGGGCATTCCCCCGGTCACATGATGTACCGTCTAGAGAGCCGCGGGAAATCGCTGTTGATTTGGGGCGATGTCACCAATCACTTTGTGTTTTCGCTGCAGTATCCAGACAGCCTTGTGGGGTTTGACGATGACAAAGATCTCGCAATACAGACCCGAAATCGCGTCTTAGACATGGTAGCGACGGATGGTCTGATGGTCAGCGGCTTTCACATGCCCTTCCCGTCTATCGGATATGTAGAGCGCACTGATGGTCACTTTCGTTGGACGCCAGCGACCTATCAAGCACGCATGTAATTACCCTGTGACGCGCAGCTCTTCGTAAGAGGTCGCAATCCATTTGCGATAACCTGCGCGTGCAGCGATGGATGCGTGCCATTCATCCACATGCGGCAATGCACCCAAGATCGTTGGGTGCAGATCCATGAATCTGTGAAACAGGCTCCCGATGGCCACATCAGCCATCGAAAAATCATCCCCCGCAAGGTAAGCGCGCCCATCCGATAGCGCAGTGTTCATGATTTCCAGACCCGCATAGAGCGCCTTGATCTGCGATTCCAAGACGGCTTTATCTTGCTTGGCTTTGGTCATGCGAACCTGCTGCCAGAACAGCCCGATGAACGGAGGTTGCAGCGTGGTCGATCCAAACTCCATCCACATATCGGCCACGGGCGTGGTTTGCCCGTTTGCCAAGTAGCGTAGGATCGCGTTGCTTTCAAAAAGCGTGACGTCGCCATCCTGCAAAACAGGGACGCGCCGCACAGGGGTTAGTGCGGTGAACTCAGAATCATCGGTGCCGCCAAATTTCCCGCCAACGACCTTGTGTTCGTAAACCAGTCCCTCTTCTTCCAAACCCCAAAGCACCTTTTGAACATTGACTGAACTGCCCCGTCCCCAAAGGATCACTTGATCGCCTGAGGATTGATGGGTGAACCCGCTGCGCCCGGGATATGTAGCGGTGGCGCTGTGAAGAAGAATTCGTAAACGCCGTCCTCTGCGCAGTCTTCGCCAAGGTCTTTCAGATAGAAAATCTCGCCCATGGAAATGCCGATAGCAGGGATCACGACCCAATGCCACGGCTGGTTGGCCTCATCAGATTCGTTCGGGCGCACTTCGCAACCCCATGTGTCTGCGCAGATCGCAGCGATGTCGTGCTTCTTGATCCAATGCGCGGTTTCAAACGACAGACCGGGTGCGTCGCCGCCTGCGTATCCAGTCCAATCCTCCGCGACGAGGCAGCGTTCCTGATGCCCCGTGCGTACGATCACAAAGTCGCCTTTGCGAATTTCGACACCTTGCGCGGCCGCACATCCATCCAGATCAGCGTTGGTGATCGGATAGCCATCATCCAAGCTGTCCACACCTTTCCAGCGCGCAATATCCAGCAGGACACCGCGCCCGACCATCTTGTCGCGCACGTTTTCAATGCCAAGATTCTTGGCGCCGTTCACTGTCACATCTGTCGCGGGAAAACCGTTGTACATCTTGTCATCAAGAAAAATATGGCACAGCGCATCCCACTGCGTGCTCCCTTGACAGGGTAGGTTTATCGCATCATCGGCATAACGCAGATAGGCCTTCCCATCGCCGTCCTGTTCACCCGTGACCGCATCGGTGCCCGTTGCGAGCATTTGGTGGATCATATTCCAACGCCCGCCAAACAAACCCGATTGGATCTTTTCCTTCAGATCCAAACCCAATGCAAAGACCTTGCCCTTCTTGATCAGCTGACCCGCTGCAATCACATCCTCTGGGCCCACGTTATTCAGCGTACCAATTTGATCGTCATCGCCCCAGCGCCCCCAGTTCGAAAGTTCTTTTGCAGTGTCGTAAATATCTTGGCGTGTCAGCTTGGTCATAGGTCCGTCCCCGATGTGCATTCCTTATTTATCGAATGACAAATTAATTTGACGCACGAGTCAATGGACTTGCTTGAAGTTAACTCTCATGTTGTTATCGAATGATAATTAATAATAGAGGTTTCAATCGCCATGGCCGATCCAGAAATGAAAACATTTGATATCATCTTTGAAGGCACAGGAACAATGTCTGGCAAGATGCGCAATGATGTCAAAGTTCACTTTGAGACGATGGATGAAACCTACGAACTGGCCACAGATGAAGGTCCCTTTCATGGCGGTGACGCCACAGCGCCACCCCCACTAGCGCTTTTCACGGCGGCCCTGACAGGCTGCATCATGACCCAGATCAGGGCGTTCTCAAAACGTATGAAAATCCCTATTGGACAGGTCACTGTGAACGCGCGGTTGCATTGGCAGGGCGAACAGATTGGGCGCGAACCCTATACGACAGCACCCGTTGGTTTTGACCTTGATATCGACTTTGACAGCCCCGCCAACATGGAAGATCAGATGCGTTTAATGGCCGCTGCAAAGAAAGGCTGCTTTATCGAAACCACGCTTATGCAGGGGCTTGAAGTGGGGCATCGACTACAAATTGACGGCGACTGGCACGACGCATAGAAGGCGCACATGAAGCAACCTGAAATAACCCCAGACGACGCGCCCAAACGCAAGCGGCTTTCGTCCACGGCACGACGCCAGGATTTCATACACCAAGCGATTGAATTTTTTGCAGAAGAGGGTTTTGAAAGCTCGACCCGTGGTTTAGCCAAGAAACTGGGCGTGACACAGCCGCTCTTGTATCGCTATTTTCCATCTAAGGACGACCTCATTTCAGAGGTCTATGACGCAGTCTATGTCAATCGCTGGCAGCCCGAATGGGAACCGCTTTTGCGCGATCGCACACGCCCTTTGGCGGATCGCTTGAACACGTTCTATAGTGTCTACACGGACGTGATCTTCAACCGCGAATGGATGCGAATCTATCTATTTTCAGGCCTTAAGGGCGTCGATATAAACCGCCGCTACATGCAGCTTGTGCGCCAGCGGATATTAGAACCGATCTTGATCGAAGCGCGCGTGGAACTCGGCTTGCCCGATGTGCCTGCAAAAGATTGCGAAGTTGAATTTGCGTGGATCATGCACGGCGGAATTTTCTACTACGGTATCCGCGATCTGATCTACGAAAGCGCAATTTCCACCGACAAAGAACGCGTGATCGCAGACGCGATTGCAGCGTTCATGGCAGGGCTAGAGATTAAGCTAAAACGCGAAGGCCAAGGTTAAGTGTGAGGGCAACATTTGCTGCCCTCACATAAATCTTAAGCGGCCGTGCCGCGTGCAGGATACCCGTTGTCCATCGCGAACTGGACCTTGGACAGCAAGAATTCTACGTCCGGACGCGACCACGGCATGTTCGAGATGTCAATCAGATACAGGCGACCATCGGGGCGTACCCAGAACAGGCCCGGCTCAGCGAACTGTGGGATTTCTGCGTCTTTGAAAGCTGTCGACAGATACAGACCCCAATTTCTGACATCATCCGCGGTCGCGCCGTAGGCCAGATCAACGTTGCCCAGCTCCCAGTCTGTTTTGGTCTGCGTCGCACGATCCTTTGGATCCATGGATACAGCAACGGCGTTCACGCCCGCCTCGGCGGCCATATCGATCAAGCCATTTAGCTTGGTCAGATACATTTTACACACGGGGCAATGCAGGCCGCGATAGAAGATCACCATTGAGAAATTATTTGGCGTTTGATCCGCCAGCGTCCATGTTCCACCGCCGACCAATGGCAATGAAAGCGCAGGGGCTTGGGTGTCGGGGATAAGTTTCTGTGACATAATTCTACTTCCCTGCTTGATCCTTATTTATAAGTCGATAACTTAGCGCGTGAATGGCGTAAAGGGTAGGGTCCGAATCCAACCCGGTCCAACCAAGCGGGGATCATCATGAAGGCACCAGATTTCGACTATCTGCGCCCATCAAGTTTGGATGTGGCACTTGCGATGCTTATAGAGCACGACGGCGAAGCGATGCCCCTTGCGGGCGGGCAAAGCCTGATGCCGATGATGAATTTTCGCGTGGCCGCACCAGAGGCGTTGATCGACCTCGCTGATCTGACAGAACTGCGCGGAATTACGGTGGATACAGACACTGTTCGTATCGGTGCAATGACGCGCTACGCGGAGCTAATGTCGGACCCTACGGTTCAGGCGCATATCCCTTTGATCGGCATGGCCCTGCCCCATATCGCGCATGATGCGGTTCGCAATCGCGGTACGATTGGCGGATCCCTTGCACTGGCAGATCCCGCCGCCGAAATGCCCGCGTTGATGTTGGCCTTGGATGCAAGCATCGAAGTCGCGGGACCAGATGGAACACGCATGATCAAGGCAGATGATTTCTTTCTTGGCATGTTTGAAACCGCGCTGGACGATGAATTGATCACTGCCATTCATGTCCCTGTTGCCACGCCTGCGCAGCGCTTCGGCTTTCATGAACTCACCCAACGCCACGGCGATTATGCCCTTGCTGGTGTCGCGATTGCCAAGACCGACGACAGCTATTGCGCTGCCTTTTTCGGTGTCGCGGATCGCGCAACGCGGGTGCCCGAACTAGAGGCCGCCCTGACACGCCAAGACAACATCAAAACGGTGCTGACCCATCTCGATCAAATCGATTTTACGGATGATCTGAAAGCCAATCACACAACCCGTCAACGCCTTGCAGGGGTCGCACTGACACGCGCTTTGAAAGGAATGACACAATGAGCCGTTCCATCGATATTAAACTGCGCGTCAATGGCGAGGACGTCGGTGCGACCGTTCCCGCGCGCCTGAACCTTGTTGATTTTTTGCGCGAAGAACTGTGCCTGACCGGCTCTCACGTCGGGTGCGAACACGGTGTTTGCGGTGCATGCACGCTTACGGTTGATGGCGACACGGTGCGTGGATGTTTGATGTTGGCTACGCAAGCCAATGGCAAAGAAGTCACCACTATCGAGGGGCTTGCGGACAGCGGTCAAAGCACGGCCTTGCAGGCCGCGTTCACCAAACGCAACGCGCTGCAATGCGGTTTCTGCACCCCCGGAATGCTTGCCAGTGCGCTGGGATATGTAAACGCGGGCGGCGCGGCTGATCGGGACGCAATTCGCCAACATATATCGGGCAATTACTGCCGTTGCACAGGCTATCAATCTATTGTTGACGCGATCTGCGACGTGATCAAGGAGACGCGCACATGACCGGTCCAGCCCATATTTTCGACAAGCCTAATCGCTACATTGGCCAACCTGAACCCCGCGCAGATGCAGCGCGTTTACTCCAGGGACGAGGGCGATTTGTAGATGATGAAAAACTGCCCCGCATGGTGCACGCCGCTTTTGTACGTTCGCCCCATGCACACGCCAAAATTTTGTCCGTCGACACCGAAGATGCGCTCTCTGCAACCGGTGTGATTGCAATCTACACAGGGGCCGATCTGGCGGAACACGTCACGCCTTACATCGGTACTTTGACCCATTTGACTGGCTTGCGATCAGCACCGCAACACCCGCTTGCGATGGACGTGGCGCGTTGGCAGGGCGAACCTGTTGTGATGGTTGTCGCCACCTCGCGCGCGCTGGCTGAAGATGCCTGCGAGCTGGTCGATGTGGATTACGATGAACTGCCCGCAGCGGTGAATTCAGAGACCGCGCTTGATGCAGACACACCCGTTATTCATCCAGAATTTGGTAGCAATCTTGCGTGGGAGCGCGACGTGATTGCTGGCGATATCGATGCGGCTTTTGCAGCTCCGGGTGTGCATGTGATCGAGCGCGAGTTTCGGTTTGGCCGCCACACAGGCGTTACGCTAGAATCGCGCGGGACCTTGTGTGAATACGATCCATCCGAGGATCAATTGACCGTCTACTACTCAGGCCAAGCGCCGCACATGATGCAAGTGATTTTCTCCAAACACCTTGGCCTGCCAGAGGAAAACGTGCGCGTTATCTCCAACGACGTGGGCGGCTCGTTCGGGATCAAGATCCATACATATGGCGATGAAATCGCGACGGCTGCAGCTGCGAAATTGCTACGGCGCCCCGTGAAATTCATTGCGGATCGCTTTGAAAGTTTTGTCACGGATATTCACGCACGCGATCATATCGTAAAGGCAAAGATGGGCATCACAGAGGCTGGCACGATTGTCGGCATAGACTTTGATGATCTGACTGGGATCGGCCCGTTTTCTATGTACCCCCGCACGTCTGCGATTGAATGCAATCAGGTTTTGAACCTGACTGGTGCACCCTATGTGATGGAAAACTACCGCGCCAAGGGTCGCGTTGTATTCCAAAACAAAACCCTGATGTGCCAATATCGTGCGGTGGGGCACCCGATTGCGATGGCAATTGCGGATGGCCTGTTAGAAGACGCCGCGCGCAAGATTGGAATGGATCCCGTTGCGCTGCGCGAGCTGAATTTGATGGCCGATGATAGCTATCCACGCACTTCTGCTACGGGTATGAAGCTGGACGATCTCAGCCACAAACGCGCCTTGCGCAAGCTAACCGAAATTATGGACTATCAAGGCCTGCGCGCGGATCAAACAGAGGCGCGCAAAGACGGCATCTATCGGGGCATCGGTTTCGTTTCGATGGTCGAGGTCACGAATCCCAGCCCCATGTTCTATGGCATTGGTGGCGCGCCTATTGCGTCCCAAGATGGCGCGACTGTGCGTCTTGATGCGGGGGGTGCTTTGCATGTGTCTTCCTCGATCACGGAACAAGGCCAAGGTACGAACGCCATTTTGGCACAGATCGCAGCGGGGGTCTTCGGCATCGCCTTAAACCGCGTAAAAGTAACAACCGGCGACACCGCCACCACGCCCTATGGCGGCGGAACTTGGGCCTCGCGCGGGGCAGGCATTGGCGGTGAAGCAATGTTGCTAGCAGCACAGGCGCTGAAGGATCAGGTGCTCGACGTGGCTGGTGTGATGCTGCAAACGGGCGTTGAAAAGCTAGATATCCGCGACGGAGCCGTGACAGATTTGGATGGCAAGGAACGCCTGCCTTTGGCCGATCTTGCGCGCACGGTCTATTATCGTGGCAACGAACTTCCCAACGATCTTAACCCTGAATTGATCGCGACGCGCCACTATCGCGTCACGGATTTCCCTTTCGTGTTCACCAATGGCGCGATGGCGGCTCATGTCGAAGTTGACACAGAAACCGGATTTGTGAAGGTGCTACATTTTTGGGCCGTTGAAGACTGTGGTCGCGTAATCAATCCACTGCTGGTCGATGAACAGATCAGGGGCGGCGTAGTCCAGGGTATCGGAGGTGCACTGTATGAGGAATGTCATTATTCACCTGACGGCCAATTTCTAAACGCGACGATGGCAGATTACATGGTGCCCATGGCCAGCGAAATGCCTGACATCACAATCGCGCATATTGAGACGCCGACGAAAACGTCTGTGCTTGGTGCGAAAGGTGCGGGCGAGGCTGGAACGGGTGGCGCGCCTGCTGCCATCTTAAATGCGGTCAATGATGCGTTGTCACCGATGGGGGCAAGCATTTGGCAAATGCCCATGACACCAGAGCGCATTCTAACCATGCTTGATAACGCAGCAGAGTAGTCAAACCAAATGGTCTAAAAACAAAAAGGGCGCGCCACCGAAGTGACGCGCCCTGTCGTTAGATTTAGGGATGTCTTACTCGACAGAGTAGCTAACTGGCCACTCATAACCAGCCGCTGTTACCGCTACCAAATAAGCCTTCATGACTTCGCTGCCCGGCATGCCCCGACCATCGGCTTCGGTTGCTTGCTGCTGTGGGAAACCTGTTAGCGATTCAGCCCACTCTGCACGAACTTCAGGTGCCAGCGTTTGAACATTTGCGCCCGCGGCAGCAAGACCATCTAGGCCACGCTTTTGTGCCGCGTTCAAAGATGCACCCGACTGATCTTCATAAGCTTGCCCCACTTCACGGATAATCTTTTGAACATCTTCAGGAAGGCTCGCCATTGTACGACTATTCGCCGCCAATGCGTTCACAGGCATCGCGCCAAATCCAACAAGCGTATAGTTCGGCGCTGGCTCGTGGAATTTAAAGCCGAGGTAGGCAGAGGGGAACATCAACCATCCATTGTAGACACCCGTTTGCAGCGACAAGTAACCGTCAGGCAATGTGGATTGAACCGGAATCGCACCCGCAAACTCAAGCCACGGCAGGTTTGGACCCGCGCCGCCAACTTTGACACCTTTTAGATCAGCAACTTTCTCCCAGGGGTCAGTCGTGCCCAAGTGGTAGTTGTCCCAGCCGTGAAGGCCCAAAAGTTCCTGACCGTATTCTTTGGTAAACTGCTCAGTGAGCCAAGGCACGTCGTTATAGACCGAACGCACGGCTGTCATCGCTTGTGCCGAATCTTGCGATCCGAACGGCGCGTAGTACGGGAAATTATGCAGGAACAATTTCGCTGGCTCGAAACAGATGCAATATGAACCGATATCGAGGATACCGTTTTGGATCGCTTCTAAAGTCTCGGAAACACCAGCGATCGCACCGCCATATCCTTCGACAAACTCGATTTCATGATCAGTCTCTTCCGCCACACGGCGCACCACTTCAGGTACAAAATACTTTGCCGTATCAGTCACATAGATCGCTGGACCATTAGGATGACCCGATCCAATCCGCAATGTGAACGTTTCGGCAGAAACGGGAGCTACAAGCGCGGAAATCGCGAGGGCTCCTAAGCCGAGGGTAAGTGTTTTTTTCATCTCTATTCCTCCCAGAACGTGCGGACTTTGCCGCAATACTCAGCACCGACGACCGATAGCTTCGGCTTATTTATCAGTTGCTAACTAAACTAATGTCTGCACATCGCGAGGCATCGGTCAAGAAACTCTGCACGTCACACGTGGATTAATTTATCACTTGCTAAATAAGCGCTTGAACCTTTTGCCCCATCGGTTAGCGTTCAAAGGATTGGTATTTGTTGCGTCGGGGAGGGCAAAATGAAGCTACATATAAGCGGTGCCCGATTGCTGCATATTTTTTCGGCATTCTGGACACTCGCACTCGCGTTTCTAATCTTTGGTGACGTGATGGGGAGGATATTCTTATCTCGTCCAATTCCCGGGACGAAAGAAATCCTGCAAAACTCGATCGTGACCATCACGTTCTTACAAATCCCCTTGGCAATCTATTCCGGCTC
Source organism: Planktotalea sp. (assembly GCF_018607965.1). GTDB lineage: Bacteria > Pseudomonadota > Alphaproteobacteria > Rhodobacterales > Rhodobacteraceae > Planktotalea. The sequence goes on from NZ_JABBAM010000043.1 coordinate 11,031, forward strand.
GATGCTGCGCACGACAATTCTGTCAGACGCCGTCCCGCCTATGTTTCGCCGTCTCCTGCGAACCTTCGCATGCATTCTAGGGTTAGCGCTGTTTCTTGCTTTGATCTGGGGCACAATCCCGTCCTTCTGGGACGCCTACCGCATTGGCGAATACGAGGGCGAAGGATCCCTGCGTGTTCCAACATGGCCCGTGCGCGGAGCAATAGCTGCAATGTCAGCCTTCGGGGCCTTCGCATATGGCTACATGATTTGGCTTGATTGGACAGGCCAATTGGTCAACGAAAACGAGGCGCCGGGCGCACTCGTACGACTTAAAGATTAGGAGCGTACGACATGGGTGGTGATATTGTAATAATGATGCTCGGGGTGCTGATCGTGCTGATCCTTCTCGGGGTCCACATCGGTGTAGCGCTGGCGCTTTGCTCTGGCGTCGGTGTTTACATTATGTTTCGCGGCAACACAGAGGCCGCATTGGCGATCATGTCCAACACGGCCTATGAAGCCATTCGAAAGGATGTGTTCGCGGTGATCCCGCTCTTTGTTTTGATGGGTGATTTTGTCTGGCGAAGCGGGGCCGCAGGGGATTTGTATCGCATCTGCGACCGCACATTGCGTCGCCTTCCGGGTCGTTTGGCCATTGCAACCATCGCAGGAAACACCGTCTTTGCAGCCGTCACCGGCGTTTCTATCGCCTCTGCCGCTGCGTTCAGTCGCATCGCCTATCCAGAAATGATGAAGCTTGGGTACAAGCAGTCTTTTGCGCTTGGAGCAGTCGCAGGGTCTGCCTGCCTTGGTATGTTGATTCCACCGTCCGTATTGCTGATCGTCTGGGCCATCCTGACGGAGATGTCCGTTGGGGCGTTGTTTGTCGCAGGCATTATTCCCGGCATAATTTTGGCACTGATGTTCTCTGCATATGTGATCATCGCTGCGATCATGAAGCCTGAAATTGCCCCCCCTTACGACAAGCCGTTGACCGATCCGACCCAGGAAGACAAACGCTCGGAGCTGATTGGTGGACTGGGTATTCTGGCGCTGATCATGGTTGTGATTGGTGGCATTTGGTTGGGTTGGTTCACACCAACAGAAGCCGCTGCGTTTGGTGTCATATGTGCACTGGTGATTGGTGTAATCAAGGGTATGCGCGGTAAGGAAATCGTGGAAAGCCTGTATCAGGCCGGACGCACCACTGCGCCGATCATGTTTTTGTTGATCGCAGCACAAATGTATTCTCGCCTGCTCGCTTTGGGTGGCGGTGTGAACTACGTCCAGGGCATCTTTGTCGACCTAAATCTCGCGCCTTTCATGGTTATTTTGCTGATGGCGTTCATCTGGCTCATTCTGGGTATGCTGATCGACAGTATTTCGATCATTTTGCTTACTGTCCCTATTTTCGCACCGCTTGCAATGGCGATGGGGTATGATCCGATTGCTTTTGCAATTTTTGGAATTCTTGTGATTGAGGCTGGCCTTTTATCGCCGCCTTTCGGGCTTTTGGTCTATACGGTCAAGGGTTCGGTTGATGACCCGACAGCAACGCTGAAAAAGATATTCATGGGCTCTTTCCCCTATTTTTTGCTTATATTAGCATCTGCGTTTCTTGTGCTTGCGCTGCCAACCTTGGCGACGCTGCTTCCCAACGCCCTAATCTAATTTTGTGATGATCAGATACTAATTTCCTAATTTTCCGCACTGCGGAGTGGGAGTTAAATGTAAACTAAGATGATGAGGACTATGATGGATCTTGGATTTTTCACGATGCCAATCCACCCAGTTGGGAAAGATTGGCGCACTTCTTTGCACGAAGATCGTGCTGCCTTTTTGCTTGCCGACGAACTCGGTTTTGTGGAGGCCTACGTTGGAGAACACACAACAGACGCCGCCGAAAACATCACCCATTGCATCAGCTTTATCGCGTGGATTGCCGCTGCGACCAAGCAGATCAAATTGGGCACAGGCACGGTGAACCTACCCAACACGCATCCCGCAACAGTTGCGGGGCAAGTGGCGATGCTGGATCACATGTTGGATGGTCGTTTCATTTTTGGAATTTCACCCGGTGGTCTGGCGACAGACGCGGAAGTGTTCGAAAGCTTGAACGCGGATCGCCCAGCCATGTTCCTAGAGAGCATCAACCACATCCTAAAAATTTGGGAATCAGAGGCCCCCTACAATATCAAGGGCGAGTTCTGGAACATCTCGACAGAGTCGCAGATGGAGCTATCCATCGGCCAAGGAATGATGACCAAGCCCCTACAACGGCCCCATCCGCCCATCGTTGTGACCGCCGTTGCACCGTTTTCCAAAGGCGTGACAGAGGCCGCTGCACGCGGTTGGGATCCTATCTCTGCGAACTTCCTACTGAAAAAATGGGCCAAAACCCATTGGCCAAAATATGTTGAGGGCTGCGAACGCGCAGGCCGTGTTGCAGACCCAGCCAATTGGCGCGTTGCCAAGTCGATTTTCGTGGCTGACGATCTGGCCACAGCGAAAGAATACGCATTTGGCGCACAAAGCCCTTACCGCTATTATTACTCGCAATTGCTGACCAAGATGAAAAAGCACGGCCGCACGAACCTGTTCAAAGCAGATCAAAGCATGGCCGATGACGAGGTCACGTTGGACGGCGTTCTTGAGGACTGCGTGATTTGGGGGACCCCCGACAAGGTTGCCGATGATCTGCTGGCCCTACGTGAAGAGGTCGGCAACTTTGGCAAACTGCTCTATGCGGGCAAGGATTGGACCGACGTGGAGCTTGGCCGCAATTCAATGATTTTGCTTGCAGAGAAAACCATGCCCATCGTCAACGCTGCCCTTGGCGAATCTTGATGAGCGCGCGCACTGAAATAATGCGCGGGGACGTCACCCTTTCCGCGCACTCCACTGGTCGCAAAGACGGTCCCACAATCCTTCTGTCCAATTCCCTTGGCGCGGGTCTGAATATGTGGGCCCCCCAGCGCGCCGCTTTGGAAGCGCACTACAACGTGATTGGCTACGACACGCGAGGTCATGGCCAGTCCAGCACCCCTGATGGTGATTATACGTTCGACGATTTGAGTGCGGACGCCGTCGCCGTTCTGGATCATTTCAACGTCGCAAAGGCCGACTATATCGGCCTGTCTCTGGGTGGCATGACGGGTCTCGGCCTTGGCCTTGATCACGCGGAGCGCTTCAATAAAATCGTCTGCGCTTCTGCGCGTGCGGATAATCCAGCGCCCTTTGTCAGCAGCTGGGACGATCGGATCGCGGCCATTGCAAAGGGTGGCATGTCGGCAATTTGGAACGGCACGGTGGAACGTTGGCTGACGCCTGAGTTCTTCGCCGCCAATCCAGAACTGGTGGAAAAACTGGAAAGCGATTTCAAACAAACCACAGTCACGGGCTACACAGGATGCGCGCGCGCTTTGCAGACCTTGGACTACAAACGCCGCTTGGGCGATATGACAGTCCCAACCCTGTTCATTTCCGGGGCCGACGACTTTGGTGCGCCCTCTGCTGAGATGAAAGACCTGTCCGCCAAGACTCCCAATGCGCACTACATCGACATCCCAGATTGCGCGCATATTGCGAACCTCAATCAAACGGATGCCTTCAACACAGCGGTACAAAACTTCCTGGAGTTCTAATGCGCCTCACAGATCGCCTGCCCTACCAAGCCATTGTAGATCGGCCCAAGCTGAATTTGCCCGATGGTAAACGTCTTGCGGTCTGGGTGATCGTCAATGTTGAGGAATGGGGGATCGAGGGACCGATGCCGCGCACGGTTTTGCCCCCACCTATGGGCGTTCCTCTATTGCCCGATGTGCCGAATTGGTCGTGGCATGAATACGGCATGCGTTCCGGCTTTTGGCGCCAATACAGCGCTCTGACGTCGCGCGAAATACCCACAACTTTGGCGATCAATGGCAACGTCTGTAACAGCTACCCGCGCGTCGCAGGTGCTGCGCTTGAGGCAGGTTGGGAGTTCATGGGCCACGGCCATTTGCAAGGCCCCATGCACAACCTAGACGATCAACGCACCGCAATCCACACCGCGATGGATACCATTGAGGCCTTCACAGGAACACGTCCCACATCGTGGGAAAGCCCCGGCCTGACCGAGACCGATGAAACCCTTGATCTTCTGCGCGAAGCGGGGGTGAAATACGTGGCCGACTGGGTGCTGGACGACCTGCCCCAAGAGGTGGACACGCCCCACGGTGTCATCACCACCCTGCCCTACACGGTAGAAATGAACGATATTGCTGTCTATGCGCTTCAACAGCACAGCTCAGACGAGTTCTTGCGCAGAGGGCGCGATCACTTCGATCGCCTTTATGCAGAGAGCGCAGACAATGCGCGCGTTATGGCGATATCGATCCACCCTTACGTGACAGGCGTGCCTCATCGCATCCGCTACCTTGAGGAACTGCTCGACTATGTGGGCAGCCATGAGGGCGTCGCATGGATGACCGCCAGCGAAGTTGGCGATTGGTACACAGACGAAATGATCCGCTACAACGGATGATCTTTTCTTGATCCTGCGAAATCGATGCTATTTATAAGTCGATAAATAAGATGGGACCTCGACATGACAAAACGCGCGATCATCAGCGGCGGCTCTATCGGGGGTCTGTTCGCAGCGACAGCCTTGTTAAAAGCGGGTTGGCACGTCGATATTTACGAACGCACCGAGGTTGAACTTTCGGGCCGCGGTGCGGGCATCGTTACACATGACACCTTAAACAACGCCTTGCGGGCAGTCGGCGCGGATCTGACGGATCTTGGCGTGCAGGTCTATGATCGCGTCGCGTTCCACAAGGACGGTGGTCGCGTCGCCACCCTGCCCTATCCGCAAATCGTGACCTCTTGGGACCGCATCCATCAAATGCTTCGGCGCTTGATCCCAGAGGGTGCCTACCACCTTGGCAAGCACATCACAGGCTACACGCAGTCCGCTGATGACGTGACCGCGCTGTTTTCAGATGGCACCACGCGCACCGCTGATTTACTTGTTGGTGCAGATGGGTTTCGGTCCGCCATTCGCGCCCAAATGTTGCCAGACATTAAACCGCAATACGCAGGCTACGTCGTCTGGCGCGCCCTCGCGCATGAGCGTGATCTGCCAAGCGATGTGCACAGCGCAATCTTCCCAAACTTCGCGTTCTTCACACCGTCCCAAAGCCAGATCATCGGCTATCCGATTGCGGGACCGAACAATGATCTGCGCGAAGGCAACAGGCGCTATAATTTCGTGTGGTACGCCCCTGCACCCGCTGAGTTGCTGCGCGATATGCTTACGGATGATACGGGCCAGCACCACCCGATTTCGATCCCTCCACCTTTGGTGAGAGAGGCTGTTCTTCAGAATATGCAAGAGCGCGCGATGGCAACCTTGCCCGCAGGATTTATCGAAATCTTGAACCGCTCAGAACGCCCCTTCTTTACGCCGATCTACGATCATCACTCACCCATGATGCACGACGATCGTGTCGCGCTTTCTGGTGATGCAGCCTGCGTCGCACGGCCCCATGTCGGTATGGGCGTGACCAAAGCTGCAGAGGATGCATTGTGCCTCGCAGAACACGCGGCGACCTCTTTGGACACCTATTCACAAACACGCGTCCCCGCATCCCTGCGCGCACATTTGCAAGCGCGGGAACTTGGGTCATGGATGTCAGAAGAAAATGCGCAAAACGCGGATGGATCCTCCCATGCACGTTTGACTGACATTATGCGATTGACCGCCGCAACCGTCGCTTAACGCCCGAAATACTCAGTCAAAGGAATGTCCAATTCGGGCAGCATAGGCCCGTCACCATCGGGTACATCAAACACATTGATCGTCATTGAGATCATCGTGTAATAGCCACAAATACCGACCAGATCGACGCAAGATTGCAATCCAAGCGCCTTTAAAGCCGTGTCGTAGGTCACATCACTGACGTTCTTCAGGAGATGCAGCTCCACCGCAAAATCAAAGACAGCCTGCATTTTCGCATCACTGAATGTAAAACGCTTTGCCTGCGAAATCGCCTCCACAGCCTTTGCTGGAACACCCACCTCTTGTGCGATGGGCGCGTGGTGGGACCACTCAAACCCAGACGACCAGTAGCGCGCAGTGACAAGGATCGCGAGTTCTGACAACACGGGTGACAGCACGCTATCGTAACGCGCATATTGCCCAAGCGCTTGGGCCTGCGTCGCTAATCCAGGGCTTTGCAACCACACACGCAATGGACCAACGACGCGGCCGCGCGGCCCATTTGCAATCGTGTCGTGGATCAGCCGTTGATCCTGCGATAGCGCGCGTTCATCTAGGGTCGGATGACGGCTCATAGCGGTGCCGGTGTTTGCATCTGACCACGATAAAAGATCAGTGCATCACCCTCTTTGTGTTCATATTCCAAAATCTCACCAACAACGATGATATGATCACCCCCATCGTGGATCCCATGGGCATGACATGCAAAGTACGCGATGGCGTCTTTAAGGCGAGGTACTTGAACCAAGGTTTCGACCAAGGCAACGCCCTCGCATTTATCTTCAAGCGGCTTGGCGAATTGCCAAGCGAGGTCTGTCGACTCTGTTGAAAGCACATTCACAACGAACGGCACACCCTCTTCGAACAAACGCGCGCTGGCTTGTGCTTTACCAAGTGAGAAAAGACACAAGGCAGGTGCCAAGCTAAGTGATGTGAATGAACCGACAGTTACGCCTGTTGGCGTGCCGGTATCGTCCAGCATGCTGACAACTGTGACGCCCGTTGGCAGGCATCCAAAAGCATTGCGCAAATCTGTTGGGTCAAACATGGGTACATCCCGCATTGTCTCGTCTCCTCATGATGCCCTATGCATGGGCTTTACATAAGTATAGGGCGCACATGCATCTGACAAAATGAAACCCAATCATTTTCAGAATAGGCATTTACGAGTACCCAATGGAAAGCACTGTCATTTCCGTTTGATAGTCGGTGCCGCATAACTTAAGTTATCAAGTGATAACATCACACCACCCACGACAACAAGAGTGGGTCTAGGGAGACCAGAAATGACGACACTATGTTACGCGAAAAAGACCTGTTCGATTGGTATCCACGTGCTGATGGAAGAAATCGGTGCCCCCTATGATCTAAAGGTCGTGGATTTTTCCAAAGGCGAGCAGAAAACGCCCGAATACAAAGCGCTGAACCCCAAGGGTAAAGTGGCCGCACTGGTACGTGATGATGGCAGCGTTCTAACCGAATATGCTGCGATCGCTGTTTGGCTGGCGATGACGAACCCGGACAAGAAATTGCTACCAAGTGATCCAGAAGGCATCGCACGCACAATCGAGGCGATGGATTTTATCGTTGGCACAGTCCACATGCTGTCTTGGCGCGTGTGGCGTCGCCCAGATGCATATTCTGCGAATCCTGAAGAGCACGATCAACTGCGCGAACGCGGCATGACTGCAATGCTTGGTGCTTTGGACGTTGTAGACGCGCAATTGGTTGGCAAAGACTACCTGATGGGTGATTTCACCATTGCGGACACTGCGCTGTATTACACCCAATACTGGGCTGCAGATGTCGCGGGCTGGACTTTGCCACCAAACGTTCAGGCACACTATGAACGCATGAAAGCGCGCCCGTCTGTTCAAGCGTCACGCAAGCTCGAAGGCGTTACGTAAATCGCTTTTCCTATGGGTCCTGTTCACGTCACCTAAAGCAACATTTTATGTTCAGGACCCACATTAGCGTGTGTTAAAGCAGCGCAAGCTATTCTGGTCTTGTCGATTTTTTAAACACTAGATCAGAAGGAACGTGCCGGGTATCTCCAGCGCCCGGTCAGTGAAACCGACAGTCGCGTTTGTGACATTGTCCTGACGGCCTCGGGGCGTTCAACGTACCGTGAAGTCTGGCCACACATGAGCCCAGCTGAAGAAGCACTATTTGCGGGATTGAGTGTCGAAAACCGTGATGCCTTCCTAGCATCATTTTTACAAATCTTTGGAAACATCCGCCAAAACGTTATCTAAACTTGCCGTTTGACTCCTTCACTCACCTCATTACTCATGCGTATTCATATAAAAATCCAGAAAGTGTAAACCGTGGCCGAACGTTCCTTTGCGAAAGAAGTGCAGCACCTGAAAATAGGTGCGGGTGAAACGTTTCGCGGCGAAGGTATCTTGGCGATCACCAAAGCGCTTTTAGAGAATGGCGTGGGCTATGTAGCGGGATACCAAGGCTCGCCCATTTCGCATTTGATGGACGTGCTCGCCGATGCACAGGACATTTTGGCCGACATGGGTGTCCACTATGAAGCCAGCGCGTCCGAAGCAACTGCTGCGGCAACGCTCGCCGCCTCTGTGCATTATCCTATTCGCGGCGCTGTGACGTTCAAATCGACCGTTGGCACGAACGTCGCCTCTGATGCTTTAGCCAATCTTGCATCTGGCGGAGTGACGGGCGGAGCATTGGTAATCGTTGGCGAAGACTACGGCGAAGGCTCGTCCATTATGCAAGAGCGTAGTCATGCGTTTGCGATGAAAAGCCAAATTTGGCTGCTGGATCCACGTCCGAACTTGCCCTCGATGGTCAAAGCTGTCGGTGATGGGTTTGCTTTGTCAGAGGCGACCAACAGCCCCGTGATGCTGCAATTGCGGATCAAGTCTTGTCACTTGCTGGGCGAATTCGTGGCCAAGCAAAACATCGCCCCCGCGATGACCGTCAAGGATGCTTTGGAAAACCCAAAACGTGATTTGGCGCGCGTGGTGTTGCCCCCTGCCTCATTCCTGCACGAACAGGAAAAGGTGACCAAACGCCTGCCTGCCGCCATCGACTACATCCGTGAAAACAAGCTGAATGAAAGCTTTGGCCCCGCAAAGGGCAAGGTTGGAATTATCTGTCAGGGTGGTCATTACAACGGTGTTATCCGTGGTCTTCAGCGCCTCGGCTTGGCCAATATGTACGGCGATTGCGATCTACCTTTGCATGTTCTGAACGTGACCTACCCACTGGTTGACGATGAGATTTTGAACTTCGCCAAGGACAAAGACAGCATCCTTGTGATTGAAGAAGGTCATCCCGCCTACATAGAACAAAACATCCGTGCGATCCTTCACAAGGCTGGCGCGCGCTGCAAAATCGAGGGCAAAGGCCCCTTCCCCGAAGCAGGCGAGCTGACAGGCACGATCATGCTTGACGGCCTGTCCATTTACCTGCGCGACGCCGCATCCGAATTGATGCCGCCTGTCGCACGTGCGCCAAATGCGCCACCAATCTTGAAGATGCCCGAACTGACAGCGACAGTTCCTGCACGCCCTCCTAGTTTCTGCATCGGCTGCCCGGAACGTCCCATTTTCGCAGCCACCAAGATGATCGAGGAAGAATTAGGCCCCCACCACATCGCCAGCGACATTGGGTGCCATCTATTCTCCATCAACGCGCCCTTTGATATTGGCGCAACAACGATGGGCTATGGTTTGGGACCAGCGTCAGCATCGGCGTTCAATGACAAAACAGCGGGGCGGCGATCAATTTCCTTTCTCGGGGACGGTGGATTTTGGCACAACGGGTTGACCTCCTCCATCGGCAACGCGGTCTTCAACGACAATGACGGCGTGATCATCATTGTAGACAATTACTACTCTGCGGCCACGGGCGGGCAGGACATTTTGTCGTCGCGCGCTGATAATAAATCGAAATCCACAAAACATCCGATCAAACAGGCCGTTGAAGGTATGGGCGCCAAATGGGTCCGTCAATTGGATCGCACCTATGACGTGGGCAAAATGCAAGCCACCTTAAAAGAAGCATTAGAGACGCCGGAGACTGGCCCCAAGGTCATCATCGCCTCCTCTGAATGTATGCTTAACAAACAACGCCGCGAGAAACCTTTGCACAAGAAAGCCGTCAGCGACGGAAAACGCATGACCCGCACCCGCTTTGGCGTGGACGAGGATGTGTGCACGGGCGATCATGCTTGTATACGGCTGTCTGGCTGCCCCTCTTTATCTTTGAAAACCCTCGATGATCCGCTGCGTGATGACCCTGTCGCCAGCATCGATCAGAACTGCGTCGGGTGTGGAAACTGTGGTGAGGTCGCGGACGCTGCCGTTCTGTGTCCGTCCTTCTACCAAGCCGATCTTATCCAGAACCCTTCTCGCCTTGACCGTCTGTTCAGCGATTGGCGTCAAAGCCTGATCACAAAGCTTCAGAAACGCCGCGATGCACGTCGCTTGGTCTTCACCGGAGACGCATCATGAACGCGCATACGCTTTCTAAAGATGCGTCTGCCGAGATCATCAAACTAGCGGTCTTGGCTGTTGGCGGGCAGGGCGGTGGCGTGCTGGCCAATTGGATTGCGCAGCTTGCCAATCGCGGCGGGTACGCAGTTCAAATGACCTCTGTCGCGGGCGTGGCGCAACGCACGGGGGCAACGATTTACTATGTTGAAATGGCCCCCAAGACTGAACGCCTTCCCGTCTTCGCGCTCAGCCCTGCCCCCGGTGATCTGGACATTCTGATAGCTGCTGAACTGATGGAGGCCGGTCGCGCCGTATTGCGTGGATTTGTGACGCCACACCGTACAACGTTGATTGCCTCTAGCCATCGCATCCTCGCGATTTCTGAAAAAGAAGTGCCCGGTGATGGGCGCGCGCAAAGCACTTTGGTCGAGGAAGAGATCACAAGTGCAGCGCTGCGCTGCGTCTGTTTTGATATGGAAACCCTCGCAGTTGAGGCCGGCAGTATGATTTCTGCCAGTCTGTTTGGCGGCCTTGCCCGCAGCAAAGCGTTGCCGTTTGAAATGACGCAATTTGAAGAGGTCATCGCCGCATCTGGGCGCGGCGCACAGCAAAGCCTTGCCGCATTCCACGCAGCTTTGACGTATGATTCAGCTCAAATTGACGACACACCTTCGCAAAAATCTGCACCTACCGTCGATGGCCCCGAAATACTGTTGAAGGGCTGGAGCGATCTCTGCACACAGATCGAAGGTTTTCCAAATGACGCACGCTTGATAATACAGGCAGGGCTGACAAAAGTCATTGACTATCAAGATATTGAATACGGCAAAACATACCTTGGACATTTGGTCGCGTATAAATACACGGACGCCAACCTTACCAAGGTCGCTGCGAAATATATCGCTAATGCCATGTGCTACGATGACATCCTGCGGGTTGCCGATCTGAAAACCCGTGCATCGCGGCAAACGCGTCTGCGCAGTGAACAAGACATTCCTGAAGGCGACATCGTTCAGATCACGGAATATTTCCATCCTCGCGCGCAAGAAATCTGTGGCACTCTGCCCGCTGGACTTGGCGCATGGATCGAATCCCGCCCGCGCGCTTTTGCGGCATTGGATCGTGTCACAAACAAGGGCCGGCGTATCAGAACCGATGGCATCATCGGGTTTGGACTGCTTTGGGCCGTCAGCGCGTTGAAACCCTACCGCCGTAAATTCCTGCGCCACCGCTTTGAGACAGCGCACTTGAGCGGCTTGCTCGAACACGCACATAAAGCAGCTCTTACAGACACGTCTTTAGCCATCGAAATTCTACAGTGCCAGCGCTTGATCAAGGGTTACTCTGACACCCACACACGAGGCCATTCCAAATTTGGCAAGGTCATTGCGGCCTTGGATGTTTTGTCAGGACGGCCAGACGCTGCTGACTGGGTCAGGCGACTTCGCAGCGCGGCATTGGAAGACGAAAAAGGCGACGTACTCGATGGTGCACTGGCAACAGTTCACTCTTTCGCAAGCTAACGATCCTCAGGCAAGCGCAGTTTAAAGATCGCATAAACCAACAGCAATACACAGCATGCAGCGGCCATTATGAAAGACGCACGCAATGCTGTTTCGCGGCCCATCTCGTCTTCAAGCATCGACACAACAATCCCGCCCGCCAATGCGCCCAAAGGCATCGAACCCCAGCCGAAGAAGCGGTAAATGCTATTCACACGCCCCAAGAGGTCTGCTGGAATACGCCGTTGACGCCACGATACAGTGTCACATTCCAAAGCATCGACCCCGCCATCACACCAAAAAGTGAGAGCGCCATGACGACACCATTAGATGTGAGCCCGATGGTAAAATATCCGATCGCCCATGCACTGATGGACAGGTATAGACAGGGATGCAAACCGATAAGCGCCATCATCCGCGGCGCAAGCAAGCTACCCGTTATCGCCCCTAACGCCGCCACAGAAAGAACCGCGCCGTAGGAAAAAGCCGACAATCCCAGCACGTCTTGAGCGAAGAGAACTTGAACAGTAATCGTGGCCGTCGCGAGAAAATTTGCGATGCCGAGAA
>NZ_JABBAM010000133.1 GCF_018607965.1 Planktotalea sp.
AGATAGCGATCATGAACTGAGCAAAAAACGTATCAATGTCGTCGAATGTGTCTAAGGGCAAAACTTGTGCTACGAATTGGTCGGGACGCACGATCAATAACGCACCTTGCGTGCGATCAATGCTGCGGTGGTCAAAGATGTCGGGGCCATTTTTAAGATCAGGGCAAAAGGCTTTCTCATAATCAATCAAAGTGTACTTTCCTTTGCGCGGCAGCAAGAGTGCGGGCAAGGTTTCCAGCGTCATGTTCTGATGGGCGGTTTGAAACACAGCGCGTAGATCGAAGACGCTGTCGATGTCTGTATTTGAGGGCGTGTACTTTGCGATGAGACCATCGGATAGAGTGGAACACAGCGTTGCTATTGCGCCGTTCGGCTGGCCCTGATCGCCACTTGGGGCAAAAGCAATCAAGCGCCATCGTCCATCTGCCTTAAACGCATGTCCAAGCTGCATGGGTTTTGCATCGCCCAAACGGATCACAGGCGCGGAGTGGAAACGCATACCGGTTTTGTAGCCCTTTGCTAGGGCTTGGTGTGTGTCTGTGGCTGTAAGCAACGAGGGATCATAACGGGTTTCAACGCCTGCAGTATAGCGGCCATGTTTCTTGAAATAGCGCTGGAACTGCGCAGCCTCGCCCGCATCTTTTGGTTTGGCGCTGAACAAGCGGGCCATGTCTTTGTCGAAGTCGATCAGCTCTTTGGCTTTGGCCTGCCGTTCGTCCGAATAAGTGTCTAACAAAGCGAATTCCGCTTGGCCGCGCAGGACTGCCGCCAATTTCCAACCCAGATTGAAGGTGTCCGCCATAGACACATTCATGCCCTGCCCTGCTTTTGGACTATGGGTGTGGCAGGCATCGCCCGCGATAAAGATGCGCGCGTCGTCTGGCACGTCAACGAACGTGTCACACACACGCTGGCCGATTTCGTAAGCGGACCACCAAGCGACCTCTTTGACGTCCAATTTGTAGGGCGCAAGGATCGCGCGCGCCTTTTCGATCAGCATGTCAGAGGTCACATTGCGATCCGCAGCACGTTCGTCGCCGTGGAGCTCATCCAGCTCAATGTACATGCGCACCATGTAACCGCCCTCACGCGGGATGATCAGAATGCTGCCATGCTGCGCCGATTGGATCGCAACCTTTAGACGGATATCTGGGAAATCGGTGACGGCCAGTACATCCATCACACCCCAAAGCTGGCGCGCGGCTTCACCTTTCAATGTGTGGCCCATGGAGCGACGCACAACACTGCGCGCGCCGTCACACCCGACGATGTATTTGGCGCGAATGACCTCGGTCACATCGCCTGCATCAAGACACTTGAACGTCGCGGACACAGGGAAATCGGGATCATCTGTTCGGACTAGGTTGATCAATTCGCGATTGTAGTCGGGTTCTAATCTGCGGGGGCCATTGTGCATTGTTTCAAGGTAGAAATCATGCACGCGGGCTTGGTTCAAAATGACGTGGGGCATTTCGGATAGATCGTCTTCGACATCCTGAATGCGGTCAGCACGTGTTAGACTAGTGCCGTCCGCACCGGGGCGCCAAAAGCCGACTTCACTGACCCAATAGCCTTCTTTCATGACCTTTTCAGCAAATCCAAAGGCTTGGAACATTTCGAGCGAACGACAGGCGAGACCGTCAGCCTGTCCCACTTGCAGAGGGCCGGATTCGCGTTCGGTGATCATGGTTCTGATCTCTGGAAAGGCCGCCAATTGTGCGGCAAGCGTTAGGCCAGCAGGGCCGCACCCGACAATGAGAACATCGACTGTATCAGAGCGCATGAAGCCGGTTGGTGCGGCAATGGACGGATTGCCGCTATGAAAGCCGTTCAGGTGATACTGCATCAAGCGCTCCGATCAGTATGTATACATATTAAATATGTCGTCGGTGTGCCCACCTGTCAATATAATATGTGTGCTTATCAATTAGAGTAGATCGCTGTTTTGATACGCTGCGAGTGAAGTTCCTTGGGCGGCGCAAGTTTTCAAAACAGGACTGATTTTCCAGACGATAGGATCTTCTTTGACCAACTCTTCCAACGTTTGAACGATCTTTTGTGCGCCAAGTGTATCCGCGCAATGCATCAAACCACCGCGCCATCGCGGGAAACTATTGTTTGCCACCGAGATCAAATCGATGTCGCGCACAGAATGTGCGGTGCCTTCGCCCAACAGATCAGCTGCTTCATTGATCATCGCCAACAACAGGCGTTCGCGAATGTCGTCGGGCGCATAATCCGTGCGCGTGCGTTTTGCGAAGTGGGATTCCTCAATCGCAAGGTCTGCAACGATTGGATCGTCGACCTTGCCGTTGCCTCCGGGGTAGCGATACCAACCTGCTCCTGTTTTGCGACCCAGTTTGCCGAGTTCGATCATACGATCTGCGATCAAAACGTAGCGGCGATTTGGATCACGTGTGGCGTCTTGGGCGCGGCGTTCGGTGTGTTCTAGATCAAGACCGGTCACATCCTGCGCCTCATACGGCCCCATCGTGTAGCCAAATTCGACCATGGCCTCGTCGACATCCCAAGGTGTGGATCCATCCATGAAAACGATGTCGGCGGCTTCAATGTAGCGCGCATGCAGACGTGCGCTGATGAGGGTGGCGTTAGGAAGGACCCCTTCGCGTTTGCTTGCACGTTCTGCAAAAAAGATGTGGCGCAGCGCTTTTGCTTGGGGCTGTGTTTTGAGCTGGATGAAAGCGGCCCGTTCAATGGGAAGGGCGTCGTGGTAGGGGAGTGTTAGACCTGCT
Organism: Planktotalea sp.; assembly: GCF_018607965.1. GTDB lineage: Bacteria > Pseudomonadota > Alphaproteobacteria > Rhodobacterales > Rhodobacteraceae > Planktotalea. Next base: position 2,754 of record NZ_JABBAM010000133.1, read on the forward strand.
TCGATCACATCAATCGCATGGCGCGGTGCATTCTGGTGTGGTCTGTTGAGCGCGATCGCGTGGCGTGCCGTGTCGATAAGGGAGGTGTCGTGCAAAGGCGCCGGTAGTTCCCAGGTTGGCACAATACAGCCTAACTCTTCGGTGTTCACCATGAACGCTTCGGCCACGGGATCGTCTTCAATGGCATGGACAAGGCGCGCGCTGAGGGCTGCGTTTGCATCAATGGGTGCGCCCGTCGTGATCATATCCAGCGCTTTTTCCAATCCGACCAAGCGCGGTAGGCGCTGTGTTCCGCCCGCGCCGGGGATGACGCCTAGCGTGACTTCGGGCAGACCGATCTGTGCGGTGGGCGCGATGATGCGCATACGGCACGCCATCGCGATTTCTGCACCGCCTCCAAGGGCGACGCCGTTGATTGCGGCAATCCATGGAACAAAGCTGGCATCAATCGCGTTCAATACGTCAGGTAGATGTGGCGCGACGGGGGCTTGGTCAAATTCACGTGCGTCCGCGCCTGCGGCAAACGCCCTGCCTGCGCCGCTTAGGATCACCCGCGTGATGGGTTGCGTTTCGGCCCATTGCACTGCGTCCAACAAACCTTGGCGCACAGAGTGTCCAATGGCATTTACAGGGGGATTGTCGATCTGGACATGGCCTACGCCGTCTTCGCTGTGCATCGTGACGCTCATGTCAGGCTCCTAGTGATTAGGGGGTTAGTGCGATGTTGTTTTTGCGCAAAAGGTCGTGCAGCAGGGCATGTGAGGTCGCGATAGTTGCGCCGCTTGTATCAAGCTGATAGGCGGCCTGCGTATAGTGGACCTCGCGCGCTTTCAAAATTTGTTCAAGATGCTGCATCGCTTGGGGATTGCCTGCCATGGGACGTAGATCGCCTTGGGCACGGACACGGTCCATATGTTCGCTTGGCTGCGCTTTGATCCAGACCGTATGAAACTGCGCCAGCACATGTTGGAATGTATGCGCAGACGACACGATACCGCCCGCAACGGCCACAACAATGCGGTCGTTTTCAGCGACGATTTGATCCAGCGTTTCACTTTCTAACTGGCGGTACCCTTCTTCGCCATAAAGCGCGATGATCTCGCCAATGGGGATGCCTGCTTTTGCCGCGATCTCTGCGTTCAGTTCGACAAATGGCATGTCGAAGTCTTTGGCGATCATTGGCCCTAAGGTAGATTTTCCAGCACCACGCAGACCAATCAAACAGATGCGCTGCGCCTTTTTATTACGTTGGGGTTCAAGCGTTTGCAAAACCTTTGCTTGCGTCGCGGAATCAGCATTGAGGAACAAGGTTGTCATTCGCTGGGTTGCGTCATTTGAACCAACCAACGCTTCCATCGAGACACCAAGCGCAAGGGCAACCTGCTTAAGCAAGCCTATTGAAATATTGCCCTGCCCGCTCTCAAGCTGGGCAAGGTAGCGCGGCGATACTCCAGAGCGTTCAGACAGTTCGCGTCGTGACATGCTGGCTGATTTGCGCGCAGCGCGTACGCGCGTTCCCACCAATTCGATCAATGCGCTGACCTGCGCTTCTGTCTCTGTGGATGGTTGCGTATCGAGCGCGCTTAACATCACACCGCCGCTGCAATATGGCGTTGCACGATGTCGCGAATATCCTCAGGGGGTGCTTGTTTGGTGAACTTATCTGCCGTGATGAACACGCTGACGGTGCGCGTGGAAAAGCACAAAATACCGTCCTGCATGCCATCAACGCGGAAGGTGATGGACGTTTCACCCAGTTTGACAGGCCACACACGGCACACCAATCTATGGCGCGGTGTTACGGGGGAACGGAAATCCATCTCAAGGCGTACGAAAGGCGTGCCAACATTGCGGTCTAGTTCCATTTCGAACCAGCCGTCGCCGCCAAGTTGCTCTTCCCACCACGCATTGATCGCGTCCAACGCAAACCAAGGGAGGCGCCCCGTATAGGCGATCTTGGCAGGGTCGCAATCGCCCCAGGTTACACGGATTGAATGCTCAAAAGTTGTTTGGGGCTGCGTTTCCACTTAATACGTCTCCACGTGATATCGGCCATCCTCGCGCAGGGTATCGCGCAGGGCTGACCATGGCTCGCCGATGGATTCAGCGATGCGGGTGAACGCGCGTTCTACACCGTCCTCCATCTCTTTCAAGCCACAGATGTAGATATAGGTGTTCGGGTCTTGCAGCATTTCTGCGACGCGCTCTTGTTCGATGATCAAGCGGTCCTGCACGTATTCTTTGGGCTGGCCCTCCACCCGACTAAAGACAAGGTGTTTTTCCAGCAGCGTTGCGGGTATTTTATTGAGCGGTCCAAAGTACGGCAAGCTGTCCGGCGTGCGCGCCCCAAAGAACATGACCATGCCGCCTTCTTTCGCGCCCACTTCACGTTGACGCGCCATTGTGAAGGATCGCATCGGCGCTGATCCTGTTCCTGTGCAAATCATCAGCAGCCGCGCATTTGGATCAGAGGGCAACAAGAAGGTGCCGCCGAAAGGCCCCGTCACGTTGATCGTGTCGCCCTTTTTCAGATCGCACAGGTAGGACGAACAGATGCCGCCCTCTTCACGTTTTACGGTCAAAGATACGTTGTGATAACCTGCGCGTTCGCCGTCACGTGGGCTGGACACAGAATAAAGCCGTGGCAAATGCGCATTCCCGTCCGCGTCGGTTCCTGGGGCGATGATGCCCATGGACTGGCCTTCCAGAACGGGAAACGGTTTGCCTTGGAAATCCAGAATGATGTGGCGCGTGTCTGCATCCGAGGTATCCGCAGTCAGGCGGTAGTTGCCTTGCACGACGGCCTCAACAGGATGGCCGAGGTTGTACAGGTTAACGGTGGGTTTGGCAGCCGTCGCAGGCGCTTTGGCTTTGCCGCCTGCTCCCTTATGGGCTTCGGCCAAAAGCGCCGCGATCGGATCGTCCTCACCCGTTGTCGCGTCACTTGGTGCGATCTCTTCCTGATCTGGCAGCTCTTCCCAAGAATACTGATCCTCTAGCGAATAGGCGTTGTCTTTGCTGGCAACAACACGCCATTCGTCAATCGACCCCGTCGGACAAACTGGAATGCAATCCATGCAAAAGTTGCACTTGGATGCATCCACAATGACGTTGTCGTCGTTGTGTTCAATCGCCTCTTCGGGACACGACATTTCGCAGGTGTAGCAGCGAATGCAGATTTCAGGATCGATGAGGTGTTGTTTGAAAGGTGCGGTCACGGATGGCCCTCGTTTGGTGGTTTGGGGAGGGGCGTTCAGGCCCCTACCCATATGGTGCGTTAGGCCATGTGCAATTTGACGTATTCAAAATCACCGGGCTTGTTGTCGATACCAACCTTGGGCGGCGCAATCCACGTCGCGTATTTGCCGGCCTCGTAGCAGGGCACCATCAGCGACTCGATATAGGCGCCGTCTTCTTTGGTTGGCAGCCATTCGCCTTTGCGCTGTTCCCAGACATCATTGGAAATGATGTTGCCCTCTTGATCCGTTTTAATCGCAGCAAAGACGCCGATTTGGCGATGGAACGCCTCGTCCGGCAGGAACAGTTTGAAATCAATGCCAGCTTTGGCAATCAGTTTATTCCAGCGGCCAATGCCACCAGATGCATCACGAATATAGTCATCACGCAAACGCATATTGATCGCAGTCAATGCAGGCACTTCTTGCGCAATGATCTTACCGTCCACGACAGAGCGCACAACATACGTATCGTTCTGCAACTGGTGATCATCGTCGATGCGCTGTTCCATGTAGCGCCCTTTGATGCCTTGGTTAAAGGCGTTCGCGGCGTTCGTGGACACCTCTTGGCCAAACAGATCAAGCGACAAAGAATAGTGCAAGTTCAGCTTTTTCTGGATCGTGGGCAGATCGATAACCCCCAGATCGCGGATCTTCCCGATGTCAGTCGGATCCGTGATGCCCGCTTTGTTCATCGCATCAACAGTTGCTTGGATCGTGCGGCCGACACCCGTTTCGCCAACGAACATGTGGTGCGCTTCTTCTGTCAACATAAAGCGGCACGTGCGGCTAAGGGGATCGAAACCGGATTGCGCCAAGCTTTCCAGCTGCATCTTGCCATCACGGTCGGTGAAATATGTGAACATGAAGAAGGACAACCAGTCTGGCGTTTCTTCATTGAACGCACCCAACATACGCGGAGAATCGTCTGATCCTGACGAGCGCACAAGCATGTCATCGGCTTCTTCACGACCGTCTTTACCGAAGTATTTCTGCAACAAATAGACCATCGCCCAAAGGTGACGCCCCTCTTCCACATTTACCTGAAACAGGTTGCGCATGTCATAAAGCGACGGCGCAGTAAGGCCGAGGAAACGTTGCTGTTCGACCGAACCTGGCTCTGTGTCGCCTTGGATCACGATCAAACGCTTTAGCATGTTGCGGTATTCGCCGGGCACTTCCTGCCACGCTTTTTGGCCCCTGTGTTCGCCCATCGGAATGCGGCGATCTTCGACCTCTGGCGCGAGCAGGATGCCCCAGCGATAATCGGGCATCTTAACGTAGTCGAATTTGGCCCAGCCTTTGGGATCAACGGACACGGCCGTGCGCAGATAGACCATGCTTTCTTGAAAGTTCTGGGGGATCAACTTGTTCCACCAATCGACATACCCGGGGTGCCATTTTTCGAGCGCCTTCAGAACCTTGCGGTCGCCACTCAGGCCCACATTATTCGGAATTTTTGTATCGTAGCTTACGTTAAGTAGATCGGACATTTTCGTCTCCTGTTATCGAATTCGTGGGCGTCGTTAGACGCGTTCCATATTGTATTCACCGCGCACACCCGTGCCGTAACGCTGCAACGCGCCATTTTCGCCAACGGCGTTGGGACGGTTGAAAATCCAGTTTTGCCACGCAGTCAGGCGCCCAAAGATGCGGGTTTCCATGGTTTCGGGACCAGCAAAGCGCAGATTTGCTTCCATGCCTGTCATCGCATCTGGTGAAAACGACACGCGTTCTTCAATGAAAATGCGCACTTCGTCTTCCCAATCGATGTCATCAAGGATCACCGTGACAAGGCCAAGTTCGTTGGCGGCCTCAGCTTCCAAAGCGTCACCGATGGACGATTTCAGACTTTCCACATGCGCGGGGTCTGCCAGAAAGCGCATTTGCAAACGCGTGATGTCGTTGCCCATGGGATAGCAGCCAAAGTTTGCGTCCGTCAGCGTGATCGTGGCCATGGGGCGCGTGTCATCGTCAAATTCGTCTTCCATCATATACGTGCGATCGACGGCGAACAGCAGTTCAGCAAGGACACCCACGAAGCATGACCCATGTTCTACAAACGCCGCAAGCGAACGCGAGGTGACATCAACCCGCTTCAACGTGCGCTTCCAGAATTGCTGGACCTCATTGGCCAACCAATGATCCACGTTATCCGCCAAAAGCGCTTCATGTGCGACGAATTTTTCTGGATCACCCTGCGTTTTGAAAATCCACAGACCCAGTTCGTTTTCATTGCTGCGCAAGTGTAGGATCGTGTCCTCCAATTCGCGCGCGAGTTTTAGCATGTAGGCTTGATCACCCTGCGCTTGGAACGCGGCCATATCCGTGGGCGCGTCGTCACTTGGTCCTCTCAGCGTGATCGTTGCTTTGCGCCCTGCGCGGTCCAACTCAACCTCGATCAGATCATAGGACACTGCATTTTCTGTGATCGTGCGGTTCAAAGGGCCAAACGTGATACCGCTTGCGATGTCTGGCTTTTTCGAATTTGACGCAAATTCTTTGGCACGCGCGATCACCGTTTCGTCGAATTTCGAGTTTGGGATAACCTCGTCCACAAGACGCCATTCTTTCGCGCGCTTGCCTTTGATGCCCTCTTCGATGGAACAGAAAATATCAGCCAGATCGCGGCGCACTTTGCGTTTGTCTGTGATGCGCGTCAAACCACCTGTGCCGGGAAGAACAGCCAACAATGGGACCTCTGGCAAACCAACCGCAGAGGTAGAATCATCCGTGAGCATGATGTGATTACACGCCAAGGCCAGTTCGTAACCGCCCCCTGCGCACGCGCCCTTGACGGCGGCAATGTAATTCTGACCCGAGTCCGCCTCGGCGGCCTCAAAGGTATTTCGTGTCTCGTTGGTGAATTTGCAGAAATTCACTTTGTGAGAATGTTGCGCCCCGCCCAGCATGCGGATATTCGCGCCAGCGCAGAACACTTTGTCTTTGCCAGATTTCATCACCACGACTTTGACCTCTGGATGTTCAAAGCGCATGCGCTGCACAACATCGTTCAGTTCGATGTCAACGCCCAGATCGTAGGAATTCAGTTTGAGTTCATAGCCCTCAAACAACCCGCCATTTTCGTCAACGTCCATGATAAGCGTTGCAACTGGGCCGTCATATTCGATCTTCCAGTGACGGTACTTTAACGGGTCAGTTTGAAAATCAATCATCTGGGTTTTCCTTGCGTTAATGTCATGAACTTAAGCGATCTTACGCGGCAAGCAAACGAAATGATGCAAAATAAAGCAGAATAATTGAGTGTTTTGCGCTAATTATCAATGTTTTTCTGCATTATAAAGCATCTATTGCCAGCTGATCCAAAGAATCGATCAATTCATGGGTCTTATTCAACTCAACGCCCATCACGTTTCCCTTCCTATCGGCGGGGATCAAATCACGGGCAATTTTTGCTAAACGGAGTGCAGCCTTGGGTCGTAGCATTTCGATCTTGAGATACCCGTTGGCGATTTGGATCAGACCTTGCACAAAACGGCGTTCAACACTGGGATCGGGCAGCACCATCCACACGGGTTCCAGCACTTCGTGTGCTTCCCAAAAATAACCCGCCTGCTGATATAGCAGCCCGTGATGAAAAGCATCGCACTGCGCCAATTGATCAGGGGTTAGTTCTGCATGGGCGGTGTCACGGACAGCGTCGAACAAGCCCTCAGCGTGGCGTTTGGTTTTGGCCGGAACATAGGCATGCGCTGGCCAAAACGTCACTACAGACCAACGACTTTCGCGGACTCGATCCGTTCCAAGCGCGCGCAATATTCAGCGATTGCAGCGACCACCACGTCTTTTTGATCGACAAACGGCGCATGTTTGCAGTTGTCCAAGATCAACATATCGACGGGCGAATAGGCGCGCGTCTCAACTTCTTCGATCTGTGCAAGCGTGCCGTATTGATCGTCCTTGCCTTGGATCGCGAGCGTGGGAATGCGCAAATGATCGATCACATCGCCCACATTCCAATCTTTGAAATCGGGGTGCAGCCACGCATCGTTCCATCCGCGAAATGCGTTCTCTGGATCGCGGTGATACTTGCCCAAACGTTCTTTTAGATCGCCAGTTTCAAATTCAGCCTTGGCTTTGGCAATCTCGGCCAATCCCATCTCTTCGGTAAAGAAATGCGGTGCCGTCAAAACGATGCTGCGCACGCGGTAATCTGGAACGCTGCCTGCATAAATCGCTGCGATCGTTGCGCCGTCACTGTGGCCAATCAAATTGCCACGCTCAAACCCAATCGCGTCCAAAACCTCTGGCAGAACTTCCATCGCCTCACGCGTCATGTAATCCAATGGGCGCGGCAAGTCCGCCCTGTCAGACTGGCCGTAGCCCGCGCGCGAATAAACGAAAACGCCCATGCCTGTGGCCTTCGCCAAAACCGCTGGAAAATCACGCCACAACGCAACACATCCCAAACCTTCATGCAGCAAAACCAAGGTCGGCGCATCCCTGGGCGCAGGTCCGTAGCACGCGTATTCAAGCGATTTGCTACCTGCCGTTAAAGTGCCATTCGGTGTCCAAGACGCGTTCATGCTGTCTCCCTCAGTTTAAATCGTTGAATTTTTCCAGTGGCTGTTTTTGGTAGATCTTCGACAATCTCAATCCAGCGCGGATACTTCCACTTGCCGATCTTTTCTTTAATATAGTCCTTCAGGCCGTCGACGTCGGCTTCGGTCTTACCCGTTTTCAACACGATGAAGGCTTTGGGCTTTTCCAAACCATCCGCATCGCGGTGCGCGACAACGGCTGCTTCCAGAATGGCGGGATATGCGCCCAGTGCCTGTTCCACTTCGAATGGGCTAACCCAAATACCAGAGACTTTGAACATGTCATCCGTGCGCCCGCAGTAAATGAAACGCCCCGCGTCGTTCATTTCGTATTTGTCGCCTGTGTGGGTCCATTCGCCTTCAAACGTCGCACGAGATTTGTCACGTTGGTTCCAATAGTCCGCCGCCGCAGACGCGCCGCGCACCAGCAGTTCGCCAATTTCACCTGCGCCAATATCCCCACCTGCATCATCGACCAAGCGCACGTCATATCCTGGAACCGCAGTGCCAGAGGTGCCGTATTCCACATCACCTGGTTTGTTGGACAGAAAGATGTGCAGCATTTCGGTAGAGCCGACACCGTCCATGATATCGATGCCCCAAATGTCTTTCCACTTGCGCCCGATCTCTGAAGGCAAGGCTTCGCCAGCCGAAATACAAGTGCGCAAGGGTGCATCAGGGTGCGCGCCCTGTGTTTCCCATTTCTGGATCATCGCCGCATAAAGCGTGGGCACACCGCAATAGATGGTGGGTTTATAGGTTTCCAAAATGTCAGACACTGAGTCTGGCGTGGGTCGTCCATTATACAGATAGGCTGTCGCGCCCGCTGCCATTGGGAACGACATGCCGTTGCCCATGCCGTAAGCGAAGAACAGTTTCGCGGCAGAAAAAATCGTGTCGTCCTTGGTGATCTGCAGCACTTGTGATCCGTATGTATCGCAGGTCACGCGCAGGGCGTCATGCACATGGCGCACGCCCTTTGGCGTGCCTGTCGACCCCGATGAATAGAGCCAGAACGCGACTTCATCACCGCTACACTCCACCGCCTCGGAAGGTTCGACACCCTCCATAAAGTCAGCGTATGACATCGTGCCATCTGGGGCTGTGCCGCCAATGACAACGATCTGTTTCAGGTGTGGAGAGTCCAGCGCTGCAGGCAGAACCACGTCGATCAATTCCTGCGAGATAAACGCGATATTGGCGCGACTATCGTTCAAGATGTTGCGATACACGTCGGTAGAAAGCAGCGTGTTCACGGCAATCGGCTGCACGCCTGCCTTCAACCCGCCCCAGAAGATTTCAAGGAATTCAAGCTGATCCAAAACAAACATCGCTGCGCGTTCTTCACGTCGAATGCGCGCGCCCACGAAGGCTGATGCACACCGCGCAGAGCGATCTGCAAGCACGCCATATGTTAGTGTGCGTCCACTCTCCCAAGCTTCTACAAATGCCGTTTTATCGCCACGCCCTTCTTCCAGATGACGTTCAATAAACCAATGTGCTGCGTTGCTCATTTGGGCGCTCCCTCCCCTTAGTGATAGCCGTCCTTAGTCGATCAATCCCAGCAAACGCGCTGCGTTGTTCTTGATGATATCTGGACGTACCTCGTCCTTGATCGCGATCTTGTCGAACGCGTCTAACCAGCCCTCTGGCGTAATCATTGGCCAATCCGAGCCAAACAACATCTTCTTGCGCAGCATCGTATTGCAATAGCGCACAAGGATGTCGGGAAAGTATTTCGGCGACCAGCCAGACAGATCAATGTAAACGTTCGGCTTGTGCTGCGCGACGGCCAGCGCTTCTTCCTGCCAAGGGAATGACGGGTGTGCGAGAATGATTTTCAAATCAGGGAAATCGACCGCAACGTCATCCATGTACATCGGGTTGGAATATTTCAGACGCATCCCGTTCCCACCGGGCATGCCCGATCCAACACCGGTTTGGCCCGTATGAAACAGCGCGATGCAGCCATGCTCTTCCAAGACTTCATACAGCGGATAGGCCATGCGATCATTGGCGAAAAAGCCCTGCATCGTCGGGTGAAATTTGAACCCTTTGATGCCATAGTCCTCGATCAAACGTCGTGCTTCACGCACGCCCATTTTGCCCTTCCATGGATCAATGGATGCAAACGGGATCAACACGTCATCGTTTTGTTTGACCTGCTCGAACACTTCATCGTTGGAATAGCGCCGATAGCCCGTCTCGCGTTCTGCATCGACGGGAAAGATCACCGCCGCAATGTTTTGCGCACGGTAATGTGCCGCTGTTTCAGGGATCGTTGGTGGATGTTTCCAAGGCGCGCGGAAATAGGCAGCCATCGTAGATTGCAGATCGTCATAACCATCGTCGGGGTGACACCCACAAGGTTCTTCCGCATGTGTATGCATATCAATCGCGCAAATCTTGTTGATGTCGATCATGTCGAGGCCTTTGGGATAAGTATGGTTACTGGATCGGCGTCATCATAAAGCCGCTCTAAAAGCGAAGCCCGGCGCGTAAGCAATTTCTTGAAATTCACGCTGCCTTTGGCGGTGATTTCGCCGTCCCCCATAGAGAGAGGTTCAGACAAGATCAGTGCGCGTGCGATGCGGGTCGAACTGGATCCACCGATAGATGCAAGCGTTGCGCGCAAGGCCGCTTCCATCGAGGCAACCCGCAGACAGCCGTCCACTTCGGCTAGGTCATCCGCCGCGCGCATGGCTGCAGAGGGAATTATAAACAGGCCAATGTCTTTCTCGTCAGCGCCTGTGATAACCACATCCGCGACCGTGTCGCCAAGCTTGTTCAATACATCTAGGCGCACGGCAGCCGCACGCACCCATGTGCCAGATTGCAGCTTGAATTCTTCTGAAATACGCCCGTCAAACTTCATCCCAAGATTGGGGTTTTCCGGATCCACAAAGAACATGGCATCGCCAGTTTTGAAGTAACCCTCTTCGTCAAACGCCTCAGCGGTTTGTTCAGGGTTGTTAAGGTAGCCCGCAAACACATTTGGACCGCGCACGCGCACGTCGCAGCGCATGTCGGCATCAGGGATCAGTTTCACTTCGCCCGCGGGCATTGGCACACCAATCACGCCTGAGCGATCCGTCGGTTGATGCTGCAACAAATGTGCAGGCGCTGTTTCTGTAAGGCCCCAAGAGGATGTGAACAAAGGCATTTCCCCGCGCACATCGCGCGCCATATCTTCCAAGTCGGTCCACACATCCTGCGCAAGGCTTGCACCCGCGTAGAACAACATGTCGAGTTCGCTGAAATAGCGTTGGCGCAGGTCTTTGTCTTTCTTCAATTCATCGCGGATCATCGCAAAACCAAGGGGGACGTTGAACGTGATCGTACCCGATTTCAAACGCTGGTTTTCGAACGTTTTCCCCACAAGATGCGGAACAGGTTTGCCGCCATCGATATAAAGTGCACCGCCATTGGCCAGCATCATATTAAAGTTATGCGAGCCGCCAAACACATGGTTCCATGGCAACCAGTCCACAATTACAGGCGGGCGTGTGGTTAGAAACGGTAGGCTATAGGCCAGCTGTGCTTGGTTCACGCACATCATCTTATGTGTTGTCGGGACACCTTTTGGCGATGATGTAGACCCACTAGTCATCAATATCTTGGCGACCGTGTCAGGGGTTACAAGCGCGTTGACCCCGCCAATGGCACCACCAATTTTTGTAAGCTCTGCAAGGCTGGTTCCTTTGCCACGGCTGACCAACTTATGAACCGACGCGAAGACATCGCGCGTCAAGACATCCGCCAATGCATCACCATCTTCAGCAAAAACCGCACCGGGTTTCACAAGGCCAGCCACATAATCAATCTGCGAGCGCGCCGTTGGGATCAGGGCGTATTGCTCGGCCAGCGGTACAATCGGCACGCCAATATATTGGGCCGCAAGGGCAAGCAGTCCGTGATCAATGCTATTGCCTGAAAGGATCAGGATCGGTGTTTCAGATGTGAGCCCTAAATCCAACAGACCGCCCGCCAATGCGCGCGCTTTTTCGCGGGCCTGCACGTAGGACACTTCGCGCCAGCCCGCACCAGAGCGTTCGGCAATAAAGATGGCGTCGGGGGTTTTTGCCGCCCATGTTTCTAGCCAGTCTGTCGTTTTAGCCGCAACAGGGCCTAGTGGATCACGGGCGCGCAGTAGGATCGAGCCATCAGCGCGATCTTCGCGAATGACATCATGCGCGCGATATTTGGCGTTCATCAGACGTCTCCGAACATTTAGCATTTATATCAATGATTTTTAGGGCGCTATGCAGCGCGTCGATCTGTTCAGGGCTTAGGCCTTGCGTCATTTGCTGGTCAATCTCGCGTGCCGCGATCATCGCCCGTTCCAACAACGCACATCCCGCAGGTGTGGGTTGCAGCGCGTAAGCACGCCGGTCCCCCACCGCAGCTTTGCGCTCAACTAGCCCCGCCTTTTCCAACTCATCCACGATCTGAACGAAATTCGGGCGCTCAATCGCAAGGGCTTCGGCGATTTGGCTTTGACGCATGCCGGGATTATCCACGACCAACACAAGCGTTGAAAACGTTGTGCGGCGCAGACCAAATTCGGCAAACACGCTGCTCATGCGCGACAAGGACGAACTTGTCGAACGGCGCATCCGATAGCCTGTTAGGCCCAGTAAGGATCGGTCCAGAGGTTCCATCAGCGAAACTTTGGAGCGCGTTTTTCAAGGAAGGCTTGTAGGCCCTCTTGCGCGTCTGGTGTGGTTTGACTGAGGGCCGCACATAAGCTTTCGGTGAACATGCCATCGCTCTTTGACATGTCTTCAATGCGAGAAATTGCTTGCACCATAAAGTAGTTCGACAAGGGCGCGTTGCGCGCGATTTTGCCAGCCAGTTCTTGGGCCAATGCCATCGCTTCGCCCTCGCCAACTGCGTAGTGGGCAAGGCCAAGGCACAGCGCCTCCTCAGAATTATACTTGCGACCTGTCAGCATCATTTCAGTCATGCGATCTGCCCCAAGGATACGCCCCACGCGCACGGTAGCGCCGCCACCAACAAAGATCCCACGACGTCCTTCAGGTAGCTGAAAGATGCACGAAGGTTCTGCAATCCGTACATGCGTCGCGGCGGCGATTTCCAGACCGCCCCCAATCACAGCGCCGTACATTGCGCTGACGACAGGGCGCCCACCAAGCTGGATCATATCCAGAATACGGTGCCAGTTGCGTGAATGGTAAATGCCATCCTCAGTGCTGCGTTCTTTGTGTTCTGCCAGATCAAGGCCAGAACAATAATGCCCACCTGTCCCTGTCAAAATTACCACTTTAACCGCTTTTGGAAGACCCGCGAACGCGCTCTCAAGGTTTTCGATAAACGCATCCGACATGGCATTGCGCTTTTCAGGACGATTCATTGTGATCGTCACGATTGCGTCGCTAATTTCAAGTTCTACTAATGCCATGATGTCACCTTGGGGGCAGGCGTACCGCGCCATCAAGGCGGATCACCGTACCGTTGAGATAGGGATTTTGAACGATATCACTTGCGAGTGTCGCGAATTCATGCGGCGCGCCGAGGCGCTTGGGGAAAGGGATATTTGCGATGATGCCCGCAGTGGTTTCTTCGGGCAGTTCTTGCATCATCGGGGTTTCGAAAAGGCCCGGCGCAATAGTCATCACGCGGATACCCAGCTGCGCAAATTCACGCGCGGCGGGCAAACACATGGACGCGATCGCACCCTTAGAAGCCGCATAGGCCGCCTGCCCGATTTGCCCGTCTTCATAGGCCGCAGAGGCGGTGTTGATGATCACACCGCGTTCGCCCGTATCCAGCGCTGGCAAGTCCATCATCGCTTGGGCTGCGTAGGTCATCACATTGTAGGTGCCAAACAGGTTTACTTCCATCACGCGGCGAAAGATCGGGGTTGATACTTTGCCTTCGCGCCCAACGATGCGCGCAGCAACGCCGATGCCTGCACAATTCACAATAATCCGCGGCGCTTGACCAAACCGCGCCATCGCAGATGTGACGCCTGCAGCAACAGCGTTCTCATCGGTGATGTCACAGGCTTGGGAATATCCACTGATCTCGGCCGCAACACGACGCGCTTTGTCGCCGTCATAATCAAGGATCGCAACATCCGCACCCTGCTCTGCAAGGTAGCGCGCTGTGGCTTCGCCCAACCCACTGGCACCCCCCGTGACAAGGGCGACGTGTCCTTCAATTTGCATGTTGTGTGCCTCCTGAATTTACCATGGCAGCAAGACCAGTGTGATGACGGGGAAACAGACAAGCAGGACAACGCGCACCAGATCAGAGGCGACGAAATACAGGATTGCTTTGTAGGTTTCGACCATCGGCGTATCGCGATCCATTGCGTTGATCACGAACAGGTTCATACCAACGGGCGGCGTTATCAGCCCGACCTCGACAACGATCAGCACAAGGATACCAAACCAGATCGCTGTGTGTTCGATGTTCACACGGTTCAGCGCGCCATTTGAGACACCGCGCAAACCCAGTTCGCGTGTCATTTCACGGGTCAATTCTTGTCCACTGGCCAGCAAGCCTTGCGCCTCTGTAAGCAGGGCCGCAGGAACATCTTTGCCACTGGAAACCAAATCGCCAAGGCGCGCAGATTGCAGATCAATCATACTGACCAAGCCGAAATCCAGTTCCTGAATCACAGGCCAGAAGATTGGGATCGTCAAAAGGATCATCGACAGGCTGTCCATTAGACAGCCAAGCAACAGATAAAAAACAAGGATCAGGATCAAGATGGCCCAGGGGCTGTATCCACTTTGAGAGACCCAAGCAGCGGTTTCTTGGGGCAGTTGCGTCAGCGCAAGGAAGCCGTTGTAGAACGCGGCCCCTAGAATGATAAAGAAGATCATCGCTGTCGCACGCGCTGTGACGTAAAAGCTCTCGCCCAGCGTTTTGCGTGTCAGGCCGCCCCCGACAAACGCGATGAAACCTGTACCGAACGCGCCGACCGCCGCCCCCTCTGTCGGGGTGAACCAGCCTAGATAGATACCGCCCACAACCGTTAGGAATACAATCAAAACGGGCCAAACCGCGAACAGCGCTTTGAAACGCTCCGCGTATGATTTGCGGGGGCATGTGCCTGCAGAACCAGGATTGATGCGCACATAGATCGAGATCGCAATCATATATCCAACCGCCGCAATAATGCCGGGGATAAAGGCCGCAAGGAACAGCTTTGCGATATTCTGTTCGGTCAGGATCGCGTAGATCACCAGCACAACGGACGGTGGGATAAGAATACCAAGCGTGCCACCAGCGGCCAAAGTTGCCGTCGAAAAGCCACCTGAATATCCGTAGCGGCGCAATTCTGGTAGTGCGACCCGGCTCATCGTGGCGGCCGTGGCCAGAGACGATCCACAGATCGCACCAAAACCCGCACAGGCGCCAACAGCGGCCATTGCAACGCCACCTTTGCGATGCCCAAGCCAACCCTCAGCCGCTTTAAACAACGCTTGGCTCATCCCACCAAGGGTTGCGAAATGTCCCATCAGTAGGAACATCGGAATGATCGACAGGGAATAACTAGAGAACGTCGTGTAGGTTTCGGATTTCAAACGCGCCAAAGGCAGGTTTGTGTCACCTGTGACGAAGATCATGCCAAACAGACCAGCAAGGAACATCGCCAAACCAATCGGCACGCGTAGAAAGATCAGCATTAAAAGCGCGGGAAAGGACAGCAGTCCGATTGTGATATCGCTCAATGGTCTGCCCCTAATTCTGCGGGCAGTATTTCAGTGCCTGTGCTGAATTCCAGAACGCATATCGCAGCGACATAGATCGCGATGATAGCCGTGACGGCTGCACCCATTAAACAAAACGCGTAGCCCCACCAAACAGGGTACTGCAAAAGCAACGTGGTCTGGCCAGAGTTCAGTTTGCTCAACATGCCTTGCAACAATTGCCACGCGATGACGATCAAAACGAGCGCGAAGATGACTTCGATCACCATCATCAATGCGCGGTTGACGGCACTCGGCAATTTGGACGTGAAGATATCGACAGAGGCATGACCCCCATTCAACTGGCATAGCGGAATGAATGCAAAGATCACAAACGCCATACCTGCCTCGGTCAACTCAAAATCGCCATTGATCGGACCAACGCCCGTTGCCAGAAGCGTGTTCGCAAATCCGGGCATCGTGGTTTGGAAAAAGTCATTGTGCAGGATCGAGTTCACGGACCGACCTATAACAGACAAGCATGTCTGGATGATCAACAGTGACAGGACCGTGCCGCCAAGCAGGGCGAAGTGTCGTGCGAGTTTGTTCATGAAACCATGCATGACGATCCCTTCCCTAAAAAACAGCAAAACCGCTGCAGACGATCATGCGACAGGCTGCAGCGAAAGATGATTACATCTTGGACATTGCGCCTTTGCACTCGCCGTTCATCAAGGCTTTTGCCTGATCAATCAGCGCTTGGCCGTCGCGACCTTTGGATGCCATGTCAGCAGTCCATGTGTCATAGATTGGGTTCACAAGCGCCTGCCACTCGGACGTGTCTGACACTGTGATGATGTTGTTGCCCATCTCAACCGCGATCGCGCGCGCAGGACCGTCTGCATCAGATTGCGTACCCCCTGCGAAGATTGAAAAATCCAGACCGGAATTGTCATCAACGATCTTCTGCAAATCAGCAGACATACCGTTAAAGACGCCTTCGTTCATCGCCAACACGAATGTCAGGTTATATAGTGCGGGACCTGTGAATTCTGTGTGGTTCTCGACCAACTCAGGAACCTTCAGCGCGGCAGTGACTTCCCAAGGGATTGTCGTACCGTCGATCACACCTTTGGACAGGCCTTCTGGAACCGCAGGAACAGGCATACCAACAGGCGTTGCGCCTGCGAGCGTCAGAAGTTCGTTCACCAGACGTGAACCTCCACGGATCTTCATACCCTGAAGGTCAGCAGGCGTTTCAACAGGATCAGCCGTGTGGAACATGCCAGGACCGTGAACCCATGTGCCCAGAATTTTGACGCCTTTGAATTCGTCATCCTTCATGTGCTCGTCAAACATCTTGGAATACGCACAAGACGCAGCGCGCGCATCTTCAACCATGAACGGCAATTCGAACACTTCTGTGGATGGGAAACGACCGGGCGTGTAGCCGACAACTGTCCAGACGATATCCGCAACACCGTCAATTGCTTGGTCCAGCAATTCAGGCGGACGGCCACCAAGCTGCATGGACGGGAAACGGTCAATCTTGATGCGACCCTCAGAGGCGGCTTCAATCTTGTCAGCCCAAACATCCAGAACCAGCTTTGGCACGTTTGCCTGCGCTGGCAAGAACTGGTGCAGCTTCAGCGTGACCTCTTGTGCATAGGCACCAGTGGCGAAAACTGCCGCAACTGCGGCACCCCCGAGTAAACGTTTAATAGATTTAGTCGTTGTCATATGAGTTCCTCCCGAGAACCTAAGTTTGGGTTGTATCCCACCCAAAATTTCTGCCTATTTGGCACAAAATTTCTGCATACCGCTTAATCTGTACGTCTTTGAGATAGATGTATGGCATAACTATTAATAGCTGTCACCATTTTTATAACCCTTACACTTGCGCAGACATCTGTCGCGCAAGAAGGGTGGCTTGCCATTCTTGTAAGTATGCTTATCGTATTGGGATGGCTGATATTTATGCAATGCCAGGACACTTGATCCGGCGCCTTCAACAAATCGCTTCTTCGGTTTTTGCGGATCACACGAAGACGCTTGGATTGGATATGACATCGCCCCAATTCGCAGCCCTCAGCATGGTTGCGGATCACCCCAAAGTCGATCAAGCGACGCTGGCAGGTTTGATAGCCTGTGATCGACCTACCATTGGCGGCGTTATCGATCGACTGGTGACTAAGGGATTTGTGCAGCGCCACACCAACCCGAAGGATCGTCGCGCCAAACTGTTGATGCTCACTGACGAAGGGCAGCGCGTGCTTGAGCAATTGCGCCCTGTCGTGGAGAGCGCCCAAGACGCTATTTTGCCCAGGCTTACAACGGCGGAAAAGGCAGAATTCATACGTCTTGCTGCTAAGATCGCCAAGGCGGGCAATCAGCACTCCCGTGTGCCCCTTCACATTCCCGAACGTGTTGTGTGACGTGGTCGCCCGCGCCTCAATGGGATGCCAGATCACAGTTTTCTGTTCGCGCTCGAACACAAAAACCCTAGTATTGGATTTATAATGAGACCAGCAGGCCGCAGTGAAACGGACTCGCTCTACTTCACCTACCCTCATTTCAATGCACCCCAACGCGTAAAACAAACCCAAATTGCCCCCGTCGCAATTGTTGGTGCTGGCCCAATTGGGATGACGGCTGCGCTGGCATTGGCCAAAGAGGGCGTGCGCTCAACCCTGTTTGATAACAAAGCCACCTTCAACGATGGCTCGCGCGCGATCTGCGTGGCACGGCCCAGCTACTACATCATGGAACAGCTCGGCGCGCTTGGGCCTTTCCTCGAAAAGTCATTGGGCTGGACAAAGGGGCGCTCCTTTTATCAGGGGCAGCAAATCCTAGAATTCGATATGCCCGATAGCGCAGATGAAAAATTCCGACCCATGCATAATCTGCAACAGCAATACATCGAACAGTTTCTATGGGGTGCAGTTTCACGCAATGACCTGATCGAAACCCGCTGGCAAAGCGAGGTGACGGGCATCGCTGATACCGACGCTGGCGCGCGCCTTACCATTCGTGATCCACAGGGTGACTACAGGTTTGATGCGACGTGGGTGCTGGCGTGCGACGGCGCACGCAGTCCCATTCGCAAAATGCGCGGGCAACGTTTGAAGGGTGAGAATTTCGAGGGCCGCTATGTGATCGCGGACATCCAGATGGATCACGACTACCCCACAATCCGCCGCGCGCTTTTTGATCCAATCAGTCGACCAAGCGGCACAGTTTTGATCCATAAACAGCCCGACGATATTTGGCGCATCGACTACCAGCTTGAAGACGATGAAAGCACGGACGATGCCCTGCGCGAAGACACTGTGCGCGCAACTGTTACGGCGGTTTTGAAGGATATCGATTACACTGGCGATTGGGATCTTGAGTGGTGGAGCGTCTATTCCGCCAACACGCTTGCACTGGATGATTACCGCGACGGATGCATCTTTTTCGTGGGCGACAGCGCGCATATCGTGCCCATCTTTGGCGTACGCGGTTTGAACAACGGTCTTGCAGACGCGGCCAACATCGGCTGGAAACTTGGTTGGGTTTTGAACCGCAAAGCGGGCACTGAACTGCTGGACAGCTACACGCCTGAACGGCGCGGTGCGACCTTGGATGTCTTTGCAAATGCCACAAAAAGCGCGCGCTTTATGACACCCAATACCCCTGGTTGGAAACTGATGCGTGACGCTGCATTATCGTTGGCATTAACCCATCCGTTTGCGGGCGAACTTGCCAACCCACGCCAAATGACCGCGTTCACCTATAGCGGTAGCCCTGCCGTGTTGCCCGACGATCCTGCGTTCAAAGGGGGCGCGGTTGTTGGTGCATTGATGCCAGATTTGAAGCTGAAGGATAGATTTTTGTCCGATCAACTTGGCCAAGGGTATAGCGTCTTGTGTTTTGATCCTGCCCTCGCAAAGCAATTAAGGGCGACTGGACTTAGCATCATGCTCGCGCCACTTTCCCCAAGTGTAGCTGATAAATTCGCGGCCTGTGCCACGTCCGCCTATCTTATCCGCCCAGACATGCACATCGCAGGACGCTGGCTTAAGGCCACGACAGACGATATCCTGCAAGGGTTGCTAACCGTTACGTTCCAAAGGGATCTTCGCGCATGACTCACACAGATTTAGAAGCCGTGTACAGCGCGCTTGCCCTAAAGATAGACGCGGTTGGCCCAGCTAAAAGCGAGCTGTTCCTTGCTAAACTTGTATTGCTACTTGCGCAAAGGAACGGCGACCTCGCGCAGGTTCAGGCCAGTATCGACGACGCCGCCAAATCGCTTACGTCGTGAACGCTGATAACACCCCTTTTACGAGTACCTTCCCGATCGGCCTTGCCCCAGCTGATGTCTTCGTGACGCCCAAAGGTGGCATCGTAGTCAGTCGCTGGGTGTCTGAACGCTAGATATCGCCAAAGGCATCGGGGAACAGATCGCGCCAGAATTCCTCGATTCCATCGCGGTTCAGTGCAGACATCCATCCGTGGCGTTCAAAGTCACTTCGCGCGTTCGCCTCATGTAGTGAGCTCATGAACAACTGCTTATCCGCATCGCGCTGCGTGGGCGTGCGCGCTTTCACAAGATTTTGCAAGACAGCCAGCACCTTTGCACGCGCACTTGCGGGCTGCTGGGGCTTCACCGCCTCCTCCGCCCCGAAATCATCGCGCAACGCAGCGGTAAGATAGCCCACAGGCGATCTGACGTCATCTTGCCCCTCCACATAGGCCAGCTTCTGCGCAACCACGTCCTCGCCATGTTGCGTTATCCATTGGCG
>NZ_JABBAM010000075.1 GCF_018607965.1 Planktotalea sp.
AATGCTATCATGGACGTTTTTGTGATCAAGCTTTCATGCGCCGTGCAAGGATTTCAAGGTGCTGACAGAACGCCACATTCCCGCATTCCCCTCTTGATCCAAACCCACCCCCGCTTTATACGCGCCGAATGGCAATCCGTGCCACGTACGAATCAATGATACGCCGCGTTCGGCCACTCCCGTCGCTGGGGGTCGCATCCGGCAAAGGAGAAGCGACATGAGACTTAATGAACTGCACGACAATCCAGGTGCCACGAAAAAACGCAAGCGCGTAGGTCGCGGTGTTGGTTCCGGCATGGGTAAGACCGGTGGCCGTGGTATTAAAGGTCAAAAATCCCGTTCGGGTGTTGCGATCAAGGGTTTTGAGGGTGGCCAGATGCCGCTCTACCAACGCCTTCCAAAGCGTGGCTTTAACAACATCAACTCCAAGACACACGCTGTTGTGAACCTTGGCTTGATCCAGAAATTCGTAGACGCAGGTAAGATTGACGCAAAAGCGCCGATCACAGAGGAATCGCTCGTTGCGTCCGGTCTTGTACGTCGCATCAAAGACGGTGTCCGTGTTCTAGCGAAGGGCGAAATCACGTCCAAGCTAAACATCACAGTAACAGGTGCTTCTAAGACAGCTGTTGAAGCGGTGGAAAAAGCTGGCGGATCACTTACGGTCACAAAAGCGGTTGCGGCTGAATAACAGGTTGTTACGGGCCGCTTGGCCCACTACATACCTCTAGACGTTTTCCTGAATGCCGCCTGAGCTGAGAACGCTCATGCGGCATTTTTTATTAAGAAGAGAGCCGTTCATGGTATCCGCAGCAGAACAAATGGCAGCCAACACGAGTTGGTCTGCACTTGGCAAAGCCACAGATCTTCGCAGCCGTATCCTTTTCACGCTTGGTCTGTTGATCGTTTACCGTTTGGGCACATTTATTCCCGTCCCCGGTATCGATGGCGCAGCACTGCGTGAATTCATGGAATCGGCGGGGCAGGGCATCGGTGGCATGGTCTCCATGTTCACAGGCGGTGCGCTTGGTCGCATGGGCATCTTCGCTTTGGGTATTATGCCCTACATCTCGGCCTCTATTATCGTGCAGCTTTTGACATCGATGGTTCCCGCGTTGGAGCAATTGAAGAAAGAGGGCGCGCAAGGTCAAAAGAAAATCAATCAATACACGCGCTATGGCACAGTTGCCTTGGCAACTATGCAGGCTTACGGCCTAGCAGTCAGCCTAGAAGCGGGTGGTTTGGTTACTGAGGGCGGCGCATTCTTCCGCATCGCCTGCTTGATCACGCTTGTTGGCGGTACAATGTTCCTGATGTGGCTGGGTGAGCAAATCACCGCGCGCGGCATTGGTAACGGTATTTCCTTGATTATCTTCGTCGGCATTATCGCCGAAGTTCCTGCTGCTTTGGCGCAGTTCTTCGCCTCTGGCCGCTCTGGTGCGATCAGCCCTGCGGTTATTGTGGGGGTTATCTTAATGGTGGTGATCACCATTGCCTTTGTGGTTTTTATGGAGCGCGCATTGCGCAAGATCCATATTCAGTACCCACGCCGGCAAGTTGGCATGAAGGTTCAGGAAGGCTCGTCGTCGCACCTGCCGGTTAAGGTTAACCCAGCCGGAGTTATCCCTGCGATTTTCGCAAGCTCGCTTTTGCTGCTGCCTGCGACGATTTCTACGTTCTCTGGCAACTCGACAGGCCCAGTCATGTCCACGCTGCTTGCGTATTTCGGACCTGGTCAGCCGCTGTATCTGTTGTTCTTTGCTGCGATGATCGTATTCTTTACGTTCTTCTATACGTTTAACGTGTCGTTCAAAGTGGACGATGTTGCGGACAATCTGAAGAACCAGAACGGTTTCGTCCCCGGTGTTCGCCCCGGCAAGAAGACAGCTGAATATCTTGAATTCGTGGTGTCCCGTCTGTTGGCTCTTGGTGCGGCCTACCTCACCTTGGTTTGCTTGCTGCCGGAAATCATCCGCGGCCAATTCGCCATTCCGTTTTATTTTGGTGGAACGTCGGTTTTGATTGTGGTCTCTGTGACCATGGACACCATTCAACAGGTGCAGAGTCACTTGCTTGCGCACCAGTACGAAGGTTTGATCCAGAAATCCCAGCTGCGCGGTAAGGGCGGCAAAGGACGCAAGAAACGGAGCCCAATTCGCCGATGACACATATTATTCTGCTAGGACCACCCGGAGCCGGTAAAGGTACACAAGCCGCCTTGCTCGTTGAAGATCGCAACATGATCCAGTTAAGCACTGGTGATATGCTGCGAGAAGCAAAAGACAGCGGTACCGAAATGGGCAAGGTTGTAGCAGATGTTATGGCGCGCGGTGACTTGGTCACGGACGAGATCGTGATCGGTCTGATCCGCGAGAAGTTGCTAGGCGACAAAGCCGGCGGTTTCATCTTTGACGGTTTTCCACGCACTTTGGCACAAGCAGATGCTTTGGCAGAGTTGATGGAAGAGCAGGGCGAAGTCTTGGATCACGCGATTGAGCTGCAAATGGACGATGATGTCTTGGTTGACCGCATTGTTGGACGTGCTGCTGACGCGGCCGCTGCGGGCAAGCCTGTGCGCGCAGATGACAACGCGGAAAGTCTAAAAATTCGCCTTATGGCGTATTACAAACAAACATCCCCGCTACTTGGCTACTATCACGCCAAAGGCTTGCTGCGCGGTGTCGATGGTCTTGGCACCATGGACGGCGTAAAAGCGGACATCGCGGGTGTTCTAAAGGCCTAAGGGACACTCACTTTAAGGACCTATTGACCCTTTAGTCAAAAGGTCCTAATTCCATCACATCTATAACGAGAATCAAACCGTCAGATTCGGGTAGCTCCCTAGTTTGACAGATCACCTGATCAGCTTAAGCCCTCGGCTCAGTCGCCTAGGGCTTTGTGTTGTGAAAAAAGGGTCCGGCATTACGGACCCGCAACGAAGAAGGAAGTTCCCACTTGGCACGTATTGCCGGCGTAAACATCCCGACCCATAAACGGGTCCCGATCGCCCTAACTTATATCACTGGTATTGGCCCAGCCTCTGCTAAAATCATCTGTGAATCTCTCAAGATTGACGTGTCGCGCCGTATTAACGAGCTGTCCGATGCAGAAGTTCTCGCGGTTCGCGAATTCATCGATGCGACATTCACCGTAGAAGGCGACCTTCGCCGTGACACGCAGATGAACATCAAGCGCATGATGGACCTTGGTAGCTACCGTGGCCTACGTCACCGTCGCAATCTTCCTGTACGTGGTCAGCGTACGTCAACAAACGCTCGTACTCGCAAAGGTCCTGCAAAGGCCATTGCTGGTAAGAAGAAAT
>NZ_JABBAM010000027.1 GCF_018607965.1 Planktotalea sp.
GACAAGACGATGTGCTTAGCCGCATGATGCACCCGATCCGTCGTGAGATTGAATATATCTCAACCTTTATGACGCTCCAGCCTGGCGATATTATCGTCACGGGCACACCGACAGGGTCGGGCGCACGCCTTGATCCGCCGCAATATTTGAAACCCGGTGATGTAATTGAAGTCGAAGTGAACGGTATCGGAACCTTGCGCAATGGCGTCGCGGATGAAGTCGTATGACGCCCGAAGAACATGCAAAAGCCGCGCTTGATCTGCTTGACGCTGAGAAGACAGGTAAGCAAATAGGTATGCTAACGCTTCGCCATCCCGAGATGGGAATGGATGATGCCTACGCGATCCAAAATGAAATCGCGCGCGCCAAAGCTGCCAAGGGTCGCAACGTTGTTGGCTGGAAGATCGGCCTGACGTCCAAAGCGATGCAATACGCACTGAATATCGATATTCCGGACAGCGGAATTTTATTCGATGACATGGTGTTTGAAACCGGTGCAACCGTGCCCAAAGGGCGGTTCATTCAGCCGCGTGTTGAGGCCGAAATTGCTTTCGTTCTAAAGTCTCCTTTGGGCGGTGTAGATGTGACCCATGCGGATGTCATTGCTGCGACGGACTACGTGACGCCCTCTATCGAAATTCTCGATACGCGCATTGAACGTGTGGACAGGGCGACAGGTAAAACGCGCACAGTTTTCGATACCATCAGCGACAATGCAGCGAATGCGGGTGTTGTTCTTGGCAAAGAGCGCCACAGTGTCGATGCGTTCGATCTGCGCTGGGTTGGGGCGATCACATCGCGCAATGGCGAGGTCGAAGAAACAGGCCTTGGGGCAGGGGTCTTGAACAATCCCGTTGAAAGCATTGTCTGGCTTGCTCGCCGCATGGCGCAATATGGGCAAAGCATCGCACCAGGACAGGTTATACTGTCGGGGAGCTTTATCCGCCCGATCGAATGCCCGTCAGGCAGCAATATCCATGCGGATTTTGGTACCTTTGGGCGGGTCGACATTTCGTTTGGTTAAGACATTCGCGAAATCACCCGCGCTTCGAAACGGATTATCTCTCCTGCTGTGAACGGATTTGAAACGCTTTTGTGAAAGTGTTACTAAAAATTTGTCGCTGTTGGAGCATCAATGCGGGCCACATTCTACATCATTGTTTATTTACTGACGCTTCATTCTGCTCAGGCAGAAGCCTTTAGGGGGAGCCTGTTTTCGGCAACTACGGTGAGCGCGCCCGCGACTGGGTCTGCATTGTTCATTGGCCGTGCGGCTGGCGGATTTTTTGCGGATCGACCCGCCAATATTCCAGCCTTCCCGCTCGCGACGACATCCGGCATGCGCGGGTCTGATGTTCAAATGATCCGCGCCCTCATTCAAGAAACGGAATCGCGTAGGATGGCTATGATGCCGTTCAATTTGGCGCGACCATCAAGCCAAACAAAAAGCCCACTCATATGACGCTTGCTGAAGACTACGCATGGATTGATGCAACGCCGGGCCAACCACATGCAATTGGGCGCTATCAGTTTATCCCTAAGACATTGCGACGCGTTGCTAAAAAAATAGGGTCAAGCCGAACGAAAGGTTTGGCCCCAAACTGCAGGATAAGCTTGCGGATGTCTTACTTGTTGAAGCGGGTTTGCAATCTTTTCGACGGGGTGAACTGGGTCGGCATGTCTTTATGAACAACCTAGCAAAAATCTGGGCTGGCCTGCCAAATTCGACGGGCAAGTCACATTACGATGGATTTGCCGGAAATAAGGCTTCGCTGAGTTGGGCGCGCTTTGATGCTGCGATGACGAAAATCTCTCTCAATCGCGGCTGAAAAGCAATTCTTTGTGGGGTAATCGTATCGGTATAGGTCCCCGAACAAGAAGGAATTTGTAAATTTCCCGCCATAATGATAAAATCGTAGGAGTGTTTGTTGGTATAGTATTTGCGCGATTTCGCCGAATCACCCACTCTGTCAGAACAGACAAAAATCTATAATTTGTGATTTCTGGGAGGATTAACATGAAATCTCTACGTAATTCTGCACTCGGCTTGACGCTGTGCATCGCGGGCGCTTCGTCTGCAATGGCAGGCAGCCACGCAGCTGAATTGACGATCGCGATCGTAAACAACGGTCACATGATCAACATGCAAAAAGTTGCCGAAGCTTACACTGAAGAAACTGGTGTTAAGTTGAACTGGGTATCTTTGGAAGAAGGCGTTCTGCGCGAGCAGGTCACTTCTGACACAGCAACCGGTGGCGGCCAGTACGACATCATCAACATCGGCATGCAGGAAGCACCTATCTGGGGCGCTGCAGGTTGGATCGAGCCACTCAACAAGTTTGGCGCTGACTACGACGTTGACGACATGCTTCCAGCGATGCGCAATGGTTTGTCCGCAGAAGGCGTGCTTTATGCTGCACCTTTCTACGGTGAGTCTTCCATGGTTATGTACCGCAAGGATCTGACTGACGCTGCTGGCGTAACGATCGCTGACAACGACAGCTGGGACAACGTCAAAGCTGCGGCAATGGCGATGCATAACCCAGACGCTGGTGTTTACGGTGCATGTTTGCGCGGTAAGCCAGGATGGGGCGACAACATGGCGTTTGTAACGACTGTTGTTAACTCTTTCGGTGGTGCTTGGTTCGATGCGGACATGAAGCCAACGCTTGAGTCCGACGAGTGGAAAGCTGCGATCAACTTCTACGTTGACCTGCTGGGCAACTACGGACCTCCCGGTTCTGAGGGCAACTCCTTCAACGAAATCCTTGCTCTTTATAACGAAGGCAAGTGTGGCCTATGGATCGACGCAACAATTGCTGCTTCTTTCCTTGAAGTTCCAGGCGTTGCATACGCTCAGTCTCCAAACGCTGGTAACCCAGTGGGTGCGAACTGGCTCTGGGCTTGGGCAATGGCTGTTCCAACAGGTTCACCAAACTCCGAAGCTGCACACGCGTTCATCGAGTGGGCAACATCTAAAGAGTACATCCAAGCTGTAGGTAACCACCCAGACTTCGGTTGGGGCAAAGTTCCAACAGGTACACGTGCATCCACATATGCAATCGAAGAATTCAAAGCAGCTGCACCATTCGCAGCAGCCGAGATGGCAGCGATTGAATCTGCGGCACCAGAAGCAACAGACTTGAAGCCATATGTTGGTGTTCAGTTTGCTGCGATCCCTGAGTTCCCAGAAGTTGGTTCTGCAGTAGCACAAGAAATCGCAGCGGCATTGTCCG
>NZ_JABBAM010000141.1 GCF_018607965.1 Planktotalea sp.
CTATCCAAAAAGTCGGCGAGGCGTTTCAAGCCCAAAAGTCATTATTAGGTAATTTATCTAGTAAAATTTGGGCCAGAAAGTAAAATGATTTGAGAAAATGCATCAGTGCGGCTAAGCGATATGCAGATATTAGTTTAGGGCGAAGCAACTACAAATATGATCGCGGTTGGTTCAGCAGTGACTTTGTTCGCCTCGAAATGGACCTTCTTGCATGATCAACATTACCCGTATTCAAGCTTGGGCTTTCCGTTCGCCCACGAAAAAACCTGTCGCGACTTCGTTTGGCATAATGCATGACCGACCCGCAGTTTTGGTGCGTGTTGAAGACCAAGATGGCGCTTTTGGATGGGGCGAGATCTGGGCCAATTGGCCCGCCGCAGGAGCCGAGCATCGCGTGCGTCTTTTGGAAATGGACGTCGCACATCTGGTGCTAGGCACAACAATAAAATCACCAGCTGAGTTCTTCAACAGTCTTGACGAGCAGACTCGGATACGCGCTGTGCAATGCGGCGAAGTGGGGCCTTTTGCGCAGGTGGTAGCTGGATTGGACATTGCTGTCTGGGACATGGTTGCGCGCCGTGCTGAGCTGCCAATGCGGCAACTTATTCGCGCGGATGCGCCGGACAGCGTACCGGCCTATGCGAGTGGCATCCAAATTTCCGCGGCGGGCGATCTTATGCCCCTCGCGCGCGCTCAGGGACACCATCGTTTCAAATTGAAAGTTGGGTTTGACATGAACGCCGACATTTCTGCGATCCACCGCATTCACGCCGAATTGAGCAACGACGAACTGATTGCCTGCGATGCAAATCAAGCATGGTCACTGGTGCAAGCTCAGGAATTCGTCGCCGGCATCGCTGACGTCCCATTACATTGGCTGGAAGAACCGATGCCTGTCTTCGCTGATCCGACAGACTGGCGGACTCTCTCCCAGAATACGTCGATACCCTTGGCAGGGGGCGAAAATATCATCGGCGAAACTGGCTTTGATGAAGCGATCAAAGCACGGGCCTTGTCGGTGATCCAACCAGACATCGCGAAATGGGGTGGCATAACAGCATGTCTTGCTGTGGCCCAGAACGCTCTTACAAACGGGTGTCGCTATTTTCCGCATTTCTTAGGGGCGGGCATTGGCATGGCCGCTTCGGCAGAATTGTTGGCAGGTGTAGGGGGGGACGGGCTTTTGGAAGTCGATGTGAACGACAACCCTCTGAGGTCATCGTTCTTCGATGGGCGAGAGCCAGTAGCCGAAGGTATGTGGACTTGTGGGAATGCTCCAGGTCTTGGGATTGAAGACATCCCTGATGAGTTAGCGCAATTTCAGACACTCTACGCAGAAATGAGCTAACGACTCAATCCGACCAGACGACCCGGAACCCATGATGCGTTGTTGAACTGTCTGTGTCTAACGTCAGCGCTTATGGGTTCAAATAGCGGTATTTGCTAAGAGAGTGTTTGTTGCTCATCGTAACCACTGAGGAGTGAAACATGAGACAGACAACTGGAACACGCAAAGGCCCTGGCGAGAGACTGGTCAAGGACATCAATCGGGACCGCTTTCAGGACCATTTCTGATTAAGCGGTAGGGAGTAAGTGTCTGTAATTGAATGATAATTTTACGCGTTAGAAGTCCTCTTCTGGGCACCACGTTTTTCTTAAAACCTTTATTTATATAGCTATAAAGGGTATGCTTTGAGAAGTTTCGTACCAAATTGACGAGCATCAATGAAGTGTTTTCAACACTCTCGACCAAATGCCCAGCCCAACATGTTCAACCGATTCACATAAGCTGAGTAGAACCTACGTCTGCCCAGCGCACAGAATCGCTACTGACCATAATGTTGCAGTGATTGTCGAAGCATCCCGTCGTTGTGAAACCTTGTCACCTAGCTCACAGGTTTTCACAAATGTGCATACCCTCGCTTAGCGGTCTGTGTCGGTTTGGTTGTGAAATGACATCAAGCGTAAGTGCCTTTGCGCTCTCGGGTGAAGACAGAGGCTCTCACGACCCTTTTGACGTCAGACACCTTGCAGGAAAACACCGAAATTGTAGGCAAGCGCATGAAGATTATGACGTCCAGCTTGGCCCCAACGCGCTGCGGGAGACGCAAAAGGCTCGAGCTGCGCTGGGTATCAAGGCTGACTTGAGAACCGCGCCGCAAAATCCGCCATAAATACGGTGAACAAGATGCGGAACATGTGGTGCGCCGTGATAAGGACGGGATTTACCTCAAGACTGAGTGCAACAAGACTCATTTCGGTCAACCCTCCGGGGGCGAAACTGACGAGAAGCGTTTGAAACGACATCTCTGTCACATGCACCAATACCAGCGCAAACAGTGACGCAATCGCAAGCATGCCCCAGACTGACAGCACCCCTAAACCAAGGGCCACCAGCAATTGGCGCAACGTTGATTGCGCAAACTGCGATCCAAGACTTGCGCCGATAATCACCTGTGATGCGTTCAGCAGAATCGCAGGTCCTTGAAGGTCAACGACGCCCGAGCTTTGAACCGCTGCAGCCAATATCAGCGGCCCAATCAAAATGCCTGCTGGAAGGCGCAATAAGCGCCCCACTCCTAACCCAACAATAGCTACGCTGATCGTCGTGATCCAATCGAACCAGACCGACGTCCGGTGGGTCATCGTTTCACCAGCCGAACTGCCCACAGCATCTCCCGTGACGAGCAAGAACAACATGGGCACCGTTAAGATCACTAAAACGATACGAACGAAATGCTGCACACTCAACTTTTCAACATCACCACCTGCCTTTTCGCCCATTGTCACGGCTTCGATCAAACCACCGGGCAACGCCGCATAGCGAGCCGTGACGGGATCAAGACCACCCACTTTGCAAAAAACCGTGTAGTTGAACGCTTGAACAATCCCAACAAAGAGCACCATACCTAAAAGCGTGAACACCAATGATGGGGCCATCGACAGCAAGTCAGAAGAAAACCCAGCCCCGATCATAGTGCCCACTATAGCGATAAAAACGCTTCTCAAAGGCTGAGGAAACCACAGACGTTTGCCTGTACGCGCGAATGTAATGAGCGAAAAAGTTGCTGTTACGATCAAGCTCCCAAGCAAATAAGGGATCGGCAATCCCACCAATACGGCAACCAAGGCACCGATCAAGCCGACCGCAATAAGCGCAAACAGCTCTGCAATTTTTCTGGGTTTTAAGCTCAAGTGAGGAGTCCAGATTGTCCGTCGTCAG
>NZ_JABBAM010000116.1 GCF_018607965.1 Planktotalea sp.
TTAATGGGTCCTGACCCTAATCATCGGAAAGTTCTGCCAAATTGCCAGTGGGGTCCAGTTTATCACCTCTTCGGCCAATCATTGCTTTGATGGCATCTCTAGCTTTACCTTTGCCATTTTTGGAGGCGGTCCACCCCAAGGCCGCCCGTCCATGCCCGAGGCGGGCCCCGATACGATTATTGGAAATGACTGCTGGATCGGGACAGGGCGACGGTCTTGCCGGGCGCACATTTAGGGGATGGAGTTATCGTCGGCGCAGGATCGGTCGTTGGGGGCAAGGTCGCTGACTACAGCATCGTGGCAGGCAATCGCGCGACAATTCAACGTGCACGGTTTTCGCCAGAAGACATAAAACGCATCAAATTGATTGCTTGGTGGAATTGGCTAATCCAGAAGATATTGGCAAACGAAGGCGCAATCGCGGGCGACGATATCGACGCGCTTGAGGCCGCATGTGAATAGCTGCGTTAACTATGCACTTTGCCCCTTGCAAAGGATCAGCCTGCGCCGTAAACGAAACGCGGCTTTAGGGGTTTAGCTCAGTTGGTAGAGCGACGGTCTCCAAAACCGTAGGTCAAGAGTTCGAGTCTCTTAGCCCCTGCCAGAGCCGCATTCACGAGCCTTACGTATGGTCTTCTTTACGCCAAACGTGCCTAGGGTTCGCCGGAATGACATTTCAGGGATTGATACTTTTGATGCCACTCACGTTTGCGTAAACTGCTGGTCGAACCGATCAACTTTGCGCACGGCTTCACAAACCTGTCTTGAAATCGCCGCACTCAACGCGTATGTCGCTAACAACCCGATTGATGGAAGTTCGAAAAAATGGCAATGACCAACCCACTACAGTACGCTCAGCAAGTACGCTCAGAAGTTTCTAAAGTTGTCTGGCCTACGCGTCGCGAAGTTGTTTTGACAACAGTCATGGTCTTTATCATGTCCGCTCTGACAGCGATTTTCTTTGCAACGATCGACATCATCATTCGATTTGGCCTGACAAGCGTTCTTGGCTACTTTGGATAAGATCCAAACGGGATGGCATCACGCCAACGATTGAAAATCTCAGCAAGCCCTTGAAATGCAAGCGTAGCAGGGGTATTGCGCACAGACTTCCCAAATTTAGTGCTCTTAAGATTCGAACAGCGCACTGATTTTGCCTTGTTGCTGCGTTACGCAAAGGGTTAGCTATTTGGGACGAATGATAATTCGAACCGCTGGGTCAAAGCCTAGGTTCAAACAAGGATAGATGTCAGATGGCGAAGCGTTGGTATTCGGTAAGCGTTCTTTCGAACTTTGAGAAGAAGATTGCTGAGCAAATCAGAAATTCGACCATCGAGAACGGACTCGAGGCAGACATCGAAGAAGTGCTGGTCCCTACGGAAGAAGTGATCGAAGTCCGTCGCGGTAAGAAAGTCACGTCCGAGCGTCGCTTTATGCCAGGTTACGTTCTGGTCCGCATGGAAATGTCTGACCAAGGCTATCACCTGATTAATTCGATCAACCGCGTCACAGGTTTCTTGGGGCCACAAGGGCGCCCAATGCCAATGCGGGATGCCGAGGTCGAAGCAATTCTTGGCCGTGTTGCTGAGGGCGAAGATGCACCGCGTAATATCATTCATTTCGAGACTGGTGAGCGCGTCAAGGTTAACGAGGGTCCATTCGAAGACTTCGACGGCATGGTTGAAGAAGTTGACGATGAGAACCAACGCCTGAAAGTGACTGTATCTATCTTTGGTCGCGAAACTCCGGTCGAGCTGGAGTTTACGCAGGTGACAAAACAGATCTAATACAGTTTCTGCTTGTTGTGTCTGAAATCGGCGAGACAGCAAACAGACTTTAATGAAATAGATTGCGCATTAGCTGACAAGCTGGTGCGCATTCTTCGTTTCAGCAGGCTACTTGGGTAGATTTACTGAAAAAATAGATGAATTCGCTTAGTTATGTCCCACGCGAGCGTC
This sequence comes from Planktotalea sp., assembly GCF_018607965.1. Lineage (GTDB taxonomy): Bacteria > Pseudomonadota > Alphaproteobacteria > Rhodobacterales > Rhodobacteraceae > Planktotalea. The sequence continues at coordinate 1,959 of NZ_JABBAM010000116.1, forward strand.
AAAACTAAAAAAAACCTCAAATTGCACTTTCTTGCGAATTACCTGTTGACGCAGGCTGTGGTTGTGCGGCTATCTATCGATACGAGCACAACATAAGCGGTAAACTGCTAAGCCGCGATCAATATTTTGGGAGCCATGTCTTTTAAGCTAATCAAAGATCATTTGCCGTGGGTCGCACCCACAGTTGCAATCGTTTTCGCTGCCTCAGGTTATTTTGACAGATCTTCAAATGCCGAAGACATAGTTCAGGCACCCTTAACTAGTTCTATGGACGCGACTGTTGCGTCTAATTCCCAGTTCCAAGCCACAACCAATGCCACCGCATTTGATGCGAAGAATAACAATGATGTCGTCACGCGCCTTAGTTCGGTGACGGATTCTTCATTACAAGCGATGCAGCCTGTAGACACACAAGCAATGCAACAAGCAGCAGCACTGGCGTTTGCGCCTGCCGTCGTTCCGGAACAGGTGGCGGTAATCGCAACACCTGCGCAGGTCGCATCAGTCGAACCAGTTACACGTACTGCTTCGCTGCAAGCGACGCAAAATGCTGTCGCGTTCTTTTCGGACGCACAGGCGAGTTTGTCGGCGAGAGAATCTTGCATCGCAGATTTGCGTTCGCTGTCCGACCAAGCGCGTATCTACTTTCCAGCAGGCGGTCTGAACGCGGATCCTTGTGGGATCGAACAAGCCCGCTTGATTGGTATTCTGTTGCAAGATTGTAAGGGGGTGCAGATCATCGTTGAAGGGCATTCTGATCCATCCGGCGATGCGGACGTAAATCTGAAGCTTAGCAAGAAGCGCGCAGAGCAGATCATCCAGCGTCTTTGTGCCTCTGGCATCGACACGATGAACTTTGTCGCAAAAGGCATTGGCAGCGCGCGCCCGTCCAATATTGTAGGGCCTGAGTCCGATGCGTACTATGATCGTCGCGTAGAATTTGCAGTGATTGAAGTTGATAATACAGCCAGCTTTAACCGTGCGAAGGCCCTGTCCAATCAGTGGGCTACGTCATCGTGTGCTCAAGATCTTGAAGCTGCGATTGCGGGAAAGAATGTGTTTTATTCACCGCGCTCTGTTGCCGCCAAGCAAAGCGAAATCAGTGTTGCATTCGAATTGGCCGCGATGGCCATGGCGTGTCCTGATGCGCGTCTGCGCGTGATTAGCCAGCATTCTGATGATCTGCGCTCGGGTGAAAGCCCAGCAATGGGCCGTCTGCGTGCAAAGGCGATGATGGCGATGCTGGTCGGGCAGGGGATCGAT
>NZ_JABBAM010000110.1 GCF_018607965.1 Planktotalea sp.
GGGCCGAAAAAAGGGCTTTCTTATTCATGGCTTTGATCCCTAGCCCACTGAACCTTCGAGAGAAATCGCAACCAACTGCTGTGCTTCCATCGCAAACTCCATCGGCAGCGCTTGTAGCACTTCCTTACAGAAACCGTTCACGACCAAGGCCACTGCGTCTTCTTCGCCGATGCCACGCTGGCGGCAATAGAACAGCTGCTCATCATCTACTTTGGACGTTGTCGCCTCGTGCTCAACCCGTGCAGAATTATTCTTGACCTCGATATAGGGCACCGTGTGCGCACCACATTTGTCACCGATCAAAAGGCTATCGCACTGTGTAAAGTTACGCGCGTTCTTCGCCTTTGGATGCATAGACACCAGACCGCGATACGTGTTCTGCGCATGACCTGCTGAGATACCTTTTGAAACGATGCGCGACTTGGTGTCTTTGCCAAGGTGGATCATCTTTGTGCCAGTGTCAGCCTGCTGGTAGTTGTTCGCGATGGCGATAGAGTAGAACTCGCCTTGGCTCTCGTTGCCACGCAGAATGCAGCTTGGGTATTTCCAAGTCACAGCAGAGCCAGTTTCGACCTGTGTCCACATGATCTTGGCACGATCACCGCGGCAATCGGCACGCTTGGTCACAAAGTTATAGATGCCGCCTTTGCCGTTTTCATCACCGGGATACCAGTTTTGAACGGTTGAGTATTTCACTTCAGCATCTTCTTCGATGATGATTTCAACCACAGCCGCGTGCAACTGGGACTCATCACGCATTGGAGCAGTACAGCCTTCCAAGTAGCTGACATAGCTACCTTTATCGGCAATGATCAATGTGCGTTCAAACTGGCCTGTGTTTTCGGCATTGATGCGAAAATACGTGGATAGCTCCATCGGGCAACGCACGCCCGGTGGAATGTAGACAAAAGATCCATCGGAAAACACGGCAGAATTCAGTGTCGCGTAATAGTTGTCAGACACGGGAACCACGGTGCCAAGGTACTTCTTGACCAACTCAGGATGATCTTTGATCGCCTCTGAGATAGAGCAGAAGATCACGCCTGCTTTCTTCAGTTCATCTTGGAACGTCGTACCGATGGAAACGGAATCAAAGACTGCATCCACAGCGACTTTGCGTGGTGCGTTCACATCAATGTCTTCCGCGCCTTCAACACCCGCAAGGATCATCTGCTCTTTCAGCGGAATGCCCAGCCTCGCGTATGTCGCCAAAAGCTTTGGATCAACCTCTTCCAAGGATTTTGGTTTCACTTCCATGCTTTTTGGACGCGCATAGTAATACTGGTCCTGAAAATCGATCTCTGGATAATCGACCATTGCCCAATCCGGCTCTGTCTTGGTCAGCCAACGGCGATACGCCTCAAGGCGCCAATCAAGCATCCACTCTGGCTCCTTGTTCTTGGACGAGATCAAACGCACGATGTCTTCATTCAGACCCTTGGGCGCGTATTCCATTTCGATGTCAGTGGACCAACCGTACTTGTAAGCCCCGCCAACCTCGCGCACGGCATCGACTGTTTCCTGATCTACGCCTTCTTTGACGCCAGAATCCGTTCCATTATCCAGTGCTACCATGTCGGCCTCCATCTAAACTTATGCTCACGCATCACGCGCGCGATATTTTTCGTGTTGGGCCAACCATGCATCCGCAAAAGCCAGCACCTCTTGTTCTGTCGTTTCAGGTCCCAGAGAAACCCGAATGGCGCTTGCCGCCGCTATTTCATCAAAGCCCATCGCCATCAAGACACCACTGGCTTTTACCTTGCCGCTCGAACACGCAGACCCCGCAGAAATAGCGAAACCAGCCAAATCCATTTGCATAACTTGTGTCTCGCCCTTCCAGCCGAGCGTCAGGATGCAGGATGTGTTAGGCAGACGAGCATTCTCTTTCCCGACAAAAATAGTGTGTTTTGCGCGTTCTGCAAGTGTACTTTCTAGAATGTTTCTAAGTTTCTCGACGTGGTCCCATTTCCCAGCCTCAAGATCGCTTTGCGCTGCCTCTGCCGCTGCCCCAAATCCCGCGATTCCTATTATGTTCTCGGTGCCAGAACGACGGCCCATTTCCTGACCGCCCCCTTTGATTTGCGCCTTAACATCTAGGCCGCGTTTCAGAACAAGCGCACCGATCCCTTTGGGACCACCCAGCTTGTGCGCCGAGATCAATGCCATGTCTGCGCCGGACCAATTGAACGCGACGGGTAGTTTGCCAAACGCTTGGGTCATATCCGCGACGGCCAAACCCTCAGGCAGCTTTTGCAAAACACCCGTCTCAGAATTCGCGAGTTGAACTGCAGTTTTACTCGGATCAGCAACATCAACAACGCCAGTCCCATCAACGGCAAGATCCCCATTGGTCCAGCTCAGCACCGCATCATGTTCAACACGTGCACTCGCCAAATCGCGACCAGCACAGGCCAACGCCGCCGCCTCTGTCGCGCTCGACGTAAACACGATATCTGCGCCATCTGCGCCAAAGGCTGATGCAATCTGTCCACGTGCAGTTTCGATGATCGACTTGGCCTTGCGCCCCTCTGAATGCACCGAAGACGGATTGCCAATGGCATCCATCGCCGCAATCATCGCGTCGCGGGCCTCACCCCGTAAAGGCGCGGTCGCGTTATGATCAAGGTAGACGCGGGTCATCATTCATCCACAATATCAAACAAGGTAGGCACCGCAGGACAGGGTGCCAACGCATTGGTCACGACGTCTGACAAGCGTGTTTGGTGCAGGTATACATAGACATTCGCACTAAGCCCCTCCCATAAACGGTTCGTCATAGATTGCGCACGTGATCCCGAACTGCCACCAGAGGCACCTGCCCCTTTGTGCATCGCGTCCACGGTTTCATCGACGGCAGACAGTACATCCAGCACACGAATTTCTGACGTAGACTTGGCCAAACGATATCCACCACCGGGCCCGCGCACAGAAACAACCAACTCCGCACGACGCAGTTTTACAAATAACTGCTCAAGATACGGTAACGAGATATCCTGACGCTTGGAAATATCGCCCAAGGTCACCAGCGTATCGGGGTTTTGCAACGCAATATCGGTGAGCGCGACCATGGCGTAACGCCCTTTTGTCGATAACTTCATAACAGCGCCCCGAAATAATGTTCATTAGCGCCCTAAATCGGGGCAAACACACTGAAAAGATTGACCTTCGCGCGCACATTGCATAAAGGCATGTCGATGGCCGAGCCTCGCTCAGCTTAGAATGGTTCTAAAGTGACTTAGCTAATTCGTCAAGAATAGCCACAGCGCTTTGACGCAGGAGTTTACGCATATGCCCGAGGTTATTTTTCCAGGTCCCGAAGGTCGCTTGGAAGGCCGCTATCACCCCCAAAAGGAAAAGGATGCACCGATCGCAATCGTGCTGCATCCCCACCCTCAATTTGGTGGTACGATGAACAACAAGGTCGTCTATAACCTGCACTACGCTTTTTATAACATGGGCTTCACAGTGCTGCGGTTTAACTTCCGCGGTGTGGGTCGTTCGCAAGGCGAATATGATCAGGGCATTGGCGAGCTATCAGATGCAGCCTCCGCGCTCGATTATCTCCAATCCATGAACAACAATTCCAAACATTGCTGGGTTGCTGGTTTCTCGTTTGGCGCGTGGATCGGCATGCAGCTTTTGATGCGCCGTCCAGAAATCACAGGCTTTATTTCGGTCAGCCCACCCGCGAATATGTATGACTTTTCGTTCTTGGCCCCTTGCCCTGCGTCTGGCCTGATTATCAATGGCACCGCAGATCGCGTGGCACCGCCTGCTGACACTGTTGGCCTAGTCAACAAACTGCACGAACAAAAGGGCATCACGGTCACGCATCAAGAGCTTGAAGGCTCTGGCCACTTCTTCTCCGAAGAGCCGCAGATGGACAGCATGATTGGCAACGTTTCAACCTATGTGAAACGCCGCTTGACGGAGACGACACGCTAAAGGAACGATCTCATGAGTGCGTTCATTGGTAAACTGGCCGACGATCTGGCCAAAGACGCGATAGAAGCGGCGACGGCGCTCGGCGACGAGGAGCTTGTCATCGATATAGGCAACCTGCTCGCCAGTTCTTCAACCACAGCTGAAGAAGCCTATATGACAGCCGCGCGTGTGCGCATGGCTTTGACACGTGGGCGTAATATGCTGAATGATCGCATTGATCGTGCTGCCGCCAAACTAGAAAAGCCATGAACGCTCGCCTCGATGCGCAAATGGCTTTTCTGAACGAGGCTGATAAATTAAAATCAGTCCTACGTGCAACGACCCTGTGCGATGGATCACGCCCTGAAAATTCTGGCGAACACAGTTGGCACATTGCGCTCTATGCATTGATCCTTGGGGAACACGCGCCCGAGGGTGTCGACATAAATCGTGTGATCAAAATGCTCGTACTACATGACCTTGTCGAAATCGACGCAGGCGACGCGCCAATCTTTGGTGATCACGATATTGCAGCGATGGAAGCTGATGAGGCCAAAGCCGCGGACCGTATCTTTGGTTTGCTCCCAAGCGATCAAAACGAAACCTTGCGCGCGCTGTGGAACGAATTCGAAGCCGCACAAAGCCCTGACGCTGTTTTCGCAAAATCCCTAGACCGCTTCCAACCACCCAATCAAAACTTGATGTCCAATGGCGGCAGTTGGACAGACTACGGTGTCAGCTATGAGACCATCGAAGCCCGCGTCGGATCAAAAATCGCACGCGGTGCGCCGACATTGTGGGATTGGTTGTCCCCCAAGATCAAATCCTGGTTCGCACGCTAATCGCTTCCTCTCTCCAAAAATATCCGCGCCGCCGGCACACCGAATTTTCAAGAAAATTCGCTAAACCGCCCGCTTTTTGATCGCACCAGCATGTTCAGCCAAATCACGTGCAATTGAAAATGCGCCTTTGATTTTCTCAACATCCGTCTTCCACTCGCGCAGCACAACAATCTTGTTGTCACGCACCTTCGCTTGACCGTTTTGGCTCTGGATAAACGACACCAAACCTTTCGGCGACGCGTATTTGTCATTGTGGAACTGCACAGTTGCGCCTTTGGGACCGCCGTCCAATTTCGCAATCCCAGCCTTCTTGCACATTGCTTTAATGCGCACGACCAACATCAACGTGTTCACTTCTTTTGGCAGCTTGCCAAAACGGTCAATCAATTCAGCTGCAAAGCCTTCCAACTCAACCTTCGTGGTCAGTGATGACAGGCGACGATAAAGCCCCAAACGTACATCCAAGTCAGGCACGAACGTCTCTGGGATCAACACGGGCACGCCCAAATTGATTTGTGGTGCCCATTGATCGTCGTTCACTGACAGCCCGTCCATTTCGCCCGAACGGATCTTGGCAATCGCGTCCTGCAGCATGGATTGATACAATTCATATCCAACATCGCGCATTTGACCGGACTGTTCTTCACCCAGCAAATTACCCGCACCCCGAATGTCCAAGTCTTGCGAGGCCAGTGTAAACCCGGCCCCAAGTGTGTCGAGCGAACCAATCACGCGCAAACGTTTCTCCGCCGTCGCCGTCAGTTTCGCGCGTGGTTTTGTCGTCAAATACGCAAATGCACGGGTTTTCGAGCGGCCAACCCGTCCACGAATTTGATAGAGCTGCGACAGGCCAAACATATCAGCGCGGTGCACAATCATGGTGTTCGCAGTTGGGATATCTAGGCCACTTTCAACTATAGTTGTCGCAAGCAAGACATCGTATTTTCCATCGTAGAACGCGTTCATGCGATCATCAAGATCACCCGCCGCCATTTGCCCATGCGCCACCATGTAGGTCAGTTCGGGCAGTTGTTCTTTCAGGAAGGCTTCGATCTCTGGAAGGTCCGAAATACGAGGCACGACATAGAAAGACTGCCCTCCTCGATAATGTTCGCGCAACAAGGCCTCGCGCAGCGTGACGGCGTCGAACTCACTGACATATGTTCGAATGGCCAGACGGTCCACTGGCGGTGTCCCTATGATCGACAGATCGCGCACACCAGACAGGGATAGCTGTAATGTCCGTGGGATCGGCGTCGCTGTCAGCGTCAGCACGTGAATATCTGTGCGTAGCTGCTTTAGGCGTTCTTTGTGGCCCACGCCAAAGTGTTGTTCTTCGTCGATGATTAACAAACCAAGGTTCAAGAATTTCGTATTTTTCGCCAATAATGCATGGGTGCCGACAACGATCTCGACAGTACCCGCCGCCATTTGCTTGCGGGTTTCTTCGGCGTCTTTTGCCGTCACAAAGCGTGATAAGGGTCTGACTTCAATCGGAAATCCGCGAAAACGCTCAACAAAGCTCTTGTAGTGCTGACGTGCCAATAAGGTGGTCGGCGCAATGATCGCAACTTGAACACCTGACATCGCAGCAACAAACGCCGCGCGCATGGCAACCTCGGTTTTACCGAAACCAACATCACCGCAGACAAGGCGATCCATCGGTTGGCCCGATCCCATATCCCCTAGCACATCGCTGATCGCGCTGAGCTGATCGTCGGTTTCTTGATACGGGAAGCGCGCGGAAAATGCGTCCCACATGCCGGGCGGTGGATCCATGATTGGCGCGCGGCGCAACGCACGTTCTGCCGCAACGCGGATCAGCTTGTCCGCCATCTCGCGAATGCGCTCTTTCAGTTTCGCCTTTTTGGCCTGCCACGCGCCGCCACCAAGACGATCCAAGAACCCTTCATCGTGGCCATATTTGCTAAGCAATTCTATGTTCTCAACGGGCAAATAAAGGCGCGCACTTTCTGCGTAATCGAGCAGAATACATTCATGTGCAGCACCCGCAGCCGTAATCACCTCAAGCCCCTGAAACCGCCCGATGCCATGATCCACATGGACCACCAGATCACCGGGGTTCAGGCTTTGGGTTTCGGTTAGAAAATTCTCGGCTTTCTTGCGCTTTTTCGCGCCGCGGATCAAACGATCACCCAACACGTCTTGTTCCGAAATTACTGTCACATCTGGTGTTTCAAAGCCATGCTCCAGCCCCCAGACCACCAAATGCAGCCCACGTTTTCCGACGTCTTTGAAATCGCGTATGGGGATGATCTCAGCCAAACCTTCGTCTTCGATCAACCCCGTCAAACGTTCGCGCGAACCCTCGGAATAGGATGCGACGACGACTGGTCCCTTTTCCATTTTCGCTTTAATATGGGACGCTAAAGCACCGAAAAGGCTGATGTTTTCCTGTTGACGTTCTGGTGAAAAATTGCGTCCGATGCGGCCACTTGCATCCGTAACACCCAAGCCTGTTGCTTGTGGCAAGGCATTGAACTGAACGACACTGTGATCTGCCACGGCCGCGTCCCATGCAGCCTCATCAAGGTACAGCAGTTCTGCTGGTGCTGGTTTATAAACTGAATCCATCCGCTTCTTCGCGGCCATCGCGATCTTGCGGGTTTCATATTGATCGGCCACGCTTTCCCAGCGCGCGATGCGTGCGGGTGTAAGCGCGTCATCACATGTGATCGTCGCCTTCGGAAGGTAGTCGAATATCGTCTCTAAGTGCTCATGAAAGAACGGCATCCAATGTTCAACGCCTTGATGCTTGCGACCTGCAGACACAGCTTCATACAAGGGATCATCCGTGCCCGCAGCACCAAATTCGATGCGGTAGTTCTGGCGAAAACGCGTGATTGCCTCATCATCCAAAATCACCTCGGACACAGGCGCAAGTTCGATCACATCCAGCTTTTCAGTTGTGCGCTGCGTGGCTGGGTCAAAGCGGCGTGCGCCGTCCAAGACATCCCCGAATAGATCAAGGCGGATGGGTCCCTGTTCGCCGGGTGGAAATATGTCAATGATTCCGCCGCGCACAGCATAATCACCGGGCTCCATCACTGTTGGACTTTGCACAAACCCCATCCGCACCAGAAAGTTACGCAACGCTTTTTCATCTACACGTCCACCGACGACTGCCGAAAACGCCGCCTCGCGCAGAACAGATCGCGCAGGCAGACGCTGCGTTGCCGCGCCAAGCGTTGTTAGCAAAATGAACTGCTTTGGCATCTCGTGGACAATTGCCGCCAATGTCGCCATGCGCGCAGCAGAAATGTCGGCATTCGGGGATACGCGATCGTAGGGCAAACAATCCCAACCCGGAAACACGATAACAGGCATGTCAGGTGCAAAGAACCGCAGCGCATCCTGCATCGCAGCCATGCGCTTATCATCGCGCGCAATATGGCAAACCGGACGATCGCCAGCCTCAAATTCACGCAAAATCAACTGCGCATCATAGCCTTCGGGCGCACCCGAAACGGTGATATGGGACTTATTCATAGCGTACATATGGTCCTAGAAACGAGCGCGTCAAAAACCGAACTGGCCCAGTGCCAAATTGGTGTACATGCCCCACATAGCTGTGACAAAAATAGACACCATTCCAATGAGTTGCACAAAAATACGGTGCCTGAACAGGCGTTTGTAAAGTACCTCACCAGAGGCGGCTTCGTCTTGGATCAAGCGCGCTGTGTTCAAGCTAAGCAGCCCGACCAGTGTCATTGGCGCAAATAGCAAGAACAGCGCTTGTGCGAATTCGACCCAATAGACAAAGCCAAGTAACGCCAATCCTGTCAGCATGAAACACGTCAAGCCCGCTAACCATAGACCAGACATGCGTCCAATATAGAGTAATCGCCCCACATTGATGCGGACGAGGTCTTCCATATCGTTGACAGCATCCCCGCCAAAACGGCGCGCGCGCAGCACCATATCGTAGGGCACGCCAAGCACCCAGTGCGAAGCCGTTGACCACATCACAGCAAGCGCGATCCAGAACCAAAGGTTCGAGAAAGAACGCATATCAATCAACTCAAAAAGGGCGTTTGTTAGATCCAAAGCAACTCACAAGGGAAAAGAAGATGTATTTTGATCCCTATAGCTGGCCTGTTCAGCAATTCCCAGCCTTGTTCTACGCTGGATGTCATGCCAAGTCTTATGCGAGACATTCCTACCATGAGGACGCATATGCCCCCCACTGTTGCCGCCTTCCCCGCTGCCCGTTTTCGCCGCGCACGCCGGACCCCGGCTCTGCGCGCTTTGACGCAAGAAAATTTGCTCAGCCCTGCGGATCTCATTTGGCCGATATTTGTGCGCGATGGTAAAGATATTGAAGAACCCGTTGGATCGATGCCCGGTGTGATGCGCCGCTCCGTTGACAAGATTGCACAGGCTGCGAAACACGCTCAAAGCCTTGGAATTCCAGCAATTTGCCTGTTTCCTTATACGGATGACAGCCTCAAGACCGAAGACTGCGCTGAGGCATGGAACCCTGATAACCTCAGCAATCAAGCGACACGTGCGATCAAAGATGCGGCACCTGATATTGCGGTAATGACCGACGTCGCACTTGATCCTTATAACATCAATGGACACGATGGTTTCGTGGAAGACGGTGAAATCATTAATGATCGCACTGTTGAAGCCCTTGTTAAGATGACGCTCGCACAGGCCGAAGCTGGTGCGGATATTATCGGCCCCTCTGATATGATGGATGGTCGCATTGGGGCTATGCGCAGCGCACTCGAATCCGAGGGCCATCAGAATGTGATGATCCTAAGTTATGCTGCAAAATATGCATCTGCTTACTACGGCCCATTCCGCGATGCTGTTGGGGCCTCTGGCGCGCTAACCGGTGACAAGAAAACCTACCAGATGAACCCTGCCAATTCGGATGAAGCCATGCGTTTGATCCAGCGTGACCTTTCTGAGGGTGCAGATATGGTGATGGTGAAACCCGGAATGCCCTACCTAGATATTTGTCGCCGTGTGAAAACCGAATTCGGCGTACCGACTTATGCCTATCAGGTCAGCGGTGAATACGCGATGATCCAAGCGGCTGCACAGAACGGCTGGATCGACGGCGACCGTGTGATGATGGAAAGCCTGATGTGCTTCAAACGCGCGGGTTGTGACGGGATCTTGAGTTATTTCGCACCGCGCGTCGCTGAAATTCTGGCAAATGGGTAACATGATACGCTGAAATCCGCCTGCTAGCGCATCAAAGTTATGACTTTTGCGCTAGCTTGGGCTAGATTGTTGTTAACTCCCGCCGCAAGAGCAGGGGCAAGTAGGCAAAAAGCAGGTATCCTAATGACGAATTTCTCCCGCCGCGCGTTTGCGCTTTCCGGACTGGCTGGCAGTGCTGTTGTGCTCAGCGGATGTGATCGCATTAACGGCAACACAGCCCCCGACCGCCTGGATGCACGTGTCGATGCGACTCTGGCTGAAATGTTTGGACAGTACGGTAAAACCCGTTCGCTTGCAGCGCGATCGGCTGGCATGTTGGTCATTCCCCTTATCACTGAGGCTGGCCTTGGGTTTGGAGGCGGCTTTGGTCGCGGTGCGTTGCGTGTCGGTGGTGTTTCGGTCGAGTATTATAATACGACCAAAGCCAACTGGGGCTTTCAGATTGGCGCCAACCAATACGCACACGTTCTATTTTTCATAACCGAGGATGCGCTTGCGCTGTTTCGTGCAAGTGATGGATGGGAGTTGGGTGCAGAAGTTGAGGCCGCTATCTATGATGATGGTCAAACCTTCAGCACGACGACTACGTCCAACTCATCACCCGTTGTCAGCATAATCTTTGGTCAAGCCGGTTTGAAACTGGGCGCTACCATTGAAGGAACTAAATACTCCAAGATGCGCATTCCCGATACGCTCTAAGTCGTACAGCGCTACTGGATTTTTGCAGCACTTCCCATTGCACACCACATTATGTTTCTGTTACATTCAAGCTCACAAAATATAGCAGCTCGCTCGAATGGCGTGCGCGGTGATAAAGCAGGATAGCTCACGTGAACGATACCCCAGAAGCCCCTGAAAACGAAGACGAAAAGCCTGAACCGGTATCGGCATATACAGGCCCGTCCATCTCAATAACCAAGGAAATGAAGACCTCTTACCTTGATTATGCGATGTCCGTCATCGTCTCTCGGGCGATTCCCGACCTGCGCGATGGTCTGAAACCTGTCCACCGCCGCATCATGTATGCGATGTATGAGGCTGGAAATACGCACGATAAGAGCTACCGAAAATCGGCCCGCGCGGTTGGTGACGTTATGGGTAAATATCACCCTCATGGTGACAGCGCGATCTATGATGCTCTGGTGCGGATGGCGCAGGACTTCTCGATGTCGCTGCCCCTGCTTGATGGTCAGGGTAACTTTGGTTCCATGGACGGCGATAACGCCGCTGCGATGCGTTACACCGAAGTCCGCATGGACAAGCCCGCAGCCTACCTTTTGTCCGATATAGATAAGGATACGGTGGATTTTCAGGATAATTACGACGGAAAGGACAGAGAACCGACAGTCCTTCCAGCGCGCTATCCAAATATGTTGGTCAATGGCGCTGGTGGTATCGCGGTTGGTATGGCGACGAATATTCCGCCCCATAACCTTGGCGAGGTGGTCACAGCGACCCTTGCGTTGATCGACAACCCTGATCTGACGACAGAAGAATTGATCGAATATGTACCGGGTCCAGACTTCCCCACAGGCGGCATTATGCTGGGTCGAACAGGTGCGCGCAAAGCCTATCTTGAGGGTCGTGGTTCGGTTGTTATCCGCTCTAAAACGCGCGTCGAAGAAATTCGCAAAGACCGCTACGCAATCGTCATCGACGAGATTCCTTATCAAGTGAACAAGTCTTCGATGATCGAAAAAATCGCCGAGCAAGTGCGCGAGAAAAAGATCGAGGGCGTGGCCCACGTACAGGACGAAAGCGATCGGAATGGTGTGCGCGTCGTTGTCGAGCTGAAACGCGATGCAACGCCCGAAGTTGTTTTGAATCAGTTGTTCCGTTTCACACCAATGCAAACCTATTTCGGCTGTAACATGCTGGCGCTAAACGGTGGCCGTCCTGAGACGCTTACACTTTTGCGTTTCTTGAGCAGTTTCATAGACTTCCGCGAGGACGTTGTTGCAAGACGTACTGCGTACGAGTTGCGCAAAGCCCGTGAACGTAGCCACATTCTATGTGGTCTGGCTGTCGCGGTGACGAACGTCGATGAAGTGGTTGCAACCATTCGCGCATCTGCTGATGCGGCTGAAGCACGTCAAAAGCTGATGACCCGGCGTTGGCCTGCGGGCAGCATCGCGGAATACATCAACCTGATTGATGATCCGACCCACAAGATGAACGACGATGGCACGTATAACCTGTCTGAAACACAGGCACGCGCCATTCTTGAACTACGCCTTCAGCGTTTGACACAGCTTGGTGTGACGGAAGTCACGAACGAGTTGAAAGAACTGGCAGGAAAGATCCGCGAATACCTCGAAATTCTAGGGTCACGCGAACGCATCATGGATATCATCCGTGACGAGTTGCGCGAAGTTCGTGAAAAATTCGCCGTCCCCCGTCGTACAGAGATCGTCGACTGGTCCGGCGACATGGAAGACGAAGATCTGATCGAGCGTGAAGACATGGTCGTCACCATCACATCTGGCGGCTACATCAAGCGCACCCCTCTTGTTGATTTCCGCGCGCAGCGTCGCGGTGGAAAGGGTGTCGCTGGCATGCAGACCAAAGACGAGGATGTAATCACCACGCTCTTCGTTGCCAACACGCATACACAACTGTTGTTCTTCACGACCGATGGCATGAGCTATAAGCTGAAAACATGGCGTCTGCCGCTGGGTGGCCGTACCGCCAAGGGCAAGGCGATTGTGAACATTCTGCCCATTCCACCTGGCGTTTCCATTGCGGCAATTATGCCCGTAGATCGTGATGAGGACGAGTGGGATGATCTACAAGTCGTCTTCGCTACCTCCGCAGGCACAGTGCGCCGTAACAAACTGTCAGATTTCACCAACGTCATGCGCAACGGCAAGATCGCGATGAAGTTTGAGGGCGAGCACGAGCACACAACCCTGATCGATGCACGTATCGCATCCCACGACGATGATGTGATGCTGACCACCAATTCTGGCCGCGCAATCCGCTTCCGTGCCACGGATGTGCGCGTGTTCAACTCTCGTGCCTCTGTCGGTGTGCGTGGCATCAAGCTGCAAAGGGATGATTCAGTCGTGTCCATGTCCGTTATTCGCCACTTTGAAGCGACATCTGATGAACGCGCGGCCTATCTCAAGATGCGGCGCGCAATGGCGGGACTTGCAGATGATGCAGAACTGCCAGACGAGGAGGAAGGCGACGCGAACACCCAGCTTCCACAAGAGCGTTATGCAGAAATGTCCGCGATCGAAAACTTGATCCTAACGATCACGACTGGTGGCGCTGGCAAACTGTCCTCGTCCCACGACTACCCGCTTCGGGGTCGCGGTGGCATGGGTGTCACAGCCATGGACAAAGCGATGCGCGGCGGCGAAGTCGTTGCCAGCTTCCCAGTAGAACTGGACGATCAAATCATGCTTGCTACGTCCAAAGGTCAGTCAATCCGTGTGCCTGTTGAAGGTATCTCGTTCCGCTCGCGGTCTGCTGGTGGTGTGAAGGTGTTCAACACGGGCAAAGGTGAAAGCGTTGTGTCCGTCGCGCGCATCGCGGATCAAGGTGACGAAGATACGGTCGAGAGCGACGCCCCAGAGACTGACGCAAGTTAACCCGCGAAGGAAATACACATGAAACAGGTGCCTAAATCCACGACCGAAGACGCGCTTATTCAGGAGTTTCTGAAAAAGGGTGGCGCTGTCACCAAGGGTAAAACCAAGCCGATGAAGCCAGAGCTTGGGATTTCCAAGAACGTATGGAACCAAGTTCTGACCAAAGACGAAAAAGCAGCGCGTGACAAAAAGTAGAACAACACGCTTTAAGTAAGTCTGTGACCTACACTGCTTCAAATGCATCTTTAAAATGAAGACATAGCCGCTTGTGAAAAATCAAGTGGCTAAACTTTTTTCATACCTTGGCGTCTGATATTTGCACCTTTAAGGTGAATTTTTTAGAATTAAATTATTTGGAGTTGTGCTTTTGAGCTGATTTTGATATCCATAGATAGTAAACTTATCTCTAAATACACGCTGCAATCGATAGGCAATGTGGATGCGCTTTAGTGGAGCTGCTAGGTATGCCGAGTGTCGAAAAGACTGTTTCGACGCGCTAAATCGGCAGTAACTGCGGTCTTTTTGAAAAACTTAAGTATCTAAACACAACATACAAAATGGCTGTAGAATGCAAAATTGGAATGACTTAATTTATTGCCTAGCTTTGGCTGAATACCGAACAATGGGTAAGACGGCAAAGGCGCTGCGAACCAATGCGACAACAGTGTCTCGCCATATTCAAAACGTATCAGACAAATATAACCAGCCAATATTCCTAAAAGATGGCCAAGAGTGGCACCCAACTGCTTTCGGTGCTCAACTTGTCGAAATCGCGCAAGGCGTAAAAGCTGACATTGATAGTATTCAAACTGACGCTGCCATCAGCGAGGAAGGCACGCTGCGTGTCTATTGTGAAATTCGTCTAATGCAGGGGTTTTTAGCGCCCTATTGGTCAGGGCTTTTACTAGAAAAACAAGATGTTAACCTGCATTTAACGCTCATTCCATTTTCGCTAGCATACGGGGAGGTCGATCTGGCCTTTACATCCAATGAGCCGACTGAAGTTCGATTGGTACGGAAAAAGATCACAAGAACCGAATACGCCGTCTTTGCACGGACAGAGTTTATGCCGAATTTGCAAGGCTGAATCGAGTTTGTCGATCAAACTGGAAACAGTCTGGATCAGAGTTTTTTACAAAACCATTTCGACCGTCCCGCAAGACTCGCATTGCAAGGCCTGAACACTGCTTTGAACACCATCCAAGAACTGCCCTACATGGTGATGTTGCCGCGCTCCCTTGCCTCTCAACATGCAGAACTCAGCGAAGTTCCAAATTCACCCACAATTTATGATGATGTTTGGGTTTCCATTCACGAATCTCGTCGGAACGATCCGCTTATTAGAAGTATTTTCAATTGGTAAGATGACATCTCTAAACCCTAACATTTTTGCCGCATCGCATATGCAACCTTTTCTGTTTCATCTTCAGAAAATCTATTAAATCTTAAGATCATGATTAAAGGAGTCAAAAGTATGAGCTTAAATACAGAATATGTAACTTTCGCGATGCGCTTTGTGGCAGTCCTACACTTGGCTGCGTTAAGTGCACTTTTGCTTTGTCACTCTGCCGATTATGGCTTCAGCCCGATGCAGATGATTGTCGCGCTCTTTCTGGCCTTATGTTCGTCCTGGCTGATTTACTTATCACTTTTTTTGAAGTCTTCAGATAAGAAAAGCCGTCGAAATAGTGCATTATTTTCTCCTAAGCATCGTGAATTTTGATACCCAAAGGCCTCAACTTTATAGATTAGAGGAGCTATTTAAGATCAAAAAATAGCTCCTACTCGACCCCAGATATGACAGCTTCAAAAACGCCTTTTTGGAACGCTTGAAAAGGTCTGTAGTGAACTGCCACAAACCTCATTCAAAACTAAATGGGCTGTTGACGGTTGATGCTCACTACTCTTCTCGAATGAGCATCATACCGTTATACTTTGCCCACGAAGCATTCCTGTGTGTGACGTCTTCTTAAGGTTGAAATCAACACAAACGATCTCTTAAACCACCTACCCAGTGAATTTCGTTTCCAGATAGTTCAACAACGGCGCCTCGCTTGGCTCAACACCAGAACATGCATGCGCAATCGTTGCGCGGGGGTCACGCAAGCCACCGTGGCGCTGGAGCGCTTCGTTCAGCCATTCGGTCGCAGGTGTTGGATCGCCCAGTGCGAGGGAGGCATCCAGATCAGGCAAGTCCGTACGCATCGCTTGGTTCAAGCATCCTGCATAGACGTTGCCGAGGCTATAGGTCGCAAAGTAGCCGAACAGGCCAACAGACCAGTGTACGTCTTGCAACATGCCGTTTGACGGCTTGTCGACCGCAAAGCCAAAGTCAGCCTCGAACCGATCGTTCCAAGCAGCTTCCAGATCATCCACTGCCAGATCACCAGAGATAATTGCCTGTTCCAGATCAAAGCGCAGCAGCACGTGTAGGTTATATTGCACCTCATCTGCCTCTGTGCGGATATACCCTTGGCGCAGTTTGTTCACGGTGCGGTAGAACGTGTCTTCATCGGCCACGCCAAAATCACCAAACGTGTCGCGCATCTGACCATAGAGCCAACCGCAGAACGGCTGTGACCGACCAAGCTGGTTTTCATAGATCCGGCTTTGGCTTTCATGCACGCCCATAGATATGCCGCCACCAACAGGTGTCAGGAGATAGCCGTCGCTGATGCCCTGCTCGTAACACGCATGACCGACCTCGTGGATCGTTGAGTAGAGGCAATTGAACGGGTCACGCAGGCTGGTGCGTGTGGTGATGCGTACGTCTTGGCCAGAGCCGGACGAAAACGGATGCACGGCCTTATCAACGCGTCCGCGGCTCATGTCATAGCCAAACGTCTTAGCCAGCTTGCGCGTCAGCTTCATCTGTTTGCCTTCGTCAAAATCGAAGTCCAAATCAGCAGGCTGATCAGTTGCCATCACTTGATCACGCAGCGCAGTCAGACGCGGATGCAACGCCGCAAACATAGCACTTAGGCTGGCCGCACTTGCACCGGGTTCATAATCTTGCAGCATCGCATCATATGTGTTGCCACCCGCCGCTAGCGCTTGGCCCTCTTCGCGCTTCAATTCAACCACTTCTTTCAAAGTTGGCAAAAAGGCAGCGACGTCTTCATCTTCACGCGCCTGTGCCCAAATGCCTTGGCTGGTGGATGTGACCTTGGCCAAGCGCTGCGCCAGATCAGCGGGCACTTTTTGAGCGCGCTCAAATGATTGTGTGATCAAACGCAATTGCGCTTTGCCGGCCTCGTCAGGGGCTTGTGCGTTGCCCAACCATTCACCAAGGCGTGGATCCGTGCGGCGCGCGTGCAAAACGCCCTCAAAGGCTGCCATTTCTTCGGCGCGTTGCGAGGCGGCCCCGCGTGGCATCATCGTTTCTTGATCCCACCCCAAACGGCCCATAACACTGCTTAGCGCTTCGGTCTCTTTCTGATGTGACATCAGATCATCAAATGCACTCATTTGGCTGCTCCTCGCAGTTGGTCAGGTGTTGGATAGCCCGCATAAAAGCGTGCGCGTAGGATCAAGACCCAAAGCGCGACGGCTCCAAGCTGGTGAACGATAGCAATGTGCCAAGGCGCAGAGTAAAGCACCGCGAAGATGCCAAGCAGCATCTGTAGTGTCATCATCGCAAGGACCACAGTGAACGCACCGCGCGTGCCAGAGTTGGGCGAACGACGGGCTGCGCGCCACATCACGATACCAAAGATCAACAGACCGTAACCCGCCATACGGTGCATGAACTGTACCAGTCCCGCGTTCTCAAAGAAGTTGCGCCAGATAGGGACGAGATCAAAGGGATACGGGGGAATAAAGCCACCCGACATCAGCGGCCAGTCATTGTAGGTGCGTCCCGCGTCGATGCCCGCAACCAGCGCACCGAGCAAGATTTGAACAAATGCGAAGGCCAAAAGCGCGGTGCTCAGGTTGAACAAACGCGTCTCGCGATGGCGACGGCATTGCATCAATTGGCGCTCTTCGCATTTCAGCTCAAATATGAACCACGCGATGAAACCAAGGATCACAAAAGCCAACCCAAGATGCGTGGCAAGACGGTACGACGCAACATCCAACATCGTACCCGTTAGACCAGAGGACACCATCCACCAACCAACCGCGCCCTGCAAGCCACCAAGTGCGCCCATGCCAAGCAAGCGACCTGTCCAGCCCGTCGGAATGTTACCGATTAACAGAAAGCCAAAGAAGCCAAGTGCCCAGACCAAACCGATCACACGACCAAGCTGACGGTGACCCCATTCCCACCAGTAGATGAACTGGAATTCAGACAGCGACATGCCTTGATTTTGGAGTTTGTATTCCGGGATCGCGCGATATTTGTCGAATTCAGACATCCACGCGGCCTCGGACATGGGCAGCAAGGCCCCCGTCAACGGCTTCCATTCGGTGATCGAAAGACCGCTATCCGTAAGCCGCGTCAAACCGCCAACCGCGATCATCACGAGGACCAGGGCGAAAAGGATCATCAACCAAATGCGAATGCCGCGCCGTGCGCCACGTTTTACTGAATCGATTCCGCCCGTCACAGGGGCAACTTTCTCAGCTGTGTCGACGTCTTCAAAAATACTGCGTTTCTTGCTCATGATCTGCCTCTTTAGACCCATCGTTATGCATAGGGTAGGTCCACCACCCTGCCCCTTCAAGCATCTATTCTGATTTGTTCTTCCAACGCACCATTTGCCGCAACATACCATGCAACATTTGTACATCCGCGCGCGTCATTGGCATACGTGACCACATGTTGCGCAGGTTGATCTTCATACTGTTGGCCTTGGCGAGCGGAAAGAAGAACCCCGCTTCGTCCAGACGCTCTTCATAGTGCTTGGCCAACGCTTCTGCTTCGCCCTGCGTGGCCCAAACCGTGTGGGCCATTTCTACGCGCTCATGTGTGATGTCGCGCACTTGGCGCTGCCACTCATACCCCGTCAACAACACGCATTGCGCAAGATTGAGCGAGTTGAATTCTGGGTTCACAGGCACATTGATCAACGCGTTTGCGCGCACGATGTCTTCGTTTTCTAATCCAGCGCGTTCGGCGCCAAATAAAACAGCGACCTTTTCACCGCTTGCGATCTTTTCAGCCGCAAGCTTCATGGCCGCTTCTGGCGAAAACGCTGGTTTGGTCAGATCGCGATGACGCGCCGTCGTTGCAAACACATATGTGCAATCTGCAACGGCCGCGTCCGTGGTTGGAAAATTCTGTGCTTCATCCAAAAGGCGCCCTGCACCACTGGCCATCGCGTCTGCCTTCGGGTTCGGCCAGCCATCGCGTGGATTAACAAGGCGCATGCGATCAAGGCCGAAATTCCACATAGCCCGCGCAGCGGCTCCGATGTTTTCCCCCATTTGTGGGCGTACCAAGACAAAGCTGGGCTGGGAGGTGTCTGACGGCATGGGAGTGCTCCTTGGAACGGTTTGGCTGCTGATAAGCTGCGCCTGCGCGAGTTTCAAGGTTTGGAGCGAGAGGGCCAGCCCTCTCGCGCTCTCCCGGGATATTTACGGCCTTATGTATCAAACGCACCAACCTCGGATCGGGGGTTGTGAGTGATTAAGGCTTTAGTTTCATGTGTTGTGATTTTCGCCTTGGATATATGTAACGGCGTTGGAAACCTTGGCAGGCCCCTTAATCCATGTTTTGAAACCCACCGCAGTTTGGCATCTATTATCAAAACCGTCACCATACATCGCAATGCCAACGATCTCTATGAAACTTTTTTCTTTCAATACTTCAGGCCAGAGCGACCCCTTAACATCAAGTTTGTGCTGAAAGAGGACGTCAGATTGAGTTATCAAATCTCCATGAAAGTCGGAGACGTTTTCCTCAAAAACCATCGTACCATTGAGGGTCAACCTGACTATAC
Organism: Planktotalea sp.; assembly: GCF_018607965.1. Classification (GTDB taxonomy): domain Bacteria; phylum Pseudomonadota; class Alphaproteobacteria; order Rhodobacterales; family Rhodobacteraceae; genus Planktotalea. The sequence continues at coordinate 19,450 of NZ_JABBAM010000110.1, forward strand.
CGCTATAGGAAAGAGATTTAGCTGGCAAAAATCCGCGATTCACGAATGTGAGGCAGGTATGTATCTCATTTTGAAAAACTTCAGCAACTGGTGTGGCGTCTCCACCCGTCATGTGAGCGATGTAGGCTCTATTTTGAGCCTGCCCGATAGTACGCGCTATTTTGTTGGCCTCACGAGCGGCGGAAAGGTTCCAAATCAACAATCCGACACCAAACACAGCGAAGGTAGAGGATACCAAAGTAATCCAAGCAATCCAATCCGTGGCATGAGCCATGCGCTCTTGGGCACGAAGATCGTAATATTCATTTTGCTGGGGATTGCCTTCAGTATCGCTTGGTTTGATTGGGGTACTAAACGTGGGCCGAATGGGCTTTGGTACTTCCCATTCGTTTTCGCTCATATATCCTTGTGGGCTGCTGGTATCCTTTTGATACTTGCAGGGTTGGTTTGGGCAGTAATTTAACCCAATAACCCAATAACCCACACCAAGCTGAATATGGAGAATAAGCCGCCAACGGTTACCCCAATCGCAAATCCGTTACGCCAACTGAATTTAGACATCTCAAAAAATACGCCGCTGAAAATTTACCACGGCTCAATTTGTTGCGCACATTCGGCTCTTTGTCACCAATCAATTCAGCAAGTTGGGCGTAGGATACCCCATTAAGCTTAAGTTGCGCCTTCAAAATGTTGGCGGCTTTGACTTCCCATTCGTTCTGTTCAGGCATTTGTCACTCCTATATAATAAATGCATCATATTTGTGATATTTGGCATTTTAAATCATGCTATATGTACTATATATGTGATATAAGAACAAGATATAGTTACAATGGCACAGCACTTTCTTCTTTCATCAGCATCACGCACACTTAGCCTTCGCAGCGTCTATAAAGCTGGCGAACAGGCGGCGCATGATACGTTCTGCAAGATGCGCTGGCCTGAGACAGACGGCGAAGCGGTTTGCCCACGTTGCTCCATCACGAGACGTACAAGATCACCACGCGCCGCAAATTCAAGTGCAAGGCATGTGCGCACCAGTTTAGCGTTACTCCCGGCACTATCTTTGCATCGCGCAAGATGGACTTCGTGGACCTGTTGGCCGCGATTTGCATTATCGTGAACGCATCTAAGGGCCTAAGCATGGTTCAACTGAGCCGCGATCTGGGTTGCCAATACAAGACGGCATTCGTCTGCGCGCACAAACTGCGCGAAGCAATGGCGCAAGAAATCCACACGGGCGAAGTCCTTGAGGGTCATATTGAATTCGACGGCGCATACTTTGGCGGTCACATTCGCCCAGAGAACGCCAAGAAAGACCGCAAGGACCGTCGCTTGGCTATCCACCAAACTGGCAAGCGCCGCGTTGTAATCGCCATGCGTGAGCGTGAGGGCCGAACGTTGCCATTCGTTGGCATGTCTGAGGGCGAAGGCGTAGCGCTGGCAAACGAAAACGTATCTCGCCTGTCCACAATGTCAGCGGATGAAGCGTCCCACTGGGATGAATTGCACATGGGCTGGCATGTTGATCGCGTTAACCACTCTGAGATTTACAGCGACCACGGCAAGCACACGAACATGGTTGAAAGCTTCTTTAGCCGCCTGCGCAATATGGTAGCGGGCCAGCACCACGGCGTGTCGCCTAAGTATCTGGGCCAGTATGCGAACCACGCTGCATGGTTGGAAGACAACCGTCGCACTGACAACGGCACGCTGGCGCATATTGTGGTGTCTAACGCGATGGGCGCGCCTGTGTCGCGTAACTGGAAAGGGTATTGGCAGCGGGCGGCTTAACGACCACTATCCGCAAATAGATAACGCACGGCAATGGCACCCAATCCAACAATCTGAAGAAAAGTTTGTACTACGATTGCTGTAATGAACCATTCGTACTCTGAGTAGTCTAACAAGCCTGCGCCTACCGCAACAGTAATTACAGCATTAAAAGCGATAAGAGCGGTTATCCACTTTATGATCCAACCAGACCACTTGTCTCGCAAGTCAAAGTAACGCTTACGCCCAATAACTTCTACTGCGGTAACCGCCCCCGAAACCAATTCACTTGCTTTATCGCTGTCTTCGCCCTGCTCAGAATCTGCTATGATTTCTTGAAGTGCTTTGTCACGCTGCAATACTTCGGGCAGTTCGGTTTTCGCGGTCATGAATTAGATGTAATCCATCTGATTGGTTACAACGTCACGAGATACAGCAAACATTGACGCCAATTCATCAATGCTAGCCACATCTTTGTATTTTTTAAGTGATGATCGATCTAGGGTCAGGACCCATTAACTGATTGAGCCTGTGGGGCTGATATGATTCACG
>NZ_JABBAM010000060.1 GCF_018607965.1 Planktotalea sp.
AATTTTGTTGACTACTGGTTCAATTGTAGGGGATGAGAATGGGTATTCTACAACCGTCCGCAGTTATTCCGATTTAGGTTTCTCTTTTACCTAAAATTCCACCCCAATCTGCGCCTTAACGCCTGATCTAAACGGATGCTTCACCAGCTCCATCTCGGTCACTAGATCAGCGATTTCGATTAGATCATCCTTTGCATTGCGGCCCGTCATCACCACGTGGGTCATCGCTGGTTTCTCTTCCACCAAAAACGTCACCACGTCGTTTACATCGATATAATCATAGCGCAGCGCGATGTTGATCTCGTCCAGCAGCACCATTTTGTTGCTCTCGTCGCGGATCAATTCCTTGGCTTTTTCCCAAGCAGCCTGCGCCATTTCGGTGTCGCGGTCGCGGTCTTGGGTTTCCCATGTGAATCCTTCGCCCATCGTGTGGAACGAACAGATGTCAGAGAACTTGGAGAGGATCAGATCACGTTCGCCCGTGCTCATCCCGCCTTTGATGAACTGCACCACGGCGCATTGCATGTCGTGCGCGATGTGGCGGAAAATCATGCCGAACGCGGCAGAGCTTTTGCCCTTACCCTTGCCCGTGTGAATGATGATCAGACCCTTTTCATCGGTCTTTGTGGCCATGATCTTATCGCGGGCGGCCTTCTTTTTGGCCATCTTCATCGCGTGACGTTCGGAATCGCTCATCTGGAAACCCTTTCTAAAGGAGTATGGAGATAACATAGGGAGTTATCAGCGCGGTGAGAAGGGCGTTCAGCCCCATGCCGATGCCAGAAAACGCGCCTGCGGTTTGGTTCACTTGAAAGGCCCGTGCTGTACCGATGCCATGGGCCGCAACACCCAGCGCAAAGCCGCGCGCGCGCCAGTCGGTGATGCCCATCGCGTTCATCAAAGGCGTGACGGTGATTGCGCCGATGATGCCCGTCAGAATGACGAGCGCAGCCGTTAGGGTTGGCAGGCCGCCGATCTGCTCAGAAATGCCGATTGCCACGGGGGCGGTGGTCGATTTCGGGGCAAGCGACAGAAGTTCTGCACCTGAGACGCCCATGCTTTTGGCGATCAAGAGCGCGGATGCGATGGCGGTGAGTGACCCCGCGAGCAACGCGCCGAACATAGGGATCAGGCTTTTGCGGATATGCGCGCGGTTTTGATAAAGCGGGACAGCCAGCGCGACGGTCGCTGGGCCAAGCAGGAAATGTACGAATTGGGCACCCGTGAAGTAGGTTTGGTAAGGCGTGTCCGTGAGCAAGAGCACGCCGCCAAGCAAGAGCATCGCGATCAAAACGGGGTTGGCGATTGGGGAGCGGTTCGTGGCGCGCGCGATGGCGTCGCTGATCAGATATGCCACCAGCGTTGCGGTCAGCCAGAGGAGGGGTTCAGAGGACAGATAGCTCCAGATTTCGGCGAGGTCTGTTGTTGTGTCGGCTGTGTTCATGGGCGTGAACCCGTCAGGCGGGCAAGGCCTATGAAGGTCCACGCGCCAACGATCAGTGCCGCCCATGTGCTAAAGATCAGCGCGGCGGTTAGGCCAAACCCAGAGGTGGCGATGCGGTCTAGGTGGGTGATGATACCGACGCCAGCGGGGACGAACAGCAGGCTAAGATGGCTAAGAAGACCGCTGGTGGTGGGGGCCATGTCGGTTGCGATTTTGGGACGTGCGATCAGCAGGATTAGCAAGAGGCCCATGCCAAGGACAGGACCGGGAATGGGCAGGCCAAGGCTGCGCACGGTGACTTCGCCGATCAGTTGTGCGCTGAGAAGAATGGCGATGTGCGCGATCATTTGGCGAGTAGTTCTGAGATGCGCGCGCGGGCGGAATTGGATTTAGGGGTCCATAGGCCGCGATCAATCGCTTCTTGGAACCGTTCGGCCATTTCGTGCAGGGCGGAGGGGTTGTGAGCGGCAATAAATTCGCGTGTTTGGTCGTCTTCTAGGAAGGCGGATTCAACCAGATCGAAGTGGTGATTTTTCACAGCACCAGTGGTGGCGGCGAAGGCGAACAAATAATCCACTGTCGCAGCCATTTCGAACGCGCCTTTGTAGCCATGACGTTTGACGCCGTCGATCCATTTGGGGTTCACCACACGGGACCTGACAACGCGGCCAATCTCTTCGTCGAGGGTTCTGATCACGGGACGTTCAGGGCGGGAATGGTCGTTGTGATAGATCGGTCTTTCTTGGCCTTGCAACGTGCTGACGGCTGCCGCTGCACCGCCCTCAAACTGGTAGTAGTCGTCGCTATCAAGCAGGTCGTGTTCGCGGTTGTCTTGGTTTTGTACGATGGCTTCGGTTTGCTTGAGACGGGTCTCGAACCCTGCGCGATCGCGTTTGCCTTCGCTTCCTGCACCGTATGCGTAGCTGCCCCATTCTAGGTAGGCCTCAGCCAGATCGGCCTTGTCGGCCCAGAGGCGTTCGTCGATCATCGCTTGGAGGCCCGCGCCATATGCACCGGGTTTGGAGCCGAAGACGCGGGATGTATTGCCCTCGGATTTCGCACGTGCAGCGGCGGGGTTTTGATCGGCGGATTCATCAAGGGCCATGACGGCTTTTGCGGCGCTATCAACGAGGGAAATGAGCTGCGGGAAGGCATCGCGGAAGAAGCCTGAGATGCGCAGGGTCACGTCGACGCGGGGGCGGCCAAGGATGCCTTCGGGCAGGACTTCGAAACCTGTCACACGGCGGTTGGCGCTATCCCATTTTGGTTTCACACCCATAAGTGCAAGGGCTTGAGCAATGTCGTCGCCGCCCGTGCGCATGTTGGCGGTGCCCCATGCGGTCAGCAGCATGGTGCGGGGCCAGTCGCCGTGGGTTTGCAGGTGTTTTTCGATCAGTAGATTGGCGGATTTCCAACCCAGTGCCCATGCGGTGGGTGTCGGGACAGCGCGGGTATCGACGGAGAAGAAGTTGCGGCCTGTCGGGAGTACGTCGAGGCGTCCGCGCGTGGGTGCGCCTGAGGGGGCGGGGGCAATGAATTTACCGTTTAGTGCTGTGAGCAGACCGTCCATTTCGGCGGGGCCACAAGAGCGCAAGTTGGGCAAGACGGTGGTGTGAAGCGTATTGAGGACACACGCGGCTGCGGTGAAATCTTTGGGGGCTTCTTTCCAAGTGATTGCCTGCATCGCAAGGAGTTCAAGGTGTTCAATGGTGTCGCCATTCGAGCGCCATGTGTCTGTGCTGATGTCCTTTAAAAGCGTGTGGCGCGGGCCTGTGTAGGCGGTTCCCATATCACAATCGAGCGGGTCGATATCGACGCCGCAATCTGAGGCCAATGCGCGGATAAGGGAGGCGTCGCCGTCTTTGCCATCGCCGCGCGGGACGCGGACCAATGCGATGGCGAGGTCGCGTTCTAGGTCACCAACAGGCGAGGAGCCGAAGATGTGCAGGCCATCCCTGATTTGGGCTTCTTTGAGTTCGCACAGGTATGAATCGAGTTTGGCCAAGTCGCCGTCTTCGTCGTTGCCAGTGAGGCCAGCATCTTTGTCGAGGCCAGTAGATGAGGTCATGCTGAGGATCTCGCGGCGCAAGTAGTCGATGCGGCGGGGGTCGATGCCTGCGGCCTCGTAGTATTCATCCACCAGCGTTTCGAGGTCTTTCAGGGGGCCGTAGGTTTCGGCGCGCCCCAAAGGGGGCGTGAGGTGATCGATGATCACTGCTTGCGCGCGGCGCTTGGCTTGGGTGCCCTCGCCGGGGTCGTTGACGATGAAGGGATAGATGTGGGGCGTGGGGCCAAAGACGGCTTCGGGCATGCAGTCTTGGGACAATGCAATCGCTTTGCCGGGGAGCCATTCGAGGTTGCCGTGCTTGCCCATGTGAACAATCGCGTGGGTGCCTTGAACGTGACGCAGCCACATGTAGAACGCAAGATAATTGTGCGGCGGGGCGAGGTCGGGGGAGTGATATGTATCGCTCGGATCAATGTTATAGCCGCGCGCGGGCTGGATACCGACAATGGCGTTGCCGTATTTCAGGATTGAAAGTTTGAAGCCCTCGGGTGTGAGGAAGGGATCCTGTTCAGGAGCGCCCCAGCGGGTTGTGATTTTTTCGCGCACATCGAAAGGGAGGGCATCAAAGTGCTGTTTGTAGGTGTCCAGTGGCAGCGTCTCGCCACCCGTTTTGTCAGCACGGTCTGTCAGCCAGTTGGTGGGACCTGCCATGATTTGCGCCATCAGTGCGTCGCTGTCGTGCGGCGCGTTTACGACTGTGTAACCTGATTTTTGGAGTTCATGCAGCGCATTGACCGTTGCGGCGGGTGTATCAAGGCCAACACCGTTGGCGAGGCGGCCATCTTTGTTTGGATAGTTTGCAAGAACCAAAGAAACTTGGCGATTTTCAGTGGAAACAGCACGTAATTTGGCCCAATTGGCGGCAAGTTTCGCGGCGAAACCGATTCGATCTCCTTGGGCGCGGTAGGTTGCGATGGGGCATTCTGTGGCCTCGTCGAAGTATGCTTCGCCTTTAAAGGAGATCGCTCTGGAAAGGATTCGTCCATCTACTTCTGGTAGGGCGACGTTCATCGCGATGTCGCGGCCCGATAGACCAGTCAGGCCGGATGCCCATGTTTCCTCGGTTGAGCCGGCCAGCACAGTTTGGAAAATGGGCGCGTCATTGGCGGCGGGCATTGTCAGTGGGTTGATTGGGCTGTTGTCGCCCGTGTGGGGCGAGCCGACTGCAAAGGATGTGCAATTCAGGATGACGGAGGGCTGCGCGGCCGTGAAAACCTGTTCCAGCGTGGCGACACTGACGGGGTCTTTGAGGGAAGCCACGAAGAGGGGGAGTGGGTTTAGGCCTTCGCTTAGCAGGGCTTTGGTCAGGCGATTGATGGGGTGCAGGCCTGCGCCTTGGACCAATGCGCGGTAGAAGATGATGGGGACGACGGGGGCGTCTTTTGTCCAACCCTTTTGGGCGGCGGATAGGCCAGAAATGCCAGCACCGGGCCAGTACACGCCTGCACGTAAAAGAGGTGCGGCAGAGCTGGGTTTGTCGGACCCGTCGAGCATGGATTTGGCGTAACGCAGCAGGTTTTGTGCATTGTCTGGACCGCCCTCGACACAGTAGGCCCAAAGCGCGTCGTAATCTTCGTCGTTGATGGTGCTGAGACGGCGGAGTTCTTCGTCGGGTTTGTCGTCGCCCGGAAGAAGGGCGAGGGGGACACCCGCGTCGTGCAAGCGCGCTGCATATTGTTCGGCCCCGTATTTCCAATAGCCAACACCGCCTAGAACGCGCGCAATCACGAGTTTGGATTTAGAGGCGCACTCGTCGATATGCAGATCGACTGACATGGGGTGTATCAAGTGCATCATGCTGGCAAGGCGCAGCGTCGGTGGGGTATCGATTTGGGACCGCGCATCCGAGAGCGCGGCGAGTTCCGTGTCGGCAGCCGAAATGATCACCACATCCGCAGGGGTTTGCCCTAAATCAACGGGTTCTTTACCATCGTCGATAGAACCGGGTGTGGCGGCGAGCAAGTGCATGGGACAAACCTATCAGTTGTACGTAGCGCGCGCATGGTGCATTGCGGGGCCAGCTAAGAGGAACATCAGATGAATAGTAACAAACCTGACACGTCGAATTTCGGCAATAGCACGTATAACAAGCATGACGACCATAAAGGCCACGCCCCACGTCGCGCGCGCGGTAAAACGCGTTTGACCAAGGAAGAGATGCTTGAGCAGATGAAAAAGAACGCGGCTGAAAAGGCTGACAAAGCGTAAGGTCACGGGGTTGCTTCCGTTAAATCTTTTTCCATGAACAGACTTTCGGGGATGTCTTTGTAATCTCCGAAGGGCGCGCAGAATGTGAAGCTGTGGCGTTCATAGAGGCGATGGGCGGCATGAAGTGTGTCGCCTGTTTCGAGCCTGAGCTTGGGCAGGTTGTGTTCGCGTGCAGTGTCTTCTATCTGGCGCAAAAGGGCGGCAGCGACACCTTTGCCGCGCGCTGCCTCTAAGGTGAACATCGATTTCACTTCGCCGTATCCATCTTTGATCGCGAGCGCGCCTGTGCCGAGCATGTCTTGGCCCTCACGCGCGGCGAACAGGTGGATGTTGTCTGCTTCTAACGCGTCCAAATCCAAGAAATGACAAGACTCTGGCGAGAAGAGCGAGAACATGAGCGCGTGGCTTAGCTCTAGCAAGTCTTGCGTGCCGTTTGCGCGCGGAGTGGTGGGTTCGACGACGATCATCAGACTTTGAGTGCGGCTTCGATAGCCATGCGATCAAGACCGGTTTGACCGATCACCACAAGGCGTGTGATGCGTGGGTCAGTGCCGAAGGGTTTGTCGAAATATGTGTCCACGCGGGGACCGACGGCCTGAAGCGTGAGGCGCATTGGTTTGCCTTCCACCGCTGCAAACCCTTTGAGACGCAGAATGTCGTGGGCGCGGATGATATCTGCGACCTGTTCAGCGAAGGCGGCGGCATCTTTGATTTCGCCGCGATTGACGACGAAGCTTTCAAAGGCGTCGTGGTCATGTTCCTGGTGGTGATGGTGCTCTTCTGCGTGGTCGTCGTCGTGATGATCATCTGCGTGCTCATCATCGTGGTGATGGTGGTGATGCACTTCGTGGCGCGAGGCCATGTCGTCCTCTGCGCTATTGCCTTGGCCAAGCAGCACGTCCACGGGCAATGCGCCCATTGTAGATTTGACGACTTGCACACCGTCGCGGGAGTCTGATTTGAGTTTGGCGACCAGTGCGTCGGCCTCTGCTGTGCCAAGGAGGTCGGATTTGTTGACGACGATCATATCTGCGCAGGCGATCTGGTCTTCGAACAATTCGGGCAACGGCGTTTCGTGATCTAGGTTTTCGTCGAGCGCGCACTGGGCATCAACGGCGGCGACGTTGTGGGCAAAACGGCCCTCTGTCACGGCTTTGCCATCTACAACCGTGACGACGCCATCGACAGTGACTTGCGTTGAAATTTCTGGCCAGTTGAACGCGCGGATCAGGGGTTGGGGCAGGGCCAAGCCAGAGGTTTCGATCACGATGTGATCAGGGCGATTTTCGCGCGCCAGCAGTTTTTCCATGGTTGGAACGAAGTCATCCGCAACGGTGCAGCAGATGCAGCCGTTTGAAAGCTCCATGATATCGTCTTCGGTGCAGGTTTCATCGCCGCATCCTTTTAGGATATCGCCGTCCACACCAAGATCGCCGAATTCGTTGATGATCAGCGCAATGCGCTTGCCCTCGGCATTTTGTAGCACGTGACGGATCAGCGTGGTCTTGCCCGCGCCTAGAAAACCAGTGATGACAGTGGCAGGAATTTTAGCAGGCATAAGAGGGCTCCGATTGGGCGAAGATTTGCGAGATGAGACCCGCGTTATCATTTGTGACACATGTGCCGCTGTTGGTGACGTTCCGCAAGGGGAGGCGTTTGCGCAAGCGTTGCGCGGGCGTGTGGGCAGCAGTGTTCGTGTTGAAACGACGTCTTGCATGAACCAGTGCGACAGGCCTGTTTCGTTGGCGCTGCGCGAAGCAGGGAAGGACGTGTATCTGTTCCATTCGGTCGATCCTGCGCGGGATCTGGAGGATGCGGTGGCATTGATCGCGCTCTATGCACAGGCCGAGGGCGGCACCATTGAGGATGCGCGCCCTGCGGGACGTTTGCGTCATTGTCTGACGGGACGTGTTCCGCGTTAAGGCGCTACGCGTCATCTGCTCGCGTCCAGAACCATGCGCATAAGAAACCCAAGCTGGACCACCCTGCGAGGGCTGTTCCGAAGCTAAGCGCTGCAAAACGAGCGGAAAGTTCAGGTGGCGCTACGCCGAAATAGGTATCCAAATAGGGCGCGCCAATGATGTGAGGGGCGAGCATCAAAGGGATGCTAAGAAGTGCGATCCGACCTTTGCCGAAAGCGATCAAGGCCAGTGCTACGGCTGTTGCGATGATCGTCATGGCCCACCATGCTTGGCGTGGGCCGACTTCAGACCCTATTGCGCCGGGAAGAACGGGCGGTTGGCCGATGCCGGGGGCGAGTTGCACCGCGACAAAACCAGCGACGCCCCAGATCAGACCTGTGCGCGGCGTGAGCGTATGACCTTTGTCGTTTGCAAAGATCATCAGCGCCAGCAGGATAAGACCGTAGCCCGTATATGTGATCATGTTGAACGCGATGGTCATGCCATGGCGCGTGAAATCAGTCCCAATGCTGGGCTGCATGCGGTCGGACTGGGTAGACCCGTCCGTCGCAAAATGAATGCGTGCGCCGGTCTCATACAATTCGCCCTCCATCAAATGAGGGATCACGAATGTAAACTGCAACAGAGCGGCAATCAGCCCTGCAGCAACGCCAGCGAGCACCGCGCTGGTCAGCAAATTTTTTGTCATTGGCTTAAATAAGCGCTGCCGTTAGTGGCAGGGAAATGCCATCGCGTGACGCTGGTCGTGCGCGGCGTCATGCAGAACAGTCGCTTGGGCCATGCCAGATGCCACGAGCAGGAAAACACCTGCAAGAACGGCGATCGCAAGGCCAAGAGCGGATGACGTGTCGTCGCGTGCGATGGAAGCTGTTTTAGTCGTCATAGTCATTCTCCTAAGAACCGTCACACCCGACGGCCGGTTTGGTTTCACGTATGCAAGGCTGGTCTCCTGGCTCGTGGGTCGGTGCGCTTTGGCGTCTTCCCAACCCCGAAGGATCAGTGACATCTACCAGAGCGCTCGCCACTTACAGTCGCGGGGGCGGCTGCGGCTTAGGGTTCCTGATTGGATCACCCCTTCCACATTCCCATTTTACCCAACGACGCTTTGCGCCGCGTGATGGGTACCATGCATGACAGCCAGATGGCCCTGAATCACCCAACAGGTCAAGGCCGATTGCGACATCAAATGCGGGCTAAGCGAAGTGGGCTTTCTCGCGCGTTGCCTGCAAAACGCGCAATATCTTGTGGATAAGTCGCCTGTTGGGCCCTTGTGAGGGTCGCTCGCGTTGACAGGGTTCGTATGGCTGACCAAAGTCTGCCTTCAAGGAATCACTTAAAAGAGACGCTTACGTGCGCTTTTCCAAACTTAAATTGCAGGGCTTTAAAAGTTTCGTGGATCCCACGGACCTTATTATTGCGGATGGTTTGACAGGTGTTGTGGGGCCGAATGGGTGTGGCAAGTCTAATCTGCTGGAAGCGCTGCGTTGGGTGATGGGTGAAAACCGTCCCACCGCGATGCGCGGCGGTGGCATGGAAGATGTGATTTTTGCGGGTGCTGCCACGCGACCTGCGCGCAACTTTGCCGAAGTCAGTTTGCAGATTGATAACACCGACCGTCTTGCGCCTGCGGGGTTCAATGACCTTGATACGTTGGATGTCATCCGCCGCATCACGCGCGACGTGGGCAGTGCTTACAAGACCAATGGCAAAGACGTGCGTGCGCGTGATGTGCAAATGCTATTTGCGGATGCTTCAACTGGATCGCATTCGCCAGCTCTTGTGCGTCAGGGTCAGATTGCGGAATTGATCAACGCCAAGCCGAAGAACCGTCGCCGGATCTTGGAAGAGGCGGCTGGTATTTCGGGGCTGTATCAACGTCGCCACGAAGCCGAATTGAAGCTGAAGGGTGCTGAGACGAACCTTGCGCGTGTGGATGATGTGGTTGAACAGCTTGCCACGCAACTGGCCCAGCTTGCGCGCCAAGCCCGTCAAGCGGCGCGGTATCGCGCGATTGGGGATGAATTGCGCCAAGCCGAGGGCATGCTGTTGTATCGCCGCTGGCGTGAAGCGGATGATGCGCGCCTTGCAGCAGAGGAAGAGTTGCGTGAGCGTACGACAGCGACTGCCCAAACAGAGGCTGCTGCGCGTCAATTGGCCAAGATGCGGGTTGAATTCGAAGGATTTCTGCCGCCCTTACGCGAAGAAGAGGCGATTGCGGCGGCTGTCTTGCAGCGTTTGCAAGTGCAACGCGATACGCTGAATGACGAAGAAAGCCGTGCGTTGCAAACGATTGAGACGTTGAAGAACCGCATTATCCAGCTTGATAAAGATATGGAGCGCGAAGGGTCGTTGAACCGCGATGCGGGCGAAACGATTGAGCGGCTTGAGTGGGAAGCGCGCGAATTGGCGAAGGCCTCAACGGGCCATGAGGATCGTTTGGAAGCGGCGGCAGAAGAAGCGCGCAGTGCGGCGGCGATTTTGCAAGATCGCGAGGTGGATTTGTCAGAGCGCACGGAAGATGTCGCGCGTTTGGCGGCGCGTCATCAATCTGCGTACCGCGTTTTGACGGACAGTCGAAAGTTGCTGGAGCGCAGTGAAGGGGATGCGGTGCGCGCGCGCGATGCGGTTGAGGCGTCCCGCGTGGCTTTGATCCAGTCCGAAACGGATATGGCAACGGCGGCGGGTAAAGAGACGGCTGCGATTGCAACGGCAGAACGCGCGGACGCTGCTTTGGAAGCGGCCGAAGGAATGCGCACCGAAACGCAAGCGTTAGAAGCGGATGCGCGCGCAGAGCGGTCTGAGGCCGAGGGCGAAGCGAATGCGTTGCGCGCTGAGGTGACGGCACTGGCTAAGTTGCTGCAGCGCGATACGGCGGAAGGTGGTCAGATTTTGGACCGCTTGCAGGTTGAGCAGGGTTTTGAGAAGGCGCTGGGCGCGGCATTGGCGGATGATTTACGCGCGCCTGAAGTTGAGAATGACGGGCCATCGGGCTGGCGCATTTTGCCAAGCTACGCAGATCGCCAACCTTTGCCAGAGGGCGTGACATCCTTGGCGCGTCACTTGTCTGTGCCAGATGTTCTAGAGCGCCGTGCCAGTCAAATTGGTTTGGTCGATGCCGATGATGGGCAACGTTTGCAGGCCGCGTTGAAGCCGGGTCAGCGTTTGGTGTCGCTTGAGGGTGATTTGTGGCGCTGGGATGGGTATCGCGCGTGGGCTGAAGATGCGCCGTCTGCGGCGGCCTTGCGTTTGGAACAGTTGAACCGTCTTGAGGTTCTAAAGCAGGAAAATGAGCGCGCGGGATCGCTTGTTGAGGCGGCGCAGCGCGCGCATGAAGCGTTGACGACGCGTCTGTCAGATTTGACGCGCGCGGACCGTGATGCGCGCGAGGCGCGCAAAGAAGCGGACCGTTTGGTGAATGATGCGGCGCGTGCCTTGAGCCGTGCAGAGGCGGATCGCAATCTGGCGGAAGGTAAACTGGAGAGCCTTGGGTTGGCCGTGACGCGCCACGAAGAGGATGCTTTGGCGGCGCGCACGCAAGTGGTGGACGGCGAGCGTGCGGTTGCGGAACTGGGCGATCTGGAAGAAGCGCGCGCAGGTGTTGAAGATGTAAAGATGGCTGTGGAAGCGTCGCGCATTACGATGATGTCGCGCCGGTCCAACCACGATGAATTGCGCCGTGAAGGCGATGCGCGTCTGCGACGTTCGCAGGAAGTTACGAAAGAGGTGAGCGGCTGGCGTCACCGTTTGGAAACAGCGGAAAAGCGGATCGCGGAATTGGCAGAACGCAAGACGACGTCCGAGGTTGATCTTGGGGATGCGAGTGCGGCACCTGCCGAGATTGCGGCCAAGCGCGAAGAATTGACGGAAGCGATTTCGACATCCGAAGCGCGGCGCAATGCGGCAAGTGATGCGCTGGCCGAGGGTGAAACGTCTTTGCGCGACGCGGTCCAAGCGGAACGTGACGCAGAGCGGGCCGCGTCGGAGGCACGCGAGGCGCGCGCGCGCTCTGAGGCGCGATCAGATGGCGCGCGTGAGATGGTCACTGCGGCGGCAGAGCGGATCACGGAAGAGATGGAAACGACACCAGAGGCTTTGTTAGATCTGCTGGATGTCGACGTGGACAAGATGCCAGAGGCGGGCGCGGCGGAAGCGGATGTGAACCGCTTGAAACGCCAGCGCGATGCTTTGGGCGCGGTGAACCTGCGCGCGGAAGAAGATTCCATCGAAGTGCAGGTTGAGCATGACACGCTGGTTACTGAAAAGGCCGATCTGGAAGAAGCGATCAAGACGTTGCGTGGCGGCATTGCAGGTTTGAATAAAGAAGGTCGCGAGCGGCTTTTGACGGCGTTCGAGCAAGTAAACAGCAATTTTGCGTTGCTGTTTACGCATTTGTTTGGCGGCGGTGAGGCGAATTTGGTTCTGGTCGAGAGCGATGATCCTTTGGAGGCCGGTTTGGAGATTATGTGCCAACCCCCCGGAAAGAAGTTGTCGACGCTTTCGTTGTTGTCAGGTGGAGAACAGACGTTGACGGCGATGGCGCTGATTTTTGCGGTCTTCTTGGCGAACCCCGCGCCGATCTGTGTTTTGGACGAGGTGGACGCGCCTTTGGATGATGCCAACGTCACGCGGTTCTGTGATCTGCTTGATGAGATGTGTCGCCGCACGGACACTCGATTCTTGATTATTACGCACCACGCAGTGACCATGGCGCGTATGGATCGTTTGTTCGGGGTGACCATGGCCGAGCAAGGTGTGAGCCAATTGGTGTCGGTGGATTTGAAGAACGCGAAGACATTGGTTGCGTGATCGGTTGGGGGCCAGCCCCCGTCTCAGGCAAGCTGAGACTCCCCCGAAGTTTATTTTGAAAGATGAAGGGTTAAGTGAGGAGGTATTGCAGCGTGTAGAGCGTTGCGATGCCGCCTAGAATTGATCCGACGACGTTTTTCCAGATCAGACCCAACGCGAGAGTGACGATGGCGGCGCATATGCGCGGGGCGTCGTAATTGCCGCCTGTTGCAGCGGGCCAAAGGACAGCGGGTGCGATGATCGCGGGGAGAATTCCAACGGCTGTGTAGCGCAAGTGGCGCATGAGCCAATCAGGGAGTTGGCGATCACCGACGAGGCCCGTGAAGGCGAACCGCAGTGCGAAGCTGCCGACGCCGAGGCATATGATTATAATCCAGAGTTCGGTTCTATCGATCATGTGGGTGCCTCGGTTTTTGCCTGCGTTGCGGCTTCGACGCTGGCGCCGACCATCATGCCGCCAACCCCTGCCATCAGGATGCCGAGGTTATAGGGCACGCTGAAAAACATGAGTGATAGGAAGGCCGCAGTAAGGGCCGCGCTAACGTGGGCGCGTGTGCGCAGGGCTGGGGCGATGATCGCAAGGAACGTGATTGGGACGGCGAAATCGAGTGCGAATGAGGCGGGGATTGCTTCGCCGATGAGCGCACCTACGAGTGTGAAGACCCACCAGAGCGGGCACACAGGCGTGACGGTGCCGAAGAAATAGGCGATTTTTTCTTGGACCGTCATGTCGGGTGTATTTTCGAATTTTGTGATCGAAATTGCGTAGCTTTGATCGACCGTGAAATAGGCCGCAACCGCGCGCTGCCAAAGGGGAGCGCCGCCAATGTGAGGTGTGAGGGATGCAGAATACATCGCCATGCGCAGGTTCACCGCCAACGCGGATGCGAGCACGACCAAGGTTGGCGCGTCTTCGCCCATGAGTTGGAGTGCGGTGAATTGCGCGGCCCCCGCGATGACGACAACTGAGAAGGACAGGGTTTCAAAAACGCTAAGGCCAGCCTCTGTTGCGAGGACGCCGAAGAGCATGGAAAAGGGGATGATCACCAAAATAAAGGGTGCACCGTCGCGAATGCCCTGACGATAGGCCGATTTGACGCTGGAGGATGCCATGGGCTGCCTTTACATTACTATGATCAGATGCAGCTATCGCGAGACACGCGCCTTTGCAATCTGAGCGACGATTAATCGAGGGAAACGCCACGTGACAGGGTATATTATTGCACCAGATATGAGCCGTGTTGGGCTGACGCGGCGGGTGGTTGGTGTGGATTATACGGGCGCTGAGGTGACTCAAGAGGTGGTCGAAGAACGCCCTTTGACGATCTATTTGAACAGTCAGGAAATCGTGACGGCGATGACAATTGGGGACTATCCCGAATACCTTGCGCTGGGCTTTCTGCGCAATCAAGGGATGCTGGAGGGTGCCGGTTCAGTCACGCGGATCGATTATGATGAAGAGTTGGGCGTTGTTGTTGTGCGCACGGATCATGCGACCAATCACGAAGAAAAGCTGAAGAAGAAAACGCGCACGTCTGGTTGTGCGGTTGGGACCGTGTTCGGGGATATGATGGAGGGTCTTGAGGGGCTGATCTTGCCACGCGCAGAGCTGCGCACGAGTTGGCTGTATGCATTGGCGGCAAAGATTAACACGACGCCTTCATTGTACCTGAGTGCAGGTGCGATCCATGGGACGGTGCTATGTCAGGGGGATCAGCCATTGGTTTATATGGAGGACGTTGGGCGTCATAATGCAGTCGACAAAATTTCAGGTTGGATGATGCAGAATGACGCGAGCGCTGCGGATAAGATCCTATATACCACGGGGCGTTTGACGTCTGAAATGGTTATCAAATGCGCGCATATGGGGATCCCTGTATTGGCGTCGCGTTCTGGCTTTACCGCGTGGGGTGTGGAGATTGCACAGCAGGTTGGGTTGACCCTGATCGGGCGTTTGCGCGGGAAGCGGTTTCAATGTGTTGCGGGCGCGGATCGTATCACGTGGGACGCTGATTTAAGCGCGATCAAGGATGAGCCGAAGCGGTCGGGTCGAAAGGGTGGCGCGTGACGTTTGGTGCAGAATTCTGGGAGGTTCCGGTATGAGTGAGGCTGAAAACAACAATCTGGATTTCAATTTTAAGCTAGATCCGAAGAGTGCGTTTGAGGGCATGACGCTTGCGGGGAAGCGGGTTTTTCAAGGGCCGGGCAAGGTTGGCCTTTATGCGATGTTTGCGGTTCAAGCGATTGTTGCGCCGCTTGGGTTTATTGGAATCTATATGGTTGGCGTGTTGTTGATATTGGGCAAACTGCCAGACAGTCAGATTTGGATGTTTGCCGCTGCCCTGATGGGCGGCGCGTTCGGAATGTTTGTTAATCAAGTGGTGTATCATCGTATGGCGCGCATGGTGTGCGAGTCCGAGTTTGGCGGCGGTGGACGCATGTGGTTTGATGAAACGGGTGTGCAACTGGAAATGAAGGCAAGTCATTGGCGCACGGGATGGCAGGATGTCGAAGAGGTTCTGATCGGCAAGCGCAGTCTTAGCATTGCGGTGTCGGGTATCGTTTTGACCTTGCCGCTAAGTGCGTTTGTGGATCGGGTTGATATGCAGGTCGTCTATGAACAAATCGTGGAATTGTTTGAGCAGGGAAAGAGCGCATGAAGCAACCTTTGGGCGTGATCCTTGCAGGTGGGCAAGCGCGGCGTATGGGCGGTGGCGATAAGGGTCGTTTGGTGCTGGGTGGGCAGAGTTTGCTGGCGCATGTCGTCGAACGCTTAGAGCCGCAAGTTGCGGGTTTAGCGCTGAATGCGAATGGGGATGCGGGGCGGTTTGATGACCTTGGCTTGCCTGTTCTGAGTGATAGTATTGATGGGTTTGTTGGGCCTTTGGCGGGTGTTCTGGCAGGGTTGGATTGGGCCGCATCGCAAGGCGCAGACGCGATTGTAACGGCGGCTGCTGACACGCCGTTTTTTCCCTGTGATCTGGTGCCGCGTTTGATGATGGAAGCTGTTGGCATGGACGCGCCTTTGGTGCTTGCCGCGACGCCAGACACGCAGCGTGGGCGTAACCGCCATCCCACGTTTGGGCTGTGGCCCGTTGCCTTGCGCGATGATCTGCGGACCGCTTTGAACGGTGGTTTGCGCAAGGTTGTGATGTGGAGTGATCAACATGGTGGGCGCGAAGCGATGTTTCCGAACTCGCCGTTCGATCCGTTTTTCAATGTGAACACGCCTGAAGATTTGGCGCGTGTCGAGGGATTGCTATGAATATTTACGGTGTCGTTGGCTGGAAGAATGCGGGTAAGACGGGTTTGATGGAACGCTTGGTTGAAGAGATCAGTGCGCGCGGGTTTTCGGTGTCTACGGTCAAACATGCACACCATAGTTTTGACGTGGATCACCCCGGAAAAGACAGCTATCGCCACCGTGCTGCAGGTGCGCGCGAGGTGTTATTGGCCTCGCGCAATCGCTTTGCGTTGATGCATGAACTTGAGGGCGAAGACGAGCCGAGCTTGGACGACTTGCTCACAAAGCTTGCGCCGGTCGATCTGATCTTGGTCGAGGGGTACAAGCGCGACAAACATCCGAAGATTGAAGCGCATCGTAGTGAGACGGGCAACGCGCTGATTGCGGATGACACGGTGCACGCGTTTGCGTCTGATTGTGCGCTGGAGGTGGATCGGCCTGTGTTTGATCTGAATGCGACGGGCGAGATTGCGGATTTTATTCTGCGCGATGTTGGATTGGCGGAGCGTGCGGTATGAGCAAATTAGAAGCGCCCAAATTGTCCAATGATTGCTTTGCCTTGCCTGCTGGTGTCGATTGGACGCCGGTCGATGCAGCACTTGCGATGCTGCGCGACAGGCTGGCACCTGTTGCGGGAACACGTGTTTGCAAGGTTGGTGATGCAGTTGGCTTAATCTTGGCGCGGGACGTTATTGCGATGCGCTCTAACCCGCCAGAGCCGAATACGGCAGTTGACGGGTATGGCTTTGCACACGTGGCTTTGATGGGTGACGGACCCTATGAATTGCCGCTTGCGCAGGGGCGTGCTGCTGCGGGTTTGCGGTTTGAGGCGCGTGTTGCGACGCGGAATGCGCTGCGTATTTTGACGGGTGCTGCGTTGCCAGACGGTGTCGATACGGTTGTCTTGGAAGAAGATGTGCGCACGGATGGTGCGCGGATCGCGTTTAATGGGCCGATCAAGGCGGGCAGCAACACGAGGCGTGCGGGCGAGGATGTTGTTGCGGGTGATGTCATTTTGCGTGCTGGGCGGCGATTGACCCCTGCGGACGCGGCACTTTTGAGTGCGGTTGGTGTTGCTGAGGTACACGTGTTTGAAGCCTTGCGCGTTGGTGTTTTGTCGACGGGCGATGAATTGGTTGAGGCAGGGGATGACGCTGTGGCGGGTCAAATTTATGATGCGAACCGCCCTATGTTGCTGGCCCAATTGCGCGCTTGGGGGATGGAGGCGATTGATCTTGGGCGCGCGCCTGATGAACGTGATGTTTTGCAGAATATGTTAGATGCGGGTGCTAAAAAGTGCGATGCGATCCTGACGTCGGGTGGTGCATCTGCTGGGGACGAGGATCATATGTCTGCGCTTTTGAACGAGACGGGATCGCTGGCGATGTGGCGCATTGCTTTGAAGCCGGGGCGCCCTTTGGCGTTGGGCATGTGGGCGGGCGTTCCGATTTTTGGATTGCCTGGAAATCCTGTTGCCGCGCTGGTCTGTACGCTGATTTTCGCGCGACCCGCTTTGAATTTATTGTCCGGTGCAGGCTGGACAGAGCCGCAAGGATTTATGGTTCCTGCAGGATTTGCAAAGCATAAGAAGGCAGGACGGCGCGAATACTTGCGCGCGCGCCTGCTAGACGGTCAGGTTGACGTGTTCAAGTCTGAAGGGTCAGGGCGGATTAGTGGGTTAAGCTGGGCCGAGGGGCTGGTGGAATTGCCCGACGGTGCGCTTGAGATCACGCATGGAACGTCCGTTAAATATATCCCATTTGGCTTGTTCTAAACCCTAGTCGAACGTGCCTGAGATGCGGCCTAAAAGCATGAACGCGCGCGCTGTGCGCGTACCGGATAGAGTGGCGATTTCGGCATCTGATGCGATTTCTTCGAATTCAGAAAAGCTTTTGTCGAAACGGCGCAAGAAGTGATGTGCGGCGTCGCGAAAAATCGTGTCTTGCTTCATGCGTGCCGCAGATAATGCGAGGGATGATCGATCACGAATGCCGCCAAGAGCCGCGATTGCGCGACCGCGTTCGCCCGCCGCAAAGCTGCGCCAGATTTCAGGGCGCGCGGCGTCCGGGCGAAGGTCGTCCATGTAAATGCCATCTTGGCTGAGCAATGTCAGCACGTCCTGTGCCGCTTGGATCAATTGTGCGGCTTTGCGATCTTTGAGCGCGAGGCGTAGCGCATCAAAACCTGTTTTGTCGTCAGCGTCCTCTGGGAAATTGAGCGCACGAATGAAATCTTCGCGTTCGAGCGGTGGCTCTAACTCGGCGGCTTGCGTGCCAAGCGCGAGGCTGGGTTGTTCGTTTGAACCAACGGCTGTGGGTTCGGCGGGCGCGGATTTGCGCACGGGGGCTGTGTCGCGCTTGGTTGAAAGGGTCGCCAAGGTTGTTTCAGTCTTGCGCTGTGCTGCGGCGATTTCATCGAGCTTGCGGTTCACAGAAGGTTCGGCGGCCATGTCGCGGCCCTGACTTTGGGCGACGTAGGCTTGGCGAATGCCGTCAATTGCGGCCTGCAAACGCTGGCTTTCTTCGCGCATCACGCGGCTGGAACGCGCAGCCGTTGCCGCGACCCAGATCATGGCGACGGGCATGAAGATGGCAAGCATCGTCATCAAGAAGCGCAGTCCACCAGTGCCATCAGGTGCTGCCTCTGTCGGGAGCGTAATAAAGAATATCGCAGCACTGAGCAGCCACAAAGCGCTGAGCGCAATGGCAATGATTTCAATCCCCGTGATCGAGGACTTTCTAGGGCGATCATAGATGCCCAATGGTGTTGATTTTCCGTCAGAGCCGTCAGCCATGCTCACTTCTTTCGCTCTAGTCAGTAATGTTTTAGATATATTCGACTTTTAAAACTTCGTAGGATTTAGTGCCACCGGGGGTGCGTACTTCGACAGTATCACCTTCGTCCTTGCCAATCAAAGCGCGTGCGATAGGGGATTTGATATTCAACATACCGCCCTCAATATTGGCTTCGTGTTCACCAACGATCTGCCACGTCTTTTCGTCATCGGTGTCTTCGTCAACCAATGTGATCGTCGCGCCGAATTTGATTGGACCTTTTAGGGTCGCAGGATCGATCACGGTGGCCAAGGACAAGATGCCCTCAAGTAGTTTAACACGGCCCTCAATGAAGCTGTGTTTTTCGCGCGCAGAATGGTATTCGGCGTTTTCGGACAAATCGCCATGCTCGCGGGCTTCTGCGATTGCTGCGATGATATTGGGACGTTCCACGGTCTTGAGCAATTTCAGCTCAACTTCTACCGCTGTGTGCCCCGATTTGGTCATCGGTATCTTTTCCATGGCCGGCCCTCGTTAACTTTGGACTGTCTCGCGACAGAAAAACGCCGGACTGGCCGGCGCGGTGGAACGTTACGTTTTCGAGCCTGAGATTGCCCTGAGCAGGGGGGCAAATGCAAGCGGTGATGCGCATATCCGCGCATTCGGTAAAAGAGTTTGGTTTTTGTGCCAATTTGCGCCGATTTACGTGTCGTTGCAATTGACCATGTGTTGCGGGCCTTGCTACGCCAATGTGAAGGATTTTCAATTTCGGGAGAGGAGCCGCTATGTCTGATATGACACGTGAGGCAATGGACTATGACGTTGTAATCGTCGGCGCGGGCCCCGCTGGCCTGTCGGCTGCAATCCGTCTTAAGCAATTGAACGCCGATCTGGAGGTTGTCGTTCTGGAAAAGGGCTCCGAAGTGGGCGCGCATATTCTGTCGGGCGCAGTGCTTGATCCATCGGGTTTGGATCGCTTGATGCCCGATTGGAAAGAAAAAGGGGCGCCGTTGAATGTGCCTGTGAAGGAAGACAACTTTTATATGTTGGGTGAGGCGGGCCAAATCCGTATCCCTAATTTCATTTTACCGCCTTTGATGAACAACCACGGCAACTACATCGTTTCCATGGGCAACGTGTGTCGCTGGATGGCGGAGCAGGCCGAGGGTTTGGGCGTTGAAATTTTCCCCGGCATGGCGTGTTCTGAGCTGATCTACGGCGAGAACGGCGAACTTAAGGGCGTTGTTGCGGGTGAATTTGGCAAGAATGCGGACGGCACGCCAAGCGACGGCTATGAGCCTGGTATGGTTTTGAACGGTAAGTACGTGTTCCTGTCTGAGGGTGTACGCGGATCGCTGAGCAAAGAAGTGATCCAGAAGTTCGATCTGGATTCCTGCTCTGACGTGACCAAGTTCGGTCTGGGGATGAAGGAAATCTGGGAAGTTGATCCAGAAAAGCACAATGAGGGCGAAGTTACGCACACATTGGGTTGGCCATTAGGGTTCAAGAACGGCGGCGGGTCGTTCATTTACCACCTCGATAACAACCAAGTGTATGTTGGCTACATCATCGACCTGAACTACAAGAATCCCTACATGTTCCCCTACATGGAATTCCAACGTTTCAAGCATCACCCGAAAGTTGCGGAACTGCTGAAGGGCGGTAAGCGGATTTCTTATGGTGCGCGCGCTGTGACCAAGGGTGGTTTCCAGTCCATTCCAGAGGTCGCCTTCCCCGGTGGTGCGCTGCTTGGATGTTCGGCGGGTCTTGTGAACCTGCCGCGCATTAAGGGCAACCATAACGCGATGCATTCGGGCATTGAGGCGGCTGAGGCGGCGTTCAAGGCGATTGATGCGGGTCGTTCTGGCGATACTTTGGACGACTATACTGCGTCCTTGAAAGACGGCGTCGTGGGCAAGGATTTGAAAACTGTTCGTAATGTTGCGCCTTTGAACGCGCGCTTTGGTCCTTTGGGTGGCATGGCGTTTGGTGGCTTTGACATGTGGTTCCAGTCGATCTTTAAGTTCTCTTTGTTTGGCACGTTAAAGCACGGTAAATCTGATGCGGCGTCCACGGAAGAAGCGAGCAAGCACAAGCCTACCGATTATCCTAAGCCTGATGGCACGCTAAGCTTTGATCGTCTGACGAACGTGGCGTTCAGCTTTACCAACCACGAGGAAAGCCAGCCGGCGCATTTGCAGCTGACCGATCCGTCAATTCCGATGGCTGTGAACATGCCGACCTATGCAGAGCCTGCGCAGCGCTATTGCCCAGCGGGTGTTTACGAAGTGGTGGACGAGAAGTTTGTGATCAACTTCCAGAACTGCGTGCATTGCAAGACCTGCGACATCAAAGACCCAAGCCAGAATATCACGTGGGTCACACCGCAAGGTGGTGACGGACCAAACTATCCGAACATGTAAATTTGATTATATGACGCGATAGGGGGGCAGGCTTAGGTCTGCCCTTTTTCGTTGAGCATCGCTTTGACAGTGCCTTTGTAACTGCTGCTTACGGGCAGAGTGCGCCCATCACTTAGAAGGAGTTCGTGGCGGCGTGCGACCTTGGTCAGACTTTCCGCGTGCGAACGTGCGGCCCAATGGGATCGGTGCGTTTGTACACCAGGCTTACCATCCAGAAGATCTATCGCATCGCTGAGACGCATCAATAGCATGTCATTGCCAAGGGTCGTTGTGATTTCTACATAATGATCTTGCATGGACATTGAGATGATCTGGCCCTCGCGCAGTCGTGCTGGAAGGCGCATCCGTAGTCGAGACGTTTTGTAGGATTGGAGAAGTGGGTTTGTTGTTGCTGCTTGGGGGGCAGCGCCAGGCGGCGTTAGGCTGGAGGGAGGTGTACTAAGGGAGGTGGACGGGGTTTTAAACCGAGACCAGATGAGAATTTCCATTCCTGAAATTAGGATCGCCATGATTGTTACTTTTAGCCAAAGGACAGGAAAACCCATGCCATCTAGGTGTTCTGGCCGAAACACTCTGTTCAGTGCGATCATGAAGGATGCACCCGGGATGCTTCCGATGCCGGATCCAATTACAAGCTGAAAAAAAAGCGGGATACGTGACAGCCATGCGCTTTGGAGTGCCGTCAAAATACAAACTTCAATGAAAAAGCCAACGGCACTAGTACCAACTGTCCAGAATGCGACGCGGTCCCAAAGTTCTAAATCCTGGCCTGTTTCGAAGGGGCCTAGAAAGACGCACACAAAAATTGCGAGTGCGTAAACAACGATCCTTCGATCCGG